>JAIRQA010000030.1 GCA_031256715.1 Coriobacteriales bacterium | reverse complement strand
GCAGAGGCAACCGTGGCAGAGCCATTTTACGTTTTATTGGGAGATGTTATAGTTCCCGATAATGACATCTTACCACGCATGAAAGCTGTTAGTGACGCCCATAACGGTGCTAGTGTGCTGGCAGTATTTGCTGTTCCTTATGAGCAAGTTTCACGTTTTGGAGTAATTGCCAAAGAGCCGGTTCTGTCATCTGAAAACACTGAGGATGTCTGTAATGCCGAGTCATCTCGACCAACATCCGACGAGCTGGTTCTGTCATCTGAAAACACTGAGGATGTCTGGCGCATCACTTCATTGGTAGAGAAGCCATCCGTAGACAAAGCACCCAGCAATCTGGCAATTTTTGGACGCTACCTTCTTAGTCCTCGCGTCATGCAGATTCTTGCGCAAACTAAGCCAGGAGCAGGTGGCGAGATTCAGCTAACGGATGCTTTGGCAGAGCTTTTGCACAGCGAAGAAATGTATGCTTTAGTAATAAGCTCTAGCTCTGGCTTTGACACTGGCACAGTGCAGTCTTGGCTGGAAACTAATGTGAGCATGGCTCAGAGGCGCGCTATTTAAAGGTGCTTAAGAGCAATTTAAAGGTGCTTAAGAGCAAATGCAAGGTACTTAAGAGCAAATGCGCAGGCAATTGGCAAAGAACATAGATGAATTAGTGTTTCTAGCAAAGCAATTTTGTGCTCTAACGTTTTCCAGCGTGTTTCTAGTCTAGCAATTTTATGGCAGGTGTAATATGAAACGCTGCCTGTGTCGTTTGACCTCTGCCTTAGTGTTTCTAGCTAAGCAATTTTGTGCCAGATGCAATACTGCAACCAATATCTAGTAGTTCCTGCACGCGTTTTGTTGTTGTTGCCTCGGCGTAGACGCGAACCAAGGGCTCGGTTCCACTTGGGCGCATAAGCAACCAGGCATCACTAGCAAAGCTTAAATGCAGGCCATCGCGCCTGTCAATTGCTGTGATGGTTTCAGCTAAAGAATCAAACAAGTGCTGATACTCGCATGCTAGCTTGCTAGCATGCGCATGCTCTAACATAAATAATGATTTTTGTTCCTCGTTAAGCTTAAGGTCGCGACGGGCGTAGTCAAAGTTTCCCAAGTCGGTCAAAAGATCGCTAACAAGTACGCCCAAGCCTTTGCCCTTAAGTGCCATAAGCTCAGTAAGCAGCAGCGCCATTAATAGACCATCACGCTCGCGAACATGTGTAGGTATGCCTATGCCGCCGCTTTCTTCTCCACCTATAAGAACATCTCCAGACAGCATTTGCTCGTAAATCCACTTAAAGCCAATAGGCGTAGTTGTTAGCTTAAGACCTAAGCGCTCGCATTGTCGCTTGACTAAATTTGAGCCACTAAGTGTGCGCACAACACGATTTGGCAATGCGCCTTTTGTGTCTCTTTGCATAAGGTGAGCGACCAAAAGCGTAAGGATACGATGCGGGTTTACAAAATTACCCTGAGCATCACCAGCGCCAATGCGGTCGGCATCGCCGTCTGTTATAAAGCATGCGTCATAGCCTAGTTCACTCGTTTTATCTAGGCCAGCTTTAATCCAAGGCAGGATAGGCTCTGGGTGTAGTCCGGCAAAGCTGGGGTCAGACGCGTTGTTAATCTCGACAACCTCAACTCCTGCAGCGGCAAGCAGTGCGCTTAGATAGCCACGCCCAGCGCCATAAAGCGGGTCTACCACTACACGCAGGTTGGCGGCACTAATGGCCTTAGTATCTACAAAGTTAAAAAGCTCGTTTAGATATGGCTGCATTAGGTCTACAAAGTGCAATTCTGGAGCAATAGAGATAGGCTGTGCGCGCAGACCAGGTTCGCCATTGCCGGCAAGCTCTGCAACCTGCAGCGCGCGTTCGTAGCTTTCGGGGAGCTTAAGCTGCATGGCATCCTCAACACGATCGCTGAATGCTTTTGGAGACGCTCCACCATCACTCATGCGCAGCTTGACTCCAAGCCATTCGGCAGGATTGTGGCTAGACGTGAGCATTACGCCACCTACCGCCTGCGGTTCATGGGCAACCGACCAACACAGTGCAGGTGTTGGGCAGTAGCTATCTGAAATGCGAACATCAAAGCCATGCCTAGCGATAATAGCGGCAAAAAAGGCCGCATAACGACCAGCATCCTGACGGCAATCGTAGCCTATTATAATGGTATTTTTTGTTGAGAAACCCTCGCTTCCGTTCTTTAAATCGCTTTGGGGGGCATGCCCTTGCTCATCGTTATTTTGCGTGGGCGCCAATGGGTTGTCTTCACGAAATACTTTGGCGGTAGCTTCGGCAACTCTTGCTAGCGTGCCAGTATTAAAGTCTTTATTTATGATAGCACGCCAGCCATCAGTACCAAATTGCACATGGCTTAAAATTTGTTCTGGGTTTTTGGGGGTTGCAAGCATTGTACTATTGATGGCCTGAACTGTCGCGCCCGCCGAACCCACCGCGCCCGCCGCGCCCGCCGCGCCCGCTACGCCCACCGCGCCTGTCGCGCCCGCCGCGCCCGCCGAACAAGTTTCTGCGCTAGCTGTAGTTTTTGTGTCATTGTTGTCTAAGTGCATGTGAGGTTTTCACTACTCCTTGGTTGTTAAAAATCAGCCTAAATGGTTGTTGCTCGTAAATTGCAAGTTACAAGCATAACAAAAACAAAACGATATTATGTATGCAGAGTTGTTTTTAGTTATTTTTATTGTAGATTAGTGTTAAACGTGAGACAATCGAAAAACGCTTAGTCTATAATAATTAAGCAAAACATGCGGCATGCGATATCGCTTTATGCAGTGCACGCACATGCTTAAAGCAACGCATGAACACGTCAGGCTGTGTGTATCTCACGGTTTTGTCGTTGCAGGCAGTACCAGCAATCTTGCACAAGAATGTCATTGCAGAATAGACCTGCAATCTCTAGGGTCTACAACTGGAGATTCTGAATCGAGTTTAGAATGACATTTTGGGTAGTTTTTTGCATAAGCAGATGTGTCTTATTGCGAACAGATCGTATACGAAGCTGCTTATGAGACAGAGAAATGAGGCGCTTATGAGACGTAATAAAAAAAATCTAAAAAATTTTGCGATTATGTCTTTACGTCGCGCCTGAACGGTGCTAAACTTTGCCGTATACTAATTGTTACTAGATTGGTAACATATAAGCATGATGCAAAACCACAGTGGTTTTGCGCGAGCTTATGACCAGCGGGTAGCTGGAAAGAATGGAGAAGGAGGAACAGCAAAATGGAGCTTCTAACCGATGTGGCGTTTCTGTCGCGACTTCAGTTCGCGCTGACCGTCATCTTCCACTTCCTGTTCGTACCCCTGTCCATCGGGTTGGGTCTATTTGCGGCGCTCGCAGAGACGCGCTACTACAAGACACGTGACCCCAAGGATAAGGCGGCGTCCAGGTTTTGGGTGAAGGTCTTTACCACAACCTTTATCATTGGTGTGGCCACAGGAATTACGATGGAGTTTAGCTTTGGTACAAACTGGGCAAACTACTCAAGATTCGTGGGAGACATCTTTGGAGCACCGCTAGCAGCAGAAGCGCTGTTGGCATTCTTTTTGGAGTCGGTCTTCTTGGGCGTGGTACTCTTTGCCCGCGAGAAGATTTCTCCTAAGCTCTATCTGGTGTCTACATGGCTAGTCTGGTTTGGATCGGCATTAAGTGCGCTTTGGATTCTTATTGCCAATTCATGGATGCAGACACCTGCTGGTTATGAAGTTTTACCAGACGGCTCTAAGGCAGTGATTACCGATTTTTGGGCCGCAGCCCTTAATCCGTCTACAGTTCCACGTTATTTGCACACAGTGGACTCTTTGCTAATACTGGGTTCGTTTGTAGTTATGGCAGTAGGTGCGTATTATATCTTGCGCAAGCGTACGCCTGACCAGATTGCTCATGGCAAGGTCTTCTTAAAGCGCGGTCTGATTGTAGGTATTATCACTGTCATTCTCATGTTGCCGTTTGCGCACATGCAGGCTGCCCAAGTAGCAGAGACACAGCCGGCAAAACTTGCCGCTATGGAAGGTCAGTGGGAAGATGGGCCGGTAGGCTTTGCAATTACGGGCATTGTAGATGATAAGGCAGAAAAATCAACGCTTTTAGAATTGCCAATTCCTGGATTTACAAGTTTTCTTGCAACCGGATCTTTTGATACCGTGTATCCTGGCTTGAACACAATGAAAGATGGACCGGTAGATCTTAGTGGGTATGAGGGTGTAAAAGTAGACAGTTATGAGGGTGGCATCCCCGGAGTTAATATCACATTCCAGTCCTATCATATCATGGTGTTACTTTATGGCGTTATGATTATCTGGCTGATACTTGCAGGTGTGTTACTAAAGAAGTCCAATAACGCAAGTGATGGCGCGCCAAAAGGAAAGCTGTTGCCATACCTGATAGTCTTTGGGCCGCTGATTCCATTTATTTGTATTCAAGCTGGTTGGATGGTTACAGAGATCGGACGTCAGCCTTGGGTTGTTTACAACCTCTTGCTTACCAATGACGCAATTTCTATGGGCGTTAGCGCGGTAGAAATTCTTATTACCATTGCTTTGTTTATAGTCTTTTACGTGGTGCTATTTATCGCTTGGCTGCGCATTGTCTTAAAGCAAATTAAGACCGGCCCTGTTGTAGATGGCGATGATGCAGTTAAGGCATCCGTTTTAAGCGATAGCACTCCAGCAGCAGTTGCTGTTGGCGCATCGGCAACAGAGTGTTCTGGCGATGCAGCCGTATCTGAAGACAAAGATCAGAAGGATGGTGAGTAGAATGACTGGATACGTTAATCCTGCACTCATGGATGCCAATCCTTTGCAGATACTCTGGTTTATGCTTATAGGCGTCCTTTTGTTAGGCTATTTTATTTTGGATGGGTTTGACCTTGGTTCGGGTGCACTGTATCCCTTCCTTGGCAAAAACGAGCAAGAAAAAGCATTGGTACGTAAAAGTGTCGGTCCACTTTGGGACGGCAATGAAGTTTGGCTGCTTACTGGTGGTGGTGCGCTATTTGCCGCTTTTGCTCCAGCTTATGCAACATCGTTCTCGGGATTCTATCTTGCTATTATGCTAGTATTGTTCAGCTTGATTGCCCGTGCCGCCGCTATCGAGTTTCGCGCTTTAGATGCCAAATGGCACAAGCTTTGGGATATCGCGTTTTTCCTAGGTTCGGCTTTGCCTGCTTTGCTTTTTGGTGTTGCTGTTGGCAATGTTATAGAGGGTGTGCCCCTAAACGAGATGGGCGATTATTCTGGTGTGCCTCTGTTTGGTTTGCTTAGACCATTCCCACTGGTTTGTGGCGTGCTTAGCCTTTCGCAGATGCTATTGCAAGGCGCCAGCTGGCAAGCATTAAAAACACCTGTTGGCTGTACAGTTCACAAGAGGGCATCGGCAATGCGTACACCGCTTACAATCGTTGTTTTGGTTGCCTTTGTCTTGGCCTGCGTGCTATATCTTGGTCTTTTGGGTGATCCTCATGCTGCTACCGCTCTGCCTTTGGCCGTACGCTTTGTTCCCTGCGTGCTTTTGGTGATAGGCGTCTTGGCGGCACTCTTCTTTCAGAAGAAAGGCTCTGACCTAATGAGCTTCTTGGCAAGCAATATTGCACCTGTTGCCTTAATACTGCTTACAGCAGTCACGCTTTTCCCATATCTGATTCCGTCGATAGGCCCAGGCCCTTCAATTACGGTGGCAAGTGCCGGCGGTAGCGATTTGGCGTTAACAGCGATGACCATCATTGCCTGCTTTGGCGTGCCATTGGTGTTGGTTTATCATGTCATAATCTATCGTACTTTCCGTGGTCGCCTAAAACTGGAAGACGCGTAAAAGTACGACTGCAGGATTTATCATGAATTTATTACATGGCTGTTAAAGAACTTCTGCCATGACATGACCACAAGAAGCAGAACTGTTTTCTTGTTGAGAAGAGACTATGAGGCTCGGGCATTTGCCCGAGCCTCTTTTCTTTTGAGTGGTCAGAGAAGTGGTAAATCTTGTGTGCGAGCGTGGTGGCGCTCCTTCGAGCAACAACAGTTTTTCTCGACATATTTATAATACTGATGCTCGCGGGCTTTATTTGCGCGTGATTTTTCGCTTTGATTTTATAACACCCAAAAGCCACGGTATGTGCGTCACGACATGAACAAGCAGCAAGGCCAGAAGTAGCTTAGCAGATATTGAATGTAGTGGATTCCAAAAAAAGTAACCGCGAGCAACCAGACCAAAAGCTGGCAGAATATGTCGCGAAACCATCAGGCCAGAAACAGTTGCCACCATAAAAACAATAAGTGTGGCACTGTCAAGCAACAAATGACCAATATTAGACTTCCAAGCTCTGTTGCGGATTGCGGCAAATGTGACATGGAGCCACTCATGGTGTATGGCGGTATGCACGACAAACACCACAATGCAGCCTAAGCTAAGCCACTCGTGTATGGCAAGTCCAGTTACAAGAGGGTTTGCTACAAGCAGGTAGACTACAGTGGCAATTGCGTCAATAATAAGTAATGTTCTGGTCACTAGCGTACCTTTTTTACGAGGATTATCAAACATCTAGCTGTGGCAGTGCCTTGTGCTTTAATATCAGTCACTAGCGCACCTTTTTTACGAGGATTATCAAGCCAAGGACAAGTACAACTGGCGTAATAATCCAAAGGTTCATGGCCGCATCACTGGGCTTAGACGATGAACTTACTCTTTCCCAGGCATGGCAACTGTATTCTGAGCAAGAAACTTTGGGGCAGATCATGGCAAAGGAGCCGTCAGGCTCTGGTGCTGCTGCAGAAGCGTGGCAAGAACCATCGGGCTGCGTGCATTTAGCAACCGGGCATAAAGTTTCTGGCAAAATGGGCTCGGGGAGCGCAATGTCATCTTTGCTCCCCGCCCATGCCACACCAAAGATTGCAAAAGCCAAGATGATGCACAAGGCACTTGTAGCAACAAGAGACTTTAGCAAGGCTTTCGTATGTGTTTTTTGCCTTCTCACTAGTTTTAATTTTGTAGGTTTGCAGGCAATAATGGTAGCATTCTAAGACCAAGAAGAAGCAGGAATGCCCCCAGCGAAAGTACACCTATAACTATGCCAAATTCTAGTGCAGAAGGAAAATACACAAGCGCAGGAGCTACATTGGCAAAAGCCTGACCAGATTCTGAAAGTGCAGGTCCAGATGAGACAGTTGCGTGCTGGATATTTGCAATCTGAAAACCACCAATAAGAAGCTGGATTCGCTTGCAGAGGATGGCGACAATACTTATAACTGACGCAAGCACAATGAGGCTTGGCCGACGCAGGCTAGGAGAAAACGCGATGATCATAGTTATAGCGCCAGATACAACCTCAAACCAGAAATAAGGTGCAAGTACTCCGGTGGTTAGCAATGCTACGATATCTGCGCCTGTGCCTCCGGGGAAACCAGACGTAAGCAAATCACAGCCAAAGAAGTAAAGATCGACTGCTGTAAAAACACCAAGTAGCATCACCATACGCGAATAATCTTTGTTTTCTAGTTCAAGCCGGCCTGACTTGCGCAGTATCGCAGCTACGACTAGCACAAGCGCAAGTCCGCTAACAAGTGCCGAGGAAACAAACCAAGGGCCAAGCAGTGCAGTGTACCAAAACTCGTGAGCAATTTGCAAGCCAAATATCCATGCGGTAACTGTATGTACGAGCACAGCCGCGATAAGCGCGAAAACAGAGAGAATGCGCAATACCTTAGGCGACCCTGTGCCATTATCTGTTCTGATTGTAGCCCAGAGGTAAACAATAGAGATAATAAGGTAAAGCGTAAGTACGATGATGTCCCACATTAAAGGCGAACTAATGTTTGCGTATGCCACAAGCTCCCATAGTCTTAGCGGTCCACCAAGATCTACCACTACAAAGGCAACAGCAAGTACCGTGCAGCAAATTGATACCCAAGTTGCCACTTTACCAATGGCGCCAAAACCCCTAATACCAAAAACGCGAGGGACACTTGAAATAATCAGGCCACCGGCAGATAAACCCACAAAGAGCATGAACATGATGATATATAGCCCCCAGCTATCAAGGTTTCTCATGTTTGTGTTAACCATGCCGTCAGTAAGCTGAAATATCCAAAGTGCAATACCGGCAATGGCAATTACTGCCGTAACTATAATGGCAACGAGGCTCGCCTGTTTTTTCGAGTCCTGAGTACTTTGCGTGCTTTGCGAACTCTGTACGCCTTGCACATCTTGCTCACTTTGCGAGTCCTGAGTACTTTGCGCGTTCGCAGGCTTAATTTTTTCAGTCATAGTTCCTCCCTTCTACACCAAATAATATATGGACGGATTAGTACCACGTTCAACTAAGAGCTGCTGGTACTTGCGTGAGCTGATAAGCTTCGAGACCTCTGAGCTAGGATCGTTAAGGTCACCAAAGAAGCGCACTCTGGCAGGGCAGGGCTCAATGCAAGCAGGCGCTTCTCCTTTAGCAAGACGATGGTTGCAAAATGTGCACTTCTCAACAACATGTTTTTGATGCGATGGCACATCTGCGTCGCCAGTCGCGAATGGTAGACAGTACTTTGGTTCTTCCCAATTAAAGCTTCGTACTCCGGTATATGGGCAGGCAGCAATGCACATGCGGCAGCCGATGCATTTGTCGTAATCCTGAAGAACTACACCATCCTCTTCGCGTTTTACGGTGGCGCCTACCGGACAAACACGAGTACATGCGGGATTTTCGCAATGCTGGCAAGCCAACGTCATGCTTTCCATGGATAAATTTGGATAAGTGCCAGATGGGGTATCGCGGTTTTCTCCACCAACGGTAAGAACGCGATTCCACCAGTTTTCATCCGGCAGATTATTTTCTATCTTGCACGCCATGGCACAACTTGAACAGGCGATACAGCCCTTCATGTCTATGACCATACCAAGTCTTTGTTCAGCCATTACGCTTCGCTCCCTTCTGTCCATGGACGTATCTCGCAAGCAACATCCATAAAATTGCTATTTACGCCAAAAACGTCATAGTCGGTCGTTAGAAGCTCAGACCAAGAACCAGCCTTGTGTTGGTATAGTTGCCATCCTTTGGCGTAAACTAAAGTTCCAGGACGTATCGCATCAGAGTAGACGGCTTTGCCCACACCGTGACCGCGGTCGTTATAACATTCTACATAGCTACCGTCGGCAATGTTTCGCGACATGGCATCTATTGGGTTAATCTTTACAAATGGTTCTGGATCCAGTTCGCGAAGAGCTTTCACGCTAAACCACTGCGAGTGTACACGATAACGCGGTCGCTCACTCATGAAGTGCAGTGGATATTTCTTCATTGCCTCTGATTCATGCCAAGCTTCCTGGGGTGGAAACCAGTGCGGCAGACGTTCTCTTTCTATTAAATCTGGTGTAACTTTTTTTACGCTGTTGCCACGAGGGGCAGGGGTTTCCAGATAAAATTCAAGCCTACCAGACGCAGAAGAGTAGTTGCTTAGAGGACCTCCAGACCAGGCGATATGTGGGTTGTCAAATGAGAAACGCAGCTCTTTTTTCTGAACAAGATTATCATAAGAAACACCCAATGCTTTACCAAGGTCAGATGTTAAAAGCTCACGCATGGCTTCTTCGTCTGTCATTTTAAAGTACTCTGCAAGCCCCAAAGCACCTGCCAAACCACGAACAATGTCCTGATCTGACTTAGACTCATATAGCGGCTCGATGGCCTTCTCACTAAAATTGATGGCAATTGCCTGGCCTTGTGAAGTATAGTCTGTATACTCAAACCACATTGATACTGGCAACACGATGTCTGCATATTTGGCAGTATCTGTCATATAGGGGTCGGCAACTACCATCATGTCTAGTTCAGGCAAAACTTCATTAATAAAGGCATTAGGATCGCAATTGGTGTTAATTGGATTTGCGCCATACACAAAGAGGAACTTGACATTAAAGTCGTCGTTAAGATATTTACCTTGGCGAATAGCGTCAATAAAGGCAATCTGAGGGATGGCCGGAGTTGTATTTGGTCCGGCAGGTGCGCCAAAAGCACTATTGGTGCCAAAATAGACATGCCAAAACGACCCATAAGAGGCACCGGGTTTGCCTAAGTTTCCCGTAAGCGCAGCCATGCACATGCCTGCATGAGTGGTATGAACACCATTTGCATAGGCCTGTGGCCCATAACCAACGTAGTGGGTAACAGGACCATCCAGGCAAATATCGGCAAGCGCTTCAATTGTTTCTTCGGGAATTTGTGTTAGCTCAGAAACAACACTGACAGGAAACTTAGCAATTTCTTTTTTGAGAAGACCGTAGGCTGTCGTGCAAACATCTTCGTTGTGGCTGTAGGTGGCTTCTGCGTCTGGCGACTTTGCGACATCATAGGCAGTGAGCACGCCATTTTCTAATACCAAGTAAGGGTCATAGGTAACGTCTGCCCCAGTTGCAGGATCTTTTGTTACGGTTGCTTCGACACCTGTATCTGAACGGCGCAAAAACTTGCCATCAGACGACTTGACCAAAAATGGGGCTACCGTATTTTTGTTTAAGAACTCGAAGTCTACTGCATCGCGCTGAAGAAAGATATTCATTAAGCCCATGTATAGTGGCATGTCAGTGCCTGGGCGAATGGGTATCCAAAGATCGGCTTTAGATGCAATGGTTGTATAGGTGGGATCGATGACAGTTAATTTGGTGCCATTTTGCATGGCTTCTTTAATGAAGTGCCACGACTGTACTTGGGCGTCGGTTACATTACCGCCCCAGACCACAATATTTTTGGCGTTAATGATATCGGTTTGTTCATTACATTCCCACAGCTGCGTAGATGGCCCAGTTAAACGTTGAATGCCATAGTAGCTTGCCATATCTAGACATTGCGAGACAAAGGTAGATTTAAGTAGATTCATGAGGCGAGTGTAAAAATTGTTGCCAGTGGCCTGACCCATGCCTGATCCTGGAAACCAAGCAACACCATTGTCGCCAACTGTGCTTCTAACTTGCTTTATGGTGTCTGCAATTGCCGTTAAGGCTTCATCCCAAGTTATTTGCTCCCACTGTCCGGCTCCGCGGTCTGTACCTTTTACTCTGCGCAGAGGGTGTTTGATTCGTTCGGGATCATAAATACGCTGAGGATGAACAAGACCGCGATGGCAGATACGGCTGTAGCGAGGATCATTGTAGTCTGCTCTAGATGTTTTAACAATCTTGCCATCGCGCACGTGCACATTAAGATGACAAAATCCAAAGCAGTTTGGTCTGCAAATACCTCTAAAAATCTGGTCTTTTGCATCTGTTGCCGTATTGCTTGCGGCAATATTGCTGCATCCGCCAAGCATGGTAGCGGCGCCACCACTAAAAGCGGCAGTGCCCGCCGCCACAGCAGTGGTCTTAAGAAACGATCGCCTGGTAAGCTTGGGAAGTCTAAAGAGCGAAGTATGATCTTCCTCGTTTGCAAGCTTTACAACTGGAGATTGACAGGCATAGACACTTTTTTCGCGATTTTCTGCTGAAATGTTAGTTCTTTGCATCTTACCTCCTAAACTGAAACAATGCATATGCAGACCCATATGTAGAAGAGTCTTTGTGTCTGCGCATGCAAACCATTAATGCTTCTGAATAGAAATGGCCAAATCCCTTGTTTGTCATATTATCACAATGTATTGCGACAATCAAGCTATTGTTTTATACTATCTGTAGGATAAGGAAACGAGCTTGGAACCCGGATTTTGTTGAGAAGGGAAAGACGTGGGGGCTTGTGCCTGGGTAGGGAGTACTAGGTGATCCTAGTGAGCTTGTAGCTGAACAGGGAGCATAGGAAAAGCCATGCAAACAAAGAGAGCAAGGAGCGTAGTGAGAGCCTGGAGGCTTGTTATGTCTTTTGCCCTTAGAGTCTACTTCTGGCAGACAAGCGCTTTTTAACACGTAGCGAAAAATGATTCGAAATACTTGTCGGATTAGAGTCTACTTCTGGCAGACAAGCGCTTTTTAACCATCTTTATGATATCGGTGTCATTCATGCCTGCATTGATGCCTGCCTGAATCATTTCGTCGGCAAGCAGACCAACGACATCACTCATTGCAGATGTTGTCTTGTTGGCAATATCTAGAACAAAAGTGCCTCTTCCTTGCCTGGTAGAGATATAGCCATCGCGTTCTAAGTCCATATATGCTCTATTAACAGTGTTGTAACTGATGTCTAGAGCTACTGCTAGTGCGCGCACTGTTGGCAAGCGCTCGTCTGGTGCATATCCTCCCGAGGCAATAAGATAAGCTAAACGGTTTTTTACCTGTATCCAAACTGGCAAGCCACTCCCGTAATCCAATTCGAATTGTTCAAGAGGACCAAGATTATCTTTTTTATCTTTTTTTTGTGCATTCATAAACTGGCTACTCATGGCTTTATAGACTCAAGTATCTTTTCTATAGAGGCATCTCCCATACCGTCACTTATTGCGCTTGGAATTGTGACTACAGCCCCTTTTGATTTCTTTACTGTCTCGTAAAGAACCAGCATAGTACGTAATTTCATAGCTGCATTGGGATCGTGGTAAAGCTGTGCAGCCTCGGCAAGCATTTCTGCTATATCACCTTCTATGGCTGCAAGAGTCATGCGTGCGTTTTTCTCTCTTTCGGCCTGTGCCTCAAGCGACATAACCTCCTGTAGCTCATCGGGCAAAACGATATCGCGCACCTTAACCGATATGATGTCGATGCCCCACTCAGCCGCCATCTTCTCAATAGCAGATTTAATCTCGACATCTAACTGGTCTCGTCTTAGGGTAACCTCGGCAACGGTAGAGCGACCGATGGCTTCTCGCATGGCAGCCTGTGCAAGAAAAGAGATGGCAACGAAGTAATCCTCGACTTCTGTTGTGGCCTTCTCAACATCCCATACAACCCAATAAAGCACCGCATCAATGTTCACCGGAACCAAGTCAAGTGTTAAGGTTTTCTCTGCAGAAAATGGAGTAGTTAAGATGCGTTGGTCAACTCTGATGGTTCCATGCTCGATAATAGGAATAGTAAAAAAGAGTCCAGGTCCCGAGACACGATGTAGCTTTCCTAGACGAAGCACAACTATCTTTTCCCAGGGAAGTGCCATATGAGTTGAAGAAATTGCAAGCAACGCCACGACTGCCATTGTGGCAACCGTCAGGATTCCCAAGTAGTTAAAGGCAAAATGCGAGACAGCCAATACAATCACACAAAGAGCAATGAATAAAGAAATCTTAAATATTACCTCGCCGTTACGCGAAGTTTTTGTGGGGATATAGGCACCTAACAACTTGCTTTCTACCACATCTTCTGTTTCATCAAATACATTAGTTCTGTTCCATGCTTTCTTTTGAGCCATTATTTTGCTCCTTACCTGCTGCAAAAGTTAAATTGCAAAAGCTGCTTTCTTGCAAAAATTGTCTTTTCGCAAAAATTGCTTTTCACAAAAGTTGCTTTTCACAAAAGTTGCAAAAAATTAAGTGATGTTGCGTCATTACTACTAACTCATAGTATGATAAACCATAAATGGCATTTGTGTAAGGTCAAATGATGCCGCGCTAACAATGCAATATCGCAAAATAAAACCGCCAATGAGCGCAAAAAGCGCAATCCAAAGAAGTTGAGTTAAATACTTGTTGCTAAAGAGGCAAATGTTGCCAGAGAGGCAAAGCTCCAGCACAAGTGGTATTAGCATGCCGCATCCCACTAGACCAATCCAAAAAATGCCGCTTAGATCTCCAGTTAAAAACGCCATGGCAGTAGATGTTGTTTTTGCATCAAGGTAGGCGAGCACAAGGTAGATAGCTAAAACCAGAATCTCTATTATGTAGAGAAGAACGTCAATCCTCGCAAGCTGTTGCGCCAACCATAAAAGCGACCTTCTAGAATTTGTAAGCGCAATATTTAGGAAGACACAAGCACTGCCTGTTGAGAGTGCCGATAGCGCAAACAGAACTGGCAACATAGGATTATTATAAAAAAGGATAGAGGCAAAACCCTGCAAGAGCAACCCAGTATAAATGGCGGTTGTAAGACCAGAAATAATGCCTAAGCAAATTTGAGGCAATACAATCATTTTAAAAGTAAACGAGGTCTTAAATAGCCTTAGAACAACGAATGAAGTGCTGACGCAAAGTGCGATAAGAAGACTATATGTTCCAATAGACAGAATAGAGAGACTTGGTGATGTAAAGAGGATAAGAACTCTGTCGGTTCTTCCAAGATCAAAAAGAAGACAGATAGCTGCAAAACCAAGAATCGCCATACAACAAAGCCAGCAGCGCAAAAGAAACCCATCGGGAATTTCTAAGAATGTTTTTGTGACTGAACGTGAGCTATTTTGGCTTAGTTTTTGCCAGATGCGTGTAATTGGTCGTATTAGGCGCGCGCGCTCGCTTGTTGTTATAGGTTGCACCGCGCGCTTGCTTGTTGTTATAGGTTGCGTCGTGCGCGCTTGCTGGTTTGCGGTTACAGGTCGTGTCGTGCGCGCTTGCTGGTTTGCGGTTACAGGTCGCGACGCGCGCGGTTGCTGGTTTGTGGCAGCTGAAAGTTTAACGGCTGCCAGATGTTGCAAGACAGTTTGATGTCGCAGGCAAGACAATTCAAACAGCGATAAGACAACCAAAAGGCCGGCGCCAACGCCACCTAAAAAAAGATACGCAATAATTAAAGCGTTAAATATCATACGCAGCTTCTTTGTTTAGTGTGTTCAAATCTCTTTTCCGTTTCCATCATATTTGCGGCAACGCCATGCCTGTATAATCTTATCAAAGTATCGTGTCGTTAAACTACTGCGACCGAATGCTGCCAAGTTTGCCAACACAAAGGCCGGCTCTCTTAAAAGCCACATGACGTTAAACTACTGCGACCATCATTGCGGCTTGTGATGTTCTCTTGCACTCAGTCCCACTCATTCTTTGTGCCATCTTTGCAGGCAGCGCCTGCGCATGCTAATACTTCAAATGGCAGTTAAATTCGTACTGCATTAATAGCTATCTTCGCGAGTAACGCCTGCGCATGCTAATATCCTTTTGTGCGTAACCAAAATCTTGACGATACCTGTCCCAGAGCATTTGCATATTTTCATTTTCACGGAGATTATGGATAATGTACTTAAATCTGAGGCTTCGGTAGTTTGTGTGGTAGGGACTTAACCCCAATCCTTTACATCATGCCGCCCTTCGTATCTTCGCCTTCTTCTCTTTGGCTGGCTGTGACCTTCCTGGCAGCTGCGGATTGCTGTC
>JAIRQA010000017.1 GCA_031256715.1 Coriobacteriales bacterium | reverse complement strand
GGTCAAGTTGCGGTTAACCGGTGTTATCGCCGTTCGCCTTAGCTGCTCGCTATCGCACTTCTCTATCGCCGTTCGCCTTAGCTGCTCGCTATCGCACTTCTCTATCGCCGTTCGCCTTAGCCGCTCGCTATCGCACTTCTCTATCGGCGTTCGTCTTAGCCGCTCGCTATCGCACTTCTCTATCGCCGTTCGCCTTAGCCGCTCGCTATCGCCGTACACCATTAACACAATGCAGTCTGTGCATTACTAGTGCTTTTGCATCTTGTTCTTTTGTTGATACTTGCTTGGAATACCAGCAAGTATAATTGAGACGCTTAATACACAAGAGATTGCAAGTGCAATTATGCTCGCTACCTGTCTAAACATAAGAATTAAAATAATGTCTAAAAGCTCCTTGCCATCGCTTATGATGTTTACGTTTCCAATGTAGATGTCTGTATTAAGCGCCGCGCTTAAAAGTATGGCAACAAGCATTATTGTTGTCGCAAGTAGACAGCCACCAATTGCTGCAGAGCGCTTGTTGCGTTTCGCTAAAAGTGCGCCAGAAGTGCTTGCACAGATTGATAGTATAAATAATAACCAAAACCAGGTATTGCCAAAGGCAGACGCAAAAGGAGCAAGCATTGGCTCGAAGAGATGTGTAATCCCATCCTGAACAGTAAGAACTCCCAGTTCAGATAAGTTGCCAAATGATAGTGAAGAGTGCAGCAAAGAATTTAAGCCAAAGCCATCAGGACTTGCAGTTATAACAACAAGCATGGCAGAAAACAACATGGCTATGGCGCTTAAGGAAAGCGCGCGCCATACACTTAAGAAAGCAACAGCCAGCAGTAAAACCAAAAATTGCAGTCCAAGTGCACAGAATAAAGGCACAAGCATAATTAGTATAGCGTCTATAGACCATCGCCTGCCACAAAAAAACCACCAGCTGCCAAAAACAATGAGTGCCGCAATGGCTAATATGGGGTTGCCAACAATAAAGATAGCAGCACAAAAAGCTGCAATTAGAGTTGCTATAGCATATGTTGGCGTGAATAAAGCTAATAATGCTAGCATGCTAGCACTTATAATTCTAATTATCAGGACTGACTCTAAACTGCTACCTGCAGTATTTATGACGCTTGTGGTTACAGCGGCAGACCCAATAGATGCTTCTGACAGAACAAAAAAGCTTGTGATAAGCCAGGCAAAAGAAGCTGCGCCAACGCCCGCCGGAACACGAGCAAACAAGAAACGAACAGGACTTGGCAGGCTATGCCACAGGGGCTCTGTTCGCCGCGCTCTGCTCTTTTTATTGCGAGTGCGCTTGTCTTTACGTTCGTAAGCCTCAGCCTCTGTTGTCTCGTCTGCTTTAGCGTCATCTTCTTCATCACCATATTCGTTAAAGCGACCATGTCTGCTTTTATTATTGGCAAAGTTGTCGTAGTTATTCTCGACATAAAAATAATCTGTTTTAGCAGCGTCATTGTTTTCGTGTATTGGTCTTTTTGTAATATCGTCTTGTGCGCATGTGTCATTAAAGTTATTTGATGCAAGCGCGCCTAAATCGCGGTTTGATACTAAGCGACGTAGATTTTTTTGTCCCGTTGCTGTTTTGCCTAGTAGGGGAGCCAGTTGTTTCCAGAATGCTTTTACGCTTGCTTGTCGCTCGTAAGGCTCGGCATTAAGTGCTTGCATTAAGGCTTCATCTATGCCGTATTCTATGTCATCGCGAATACTCGTTGGCAGAATTACAGGAGAATTACAAATTTGCTCTAATGACGCTTCGGGGGAAAGAGCAAAAAAGGGGTTAGTGCCACAGATGAGGTGATAAGCAAGTGCGGCAAACGCCCACAGGTCGCTGCGTTCGTCTACATTTGTGCCTTCAATTTGTTCTGGTGGCATGTAGCCTATGGTGCCACCTTGTGCAACATTAAATCGTGCTTCGCGTGTTTGTGACTCGCTAAAGTTGGTATTTGTGTTTATAGCGTGCGAAAGTTCTGCCAGACCGAAGTCTGTGACCTTAACATTGCCTGAGTGGTCGATGAGAATATTGGCGGGTTTAATGTCTAGATGCAGTACTTGGTTTTCGTGCGCGTATTCTAAGGCATGTGCCACAGCAGAGAGAATAGCGGCGATAGTATCCAGATCTAAGAGTTTGGCACAGGTAGACATTAATTCGGCGAGGTTTGGTCCATCAACGTTTTCCATGATGATTAGGGCTTCAGTACCCGTGCTTAAAAAATCATGCACTGCAACAATGTGCGGCTCTTGTAATAGCGCCGCCGTTCTTGCTTCGCTGATGCCAACAAGGTCATGCTCGCTGACTTCAAGTGGGATGCGCTTAATAGCAACGCGGCGGCGCAGCTTCATGTCCCAAGCTATGTCTACACTGGCAAAGCCACCTGTGCCACGTCGCTCTAGAAGGCGGAAGCGGTTGGCAATTAGTGGTTGCCCTGCAGGTGTTTGTTTCATCTGCTACCTATCATGATACTTACCTACGATCTTTAAGTTACTGTTCAGACTTTACATTTGCACGTTTTGGGCAAAAGCTTTATCTTTTATTGCGAGCATATGTTGCCCCTATGAAGTGCGTCCAGATAAACTGCGTGGCGCGTCCAGAAAAATGCGTAGCGCGTCTAGATAAACTGCGTAGCGCGTCCAGAAAAATGCGTAGCGCGTCCAGATAAACTGCAAGGTGCAAACAGTAACGCTTTAATTATAATGATATATAATTCTAATGAATGACAACAACGATAGCCGCAAGAATTAACAAGAATTAATAACGCAATTGTGTTGGGAGAAGCTAATGAAAAAAAGTCTAAAAGCAAATAGTCTATTATTTCCTAATCCGGCAATGGTGGTTTGTACCTATGATGCCAATGGAAGAGCAAATGCGATTACCCTTGCCTGGGGTGGAATTGCTGCTTCAGAGCCGCCTGCGGTTTCTATAGCGGTGCGCCCATCGCGTCATAGCTATGAAGCGCTACGTCGCACAAAAGCCTTTACTGTAAACTTGCCATCTGTAAAACATGTTACGCAGACAGATTTTTTTGGTATAGCAAGTGGACGCGATATAGATAAATTTGCCGTAACTGGGCTAACACCCGTAAAAGGTGAGTTTGTAGATGCACCTTATATTGAAGAGTTTCCCTACAATATAGAGTGCCAAGTTGTTCATGAGGTAGAGCTGGGAACACACACGCTTTTTGTTGGCGAAGTGCTAAATGTAAAGATTGATTCTGATCTTGTAGAAAGCAACGGTAAACCATCTTGGGAAAACGCTAGATTACTCACGTTTGATTCTATGTCTAGGTCTTATCGCGCACCTGGTGAGGTTGTTGGCAGTGCGTATAGTATTGGCAAAAAATGGTTAGCTTCTTAAGGTGCTGCCGCTTAAAGTATATGACATTCAGGTGGCGCCGGTTAAAGCAAATAGCATTAAGCGTGATGTTCTAGAAAGTTTACTTAGCCAGTGCATACGCCCGCTGGCTCTGATAATCTCTGGCAGTCCTATTGCCAACGCAACCTCACTTTTGCGCGTTGCATCATGCTGCGACGCGGTAATTGCGGCTGATTATGGTGCAGCAGTGGCTATAGATGCTGGTATTGCTTTAGATTATCTTGTTGGCGATATGGATTCTTTGCCCAAAGAAATTTATAATAAGCTAGCACACGAGCATGTGAATATAATCGCTTATAATGTTGAGAAGGACGAGACCGATTTAGAGCTTGCCTTGCGTTGCGCACATGAACAAGGCTTTAAAAGCACAGTTGTGCTAAATTGGCGTGGTGGACGCATCGATCATGAACTGGCATGCCTTGGCGCAGCAGCAAAGATGGCAAATAGTTTTGCGCCATCGGGGTTATTGCTTTTGTCAGATTCAGAAATTATTATTGTTGTCGCACAGGGCCGCGAAGTAAACGTTGGCAAGTATCTTGCGGCAGGACAGATCTTCTCAACATTACCAATAATGGCAAGTACGGTGATTAGTGAATGTGGCTTGCGCTGGAACTTGCAAGGTGCCAAATTAGAAGTGTTAGATCCTAGAGGAATCTCAAATGTCGTTGAAGACAAAAGTGCCGCCATCCAGGTGGAGAGCGGCGCCATTGCAATAATCATAAATAATCATTAACAATCATTAACAATCATTAATAATCATACAGAACTAAAATGCTGCAAGCTTAGCCATGCAGCTACGAACGGGCTACCTTGCCGGCCTTTAGGCACTTGGTGCAGACATTTGCCTTGTGAGAATAGCCATCCTGAACAACTGTGACCTTTTGTACGTTAGGCTTGTAAACACGGTTGGTGACGCGGTGCGAATGGCTAACATTACGTCCGGCAACCGGATGTTTGCCACACACAGAACATACCTTTGACATTTCTATACTCCTTCTTGCTAACATTTTATACATTAAATATGGTTATAAAGGTGTTTGCCGTTAAGCTTGTAGCGAATATAGCGAATACTTCGTAATCAGCAAACTTATGCAGAAAACACAAAAAAGAAATCATACCATAAATATATATACATGATGTCTAATGATTCTTTAAAATGCACCAAGTAAAGGCACAAACGGGCAAACGAACTGGTAGACCTACGGACAAACGAACGGGCAAAGTGAGAAACCTTACAGCTTAGTTAAATCCTTTAGCACTTTACCAGCGTCTAGCATGGGGTTACCTACGTTTTGAGCACCTTCTATTAAGCCGCCGTTGGCGCCGGCCATGCTGGAGTTGCGCAGGCGCTTACGATGTTGAACAAAGTTGTCATAGGCAGTGGCATTCTCTACCTTGGTTTGCGTTTCCTTTTCATGCATATGCCTCTTGTCCGAATTGCGATAGCGAAAATAAATGATGGCAAAATAAATAAACCCCGAAAGGCATAAAAGTAGCGGCAGATAAGCGCTATAGTCGTTACTGCTATCAATTGCAACAGCTATTATGTTCGCATAAATTAATGATTGCATATTAATACACTAGCTCCATCTCTGTTCTTAGCTTACGAGTCTTAGCTCACGAGTCATAGTTTACGAGTCCTAGTTTACAAGTAAGAGGATAAAGGCCAAAAGTATACCTATGGCACACCCAACAATTTCTACAATTGCCGAAACTCCCAAAAGCTTTGGCATGTGAATTGGTACCGAACCCATGGTCTCGCCGGTAACAGCATTTGTTGCAACGTAGTGCAGAAATTTTTTACCATCACTCTTTACCTGCATATATGAATAAAGCCAGACCGGAAGATAAACGGTCTTCCATAGTTGCCCTTTCATATCTACGTTGGTGCTATCCCAGCGCACCCCACGGTCGTAAAACCCTGTCATGTTTTTAGCCTGATATCTGGCAATGTCACGTGCTTGTGCCTCGGTAAGCTTGCTAACATGCTCACGATTTACATCGCGTTTTTCTGAACTAAAGCCTTTAAGGTAGTTCGCGTTAAAGCGCAATGTTTCTTTTAATGGATAGGGAAGAATCGCGTTAATGACATTGTTGCTGTTGGCACTTGTTGTTTGGTTTAGTTTATCTGAGGATGCCTCTATAGTTAAATCATCTATATGCAGGTCAAAGTCACGCCCGATATTGTAGAGGTCGGCGTCATAGTAGGTCGTCTGCTTGTCATTATTTCTTACAGTATAACGACGAACAAGATGTTCACCTTGTCCACTGAAGCTGGCATGTGCGTTTATGTCTATAACCATATATGGCAAATAAACCCCCATGACATTACTTGGGTTAAACTCGGCAGTAAACTTTGGATGCGCAAAGAAGCGACGCTTGTTAACGAATTTAGCAATGTATTCTTCGGCCTGTTGTTTAGTTAGCTTAAAAGGCAAAATTGCATCTGGGACTGCGCCATTGGGAATTTGCTGATTGATGCTTAGCATGTTGCGGCACCAATGGCAGCGAGCTTGTTGTGCGTCACTGGTGTCTATAACAACTTCCGCGCCGCAACCAGAGCATTTTAAGGTGATGACGTCATCAAAGTTGGCATCGATATCTGCTGCGCCACTGCCAATAATCACTCCCTGAAGCGAACCGATGTCAAAATCTAGGTCATCGGTTGCCTCTGACCATTCTGTGCGGCAAAACTCACAACGCAACATGCCGGTCTTAATGTTTAAGCTAACATCAGAAGAGCTGCAGCTTGGGCAGCGGTTTACACCTTGCTTGCCGCTACCTTCCTGAGTTATAACTTCAGGGTTTGTATTCGTGCCCAATGGGCGAGCGCTTGCATCAGCAGTCATTTGCCCAAGCGCTTGCTGCGTAGTTGTTACCTGGTACCCGTCAACAGCGCTTGCTGGCGTTTGCTCTGCTGGCGCTTGCCCATCAAACGTACTTGAAGCCATTGCTCCTACAGATTGACCACAGACGTCACAAAAGCGAGCATTATCTAAAAGTTGGTTGCCGCATTTTTCACAATACATAATAGCATGCTACCTTACTAGTATGATATCTTACTATTGAATAAAACTTATATTCCAAGCAACTTTGCCTTTGAGGCATCAAAATCTGCTTGTGTGATAACGCCGTTATCTAATAATCCTTTAAGTTTGGTGAGCTTTTCATAAGGATCTTCAGTTGGAGTGGTGTCTGCAATGCCTGTTGACAAAGGAGCTTGAGCCTGCGCTGCCGTTGTCGCAGTGCTCGTCGCTTGAGGCGAAACGCCCGCAGCTGTTGCGTTAGCTGCACCAACGCCTGCAGCTGTTGCGTTAGCTACGCCAACGCCCGTCGTGGCAGCTGCGTTAATTGGCTGACCAGTCATAGGATCAAAGAGATACGCCGAGGCGTCTGCTGTAGGCGCAGCCGCGGCAGCTACAGGTTGTTGTAGCCCCTGAGCCATGCCACCAGCGGCGTTAAGCCCCATACCCATAAATGCCATGCCCATTGCGCCGCCTCCAGATGGGTTCGAGCCAGCTGCCTGAATGCCACGCGCAACAGATTGCTGCAAGAATGAATTGCCCCGCGCACCCATTAAGGCATCGGCTCGCTTAACCTCTGTAAGTAGTGCCTTGGTGTCTTCATCATAGGTAATATTTAGCAAAGCAGCAGAAACAATCTCTAGTCCTCGTGCGCTACGCCATTGGTAATTTTCTTCTACCGCGGCAGAAAGTGAAGTTGCAAAAAGGGCGCTTCCCTGCTGAATGTTGCGAATGCTATTTTCTTTGTCTGGGTCGTTGGTAAACTTAGACATAGCCGAAGAAAGGCAAGCAATGACTTCATTAAACAACTGATCGGTTGCGCTATTATTTGTGTCTGCAAAGTCAAATATTTCTGCACCTGCAGAGATAAAGCTAGCAGGAACGAAGTTTTTTATAAACAATAGAGGGTCTACTATGCGCAAGCTGTATGAGCCATGAGTTAAGGCGCCAACTTGGGTATTTAGAAAAGAGTCAAACCAATAAATTTCGGTTCTTGTACCAAATTTGTTTCCGGGAATCTCTTTTAAGTTTACATAAAACGCTAAATGCTCTGAACCAGGCCTACCACCAAAGCTGGCACGTTCTATTGCCTGCTTAAGCAGGGAGTCAAACATGCCATCGCCACCAATAAAGGTCTTCGCGTTTACATCATCAGACCTAAATTCGTAGCCGCCCGCCTGCGAAACAAAGCCTGTTATAGCTCCATTTTCAATCGTTACAAGGCCATAGCCTTCCGGAACAATTAGTTTCGAGCCATTGGTGATGATGTTGTCGCTGCCCTTTAAGTTGGCTCCGCGTCCGGCGTTTTGCGACGAAGGTACAGCCGGAACAAGACCTACGGTGCCAGGAAAGTCAGTTGGAACAGTGTAAAAATCGCGCCACTGGTCGCCAAGTGTGCCGCCAACTGCCCCTTTAAAAGCCTCAATAAAACCGATTGCCATGCTTCTTCCTTTCAGTTATGGACTTAAGTCCCTATTGCGATTATCGCTTATAGATCTCCGTATATAAAACTTGAGCTTGCCAACAAAGACTTTTGCAGATACGCAGATACTGCCGGCAAGAAAGACAACTGATGCCATTATACCATTTTCTTTTAGAGACCTCTTGACAATCCTTGCGACAGTATGTATTATATGAACATATGCTCATATAATGTTGAGAAGAACACCACCAGCCTATATGCTCAAATAATTGTTGAGAAGAACGCCGTCAGCCTTGCACAAATAAGAATAGGCTCGCGAAAGAAATAGAAATAAGTGTGACGAATGGAGCAAGAAATGGATATTAAAACAGAATCAAGTACGCATCTTGAATGTTGCGCAACTCAGGAAACTAACCTTTGCGCAATAGACGCAGCCGAGTGCACATTGCCATCTGATGAGATCATCTATAAGGTTACAGAGATCTTCTCGGCATTATCAGACTCTACGCGTTTAAAGATACTTTCGTCATTAATGGCTGGCGAGCTTTGCGTTTGCGAATTGCAAGAAGTTTGCGAAGTATCGCAATCTGCAGTTAGTCATCAATTGCGACTTTTGCGCGATCGCGGATTGGTGCGGGCAAGGCGTGACGGACAACGCGCTGTCTATCGCTTAGCCGATGACCATGTGCGCCATTTAATTGTTATAGGTATAGAACACGCTAGCGAAGTAGAGGAGTAGAGCATTATGAGTGAAGCTTGCTTAGATAGTTGTTGTTGCGGTCACGAACGCAAAGACGAAAAACCTCATAGCCACAATCACACCCATGATCACGCGCACGACAGCGCTTGCCTTCCTGAAGATGCTCACGCGCACGACAGCGCTTGCCTTCCTGAGCATGACCAGGCGCATGACAGCGCCTGCCTTCCTGAGCATGACCAGGCGCATGCTCACACCATCAACCACAATCACACCCAAGACCTCACCATTAACCATGACCACACTCATGACCACACCCACGACCACACATTTAACCATGGCTCTGATCACTTGCTTGTTCACAAACAAGAAGCAAAGGCAGATGAGGTAGACGAGGGCGATCACGCTTGTTGTGCGGCTTGCGCATCTTTGCATGCTAAGCCTGTCTTAGAACCATCTGGCAGTAAAACTCAAGCTAACTCTAGCTCACATGCTCACGATGAAACTTCGGGCAACAAGCTTAATGGTAACGCAATAAAGCTAATTTTTTGCGGAATCTTTTCCTTGCTAGGCCTTGTTATGCACCTTACCGGTTTTGGCGCAAGCCTTAGCGAGCAACTATTGTCTGCGGCAGCTGGCGTTTCTGCAAATACTTTAGCTTCTGCCTCACAAGGCGCCAATACGGTTGATTTTGTATCGTCTGCCTTGTCGCTTTTTGGAGCCGCGGTAGGTCTTTGGCTTATTGCTCCGGAGGTTATAAGTGCCATAAAAGGGCGTCGCATAGACATAAATATATTAATGGTTATTGCGGTTATTGGCGCTTGCATTCTTGGTGATTTCTCTGAGGCAGCTATCGTTGTCTTTCTTTTTAGTTTGGGAGAGTGGATAGAGGGTTTTGCAATTGGCAGAAATCGCGACTCCATTAAAAAACTTATGGAACTTAGCCCCCAGAAAGTCTTAATGGTATCTAACAGCGGCAACACCCCCAACAGCACCAGCGCAGCCAGTAGCGGCAACACCCCCAACAACTCAAACGCCAATGGTGCAACACTTATAGAGGTTTCTCCCGAAGATGTTTCAGTTGGAGCAATTGTTGTCGTTCGTCCAGGCTCGCGCATACCCTTAGATGGTATTGTCACAAGCGGCCAAGCCAGTGTAGATGAATCATCCATAACCGGAGAGTCAATTCCGGTTCAAAAGAGCATAGGCTCGCAGCTTTTCTCGGGTACGCTTTCTGTAGACGGCAAGCTTGAATACGAGGTCACAGCAACCGTTCAAAATTCTACACTTGCGCGTATAGTTGCCTTGGTTGCCGAGTCGCAGTCTAAACGTAGTCCAGCAGAGCGCTTTATTAATAAGTTCGCGCGCTATTATACTCCTATAGTAGTACTTCTGGCAGCAGTAGTTGCGATAATGCCTCCGCTTTTAGACATTATCGCAGCTACATTTGGAGCATCTCTAGCTTTAGGAGGCTTTGATGTTTGGGTTTATCGCGCATTGTCGCTTTTAGTTATCGGTTGCCCATGCGCTCTTGTTATTGCTACCCCCGTAAGCGTGGTTTGTGGATTAGCTCGTGCGGCACGTTGTGGAATCTTGGTTAAGGGCGGAGCGTTTTTAGAGTTAGGCGCCAGCATAAAGGCCGTCGCTTTTGACAAGACCGGCACGCTAACTCACGGTAAACCTGAAGTTGTGGCAATTCACTCTTATAGCAATGACGTCAAAAATTCTGCCGTTGCGCGAAATAACATAACAACAAATGCCTTACCTAATACCGCAACTTGCGATAACAATAATAATAATGTCGAGAAGTGCAATTGTGGTTGTAACAGTACCCAAGCGAATAAGGTTTTTACGAGCGATGATCTAGATGTCCTAAGTGTTGCCTATGCGCTGGAGCGCGACTCTACGCATCCATTGGCGCGTGCGGTTGTTCAGGCATGGGAAAAACAAGGTTTTAACTCTATTTTGCCTGCCACAGATATCACCGAGCAAGCCGGAAAAGGCATTAGCGGCGTTGTAGATGGTAGTGAAGTATTTGTGGGCTCGCTAAAATCTTTAAGTGGCGATTTGCCAAATATCACACAAGCCACAAAAGATGCTAGCGCTGCAGAGAAAAATGCCGGAACTGTTTTAACTGTGATGCGCAATAACATAATCATTGGTCTGATTGTTGTTCGTGATATTTTGCGCGATGATGCGGCAGGCGTTGTAAGTAAGCTTGGCAAGTTATCTGGCTATGGCGCGTCTGTTATGCTCTCTGGCGATAACTTGGCAACCGCAAACGCAATTGCCGCATTAGCACAGATAAATGAGTGCTATGGCGAGCTTTTGCCGCAAGACAAACAAATTCAAATTGAGCAATTAAGAAAGCGTTATGGAACAGTTGCCATGGTAGGCGATGGCATAAACGATGCTCCTGCTTTGGCGGCGGCAGACATAGGCATTGCCATGGGCGCTGCCGGTTCTGACACTGCGTTAGAAGTGGCCGATGTCGCTTTATTGGCAAATAGCTTAGAAGCCTTACCGCGCTTTTTTGTGTTATCGCGTAAAGTGATGCGTACGATTCGCATAAATATTGCTTTTGCACTAACGTTTAAGATTGCGGTTATGGCTTTGGCTATTGTAGGTCTTGCCGGCATGTGGATGGCGATAGTTGCCGATGTTGGCGTATTGCTATTAGTGTTGCTGCACTCTATGATGTTGTTAAGAACAAAGTTGTAGTCTGAAGGAGCGTTGCAGCTTTAGCTTGGCGCTGGAATAAAGTTGTAGCCCCAAGGCACTTCTCAACATAAGAATAAAGTTGTAGCCCCAAGGCACTTCTCAACACAAGAATAAAGTTTTAGCCCCAAGGCACTTCTTAACATAAATTGTGATACGATTGAATCTGATTTTTGTCGTAGGAAACAGGAGCAATTGTATTGAATAACAGCATTCGAATTGTGGGAGCGCGTGAACACAATCTAAAGAATCTTACAGTAGAAATACCTCGTGACAAGCTCGTGGTGATAACTGGACTTTCCGGATCCGGTAAGTCCAGTTTGGCCTTTGATACCATTTACGCCGAGGGGCAGCGTCGCTATGTAGAAAGCCTGAGCGCTTATGCTCGTCAGTTTTTAGGGCAGATGGACAAGCCGGATTTAGACTCTATAGATGGTTTGTCTCCGGCTGTTTCTATCGATCAGAAGACGACATCAAAAAACCCACGATCGACAGTTGGAACTGTAACCGAAATCTATGATTATCTGCGCCTGCTTTTTGCGCGCATTGGCATTCCACACTGCCCCGAGTGTGGGCGCGAGATTGTGCATCAGACAACAGATCAGGTTGTAGACCATATATTAGAGCAAGCGCAGGGGCGAAAAGCGCTTATTTTAGCACCGGTGGTTAGTGGAAGAAAAGGCGAGTATGCTAGCTTGCTAGCAGAATTGCGCACGGAGGGTTTTGCTCGTGTTCGCGTAGATGGTGTGCTTCATAGCCTTGCAGATGAGGCGGACAAAATTGTTTTAGACAAAAAGTTTAAGCACAATATAGACGTTGTTGTGGATCGTTTAGTAATTAAAGATGATGCCATATCGCGGATTGCTGAAGCCGTAGAGATGGCAACAAAGCTTGCAGACGGCAATGTTTTAGTGCAAGCCCTAGACCCAGACGAAGAATTAGCCTTCTCGCTTGCTTTAGCTTGCCCCGAACATGGTCATTCATTAGATGAACTTGAGCCACGAGATTTTTCATTTAATGCCCCTTATGGTGCTTGCCCGGAGTGCTTAGGTTTGGGCTTTAAGGATGAGGTAGATCCTTCGTTAATTATTCCTGACCCTACCAAATCATTAGACGATGGCGCTTATGTTGTTATTAATAATAGTTCAAATTACTATCCACAAGTCTTTGTCGCGGTGGCAAAACATCTAGGTGTAAACACACAGACGCCTTGGGAAGAGTATAGTCCCAAAGTAAGACAGGCGTTTATGGAAGGCACAGGAGATGCGCGAATACGAGTAGATTATGTTACAAGGGATGGGCGTGACACGCATTGGTATATACGTTGGGAAGGTCTTTTAGAGGTAACCATGCAACGCTATCGCGAGACTCAAAGCGAGATTACCAAGCGCAAGATGGAAGAATACCTTGCTATAAAACCTTGTAAAGCCTGCGGTGGGGCACGCTTAAAGCCAGAGATTTTAGCGGTAACTGTGGGAGATAAGAATATCTTTCAGATTACACAACTTTCTGCCAAGCAGAGTTTAACGTTTTTTCAGAGCCTATCTTCGCGCTTAAGCGAGCGAGAACAAGTTATAGGTGGGCGTGTGGTTAAAGAAATCTTAGAACGCCTACGCTTTTTGGTGGACGTAGGTCTTGACTACCTAACATTAGAACGCGCAACAGCAACTTTAAGTGGCGGCGAGGCACAGCGCATTCGCTTGGCAACCCAAATTGGTGCTGGCCTGATGGGTGTACTTTACATTTTAGACGAGCCTTCAATTGGCTTGCACCAGCGCGACAATGAACGCCTGATTGCTACCTTAGAGCGCTTGCGCGACATTGGCAATACAGTGATTGTGGTCGAACACGATGAGGAGACTATCAAAGCGGCAGACCATGTTATAGATATTGGTCCTGGAGCTGGTGAGAAGGGCGGCTATATCATTGCTCAAGGCTCACCCTTAGATGTACAGAATGCGCAAGAATCACTTACTGCTGATTATCTTAGTGGACGCAAATGCATCGCTGTGCCACCTAAACGTCGGCAACCAAAAGCCGGCAAACTAAAGCTAAGTGGTGCCATAGAAAACAATCTAAAAGAGATTGATGTCGAGATTGAGATGGGAACACTTACAGTGGTTACAGGTGTCTCTGGGTCAGGCAAATCGTCTTTGGTTACTGATACGCTAGCCCCTGCGCTTACCAATCGCATTCATCACTCACACAAACGCGTTGGTTTTCATAAAAAGCTCGTAGGTATCGAACATATAGATAAGGTTATAGATATCGATCAATCTCCCATTGGGCGCACACCTCGCTCTAATCCTGCTACTTACGTAGGTCTATGGGATGACATTCGCCAGATCTTCTCGTCATTGCCAGAATCGCGGGCACGCGGTTATAGTCCTGGTCGTTTTTCTTTTAATGTTTCCGGAGGGCGCTGTGAGGCTTGCAAAGGTGATGGCCAAATTAAGATAGAGATGCACTTTCTTCCTGATGTCTATGTACCTTGCGAGGTATGCGGCGGCACTCGCTATAACCGCGAGACACTGCAGGTGACATATCGTGGTAAAAATGTCAGTGATATCCTTAATATGAGTGTTGCCGAGGCGCGACTATTTTTTGAGAATATACCTCAATTAGCCCGCAAATTAAACACATTATACGATGTCGGTTTAGGCTATATTAAGTTGGGACAACCAGCTACCACCTTAAGTGGAGGCG
This sequence comes from Coriobacteriales bacterium, assembly GCA_031256715.1. Lineage (GTDB taxonomy): Bacteria > Actinomycetota > Coriobacteriia > Coriobacteriales > UBA8131 > JAIRQA01. The sequence goes on along the minus strand of JAIRQA010000017.1, from coordinate 31,959 downwards.
AAGCGCAGCGGGTAAAACTTGCGTCCGAATTGCAGCGTAAACAGACTGGCAAGACTTTTTATATTCTTGACGAACCTACAACCGGCTTACACTTTGATGATGTGCGCCAGCTATTAGAGGTGCTAAATGAGCTTGTAGAACGCGGCAATACTGTGCTGGTGATAGAACACAATCTAGATGTGATTAAATGCGCCGACCGCATTATAGACCTAGGCCCAGAAGGAGGCGATGCCGGCGGCAGGGTGATTGCCACTGGCACACCAGAGCAGATTGCTAAATGTGCAGAGAGCTATACCGGCAGCTTCTTAAAGCGGGTACTTGGGTAGTGGCTAGTGGTTAGTGGGTAGTTGTTAGTGATTTGTTGTTAGTGAGTAGTGGTTAGTAGTTTGTGGGTAGCGGCTAGTTGCTGGTGGGTAGCGAATAGTGAGTAGCGGCTAGTTGCCAGAACGTGGCAGCGGTGACTGTGAAGTAAAACTAAAACGATATTCTGAAGTTTTCGCCAATCTCAACTGGAATTGGTGCAGGGAGGATGCGCTCGAGCCGCCGACTAAAACGATATTCTGAAGTTTTCGCCAATGTCAACGGCATATATTTTCCAGTCAGTGGCAGGCAGTTTGCTTTGATTTGCCGCTCGCGTGCCAAACGGCGCACGCTATGGAAACATCGCAAAAAAACAAGGCTAACAGTTTTAGTTGACAATAGCTAATATGTTACACTCTGAATGTGCTTCCCTAACTTAAGATTTGCGTAAGTGAGTCTTTGTACAATTTGCTATCGTCATATCTTTCAGAGAAGCTCTAAATCAAGTTTTTGCTTAGTAGGCTTAAAATCAAAGCCAAATGCTTAGTAGGCATAAAAACAAAGCAATATGCTTGCATTTTTGTATTGCCGGCCTAATTACGCATTTATTATGATGCGTGCCCTGTAAATGAGACAGACAGAGGAGGTTGCGTAGTGGTTATTGTTGGATTTCTAATTACTCTACCCCTGTTGGCAGCATTGCTGCTTTTAGTGGTAAGAAACGATCGTGTTCGTGCCCCGCTTGTTATAGGTGCTGGTTCCTTAACTATGTTGGGTTCTTTGGCTTTGGCAGTCTTGTATCTATTCTCGCCAGGAATATACGTAAAGATCCCTGCTCCTTATAGCGAGATAATTAGTTATGCCACTGTGGCTGTAAGTTGTATTTGCTGTCTTTATGTACTTGTTAAAGGCGCTCGTAACTCAAAGCCGCTAGCTGTCTTTCTTGCTGCCTTGCAGCTTGTGTTTGTGCTTATTTTAGAATTTGGCGCAGCACATGATGTTGAGGTTAAAAACGACCTTTATATCGATCAACTCTCGGTGATTATGGCTTTAGTCATAGGTATCATAGGCTCAGGGATTTGCATTTATGCAGTGGGCTATATGCGAGACTTTCAGCATCATCTAGAGCAGCATGCTGCAACTCATCACCATGCCAGGCTAGATTCAGGCTACCAAGCTTTAGAGCATCATGCAAAAGACAGACGCCATATTTTCTTTGCGCTCATGTTTGTCTTTTTGTCTGCCATGTATATGATAGTTTTCTCTAACAACTTAACTTGGTTGCTCTGTGGCTGGGAAGTTACTACTGTTTGCTCGTTTGCGTTAATTGGCTACACACGAACGCGCGAGGCAATAGATAACTCCTTTAGACAAATAGTCATGAACCTTATTGGTGGCCTTGGCTTCGTGATGGCGCTTATGCTATTAAGCTCGCATGATATTAAGATATTAGAACTAGATCGCCTTATCGCCTTTGGTTCATTAAATGGCGGCATAGGGCTTGTGGGGCTGCCGGTTTTGCTTTTAAGCCTGGCTGGCTTTACCAAGGCAGCGCAGATGCCTTTTCAGTCTTGGCTTTTGGGAGCTATGGTTGCGCCTACACCAACTAGTGCATTGTTACATAGCTCGACAAAGGTAAAGGCGGGAGTCTTTATTCTTATTAAGCTCGCTCCGGTTTTTGCCTTTAACCTTAATGGTCTTGTGGTAATCCTTGTTGGTGGCCTAACGTTCTTTTTCTGTTCTGCGTTGGCAATTTCGCAAAGCAATGCCAAGCGTGTGTTGGCCTATTCTACTGTGGCTAACTTAGGGCTAATTGTGGCTTGCGCCGGTGTTGGTACACCTGAGGCAGTCTGGGCAGCCATTTTTCTTTTAATCTTTCATGCGGCTGCAAAGTCCTTGCTCTTTTGTTGTGTTGGAACTGCCGAACATCATATTGCCAGTCGTGATATCGAAGACATGGATGCCATATTTACGCGCTTGCCACGCTTAGCTTTGTTAATGGCATTGGGAATGTTTTGCATGTTCATCGCTCCCTTTGGCATGTTGATTTCTAAATGGGCAACTATTGTTACCATGGTAGATACGGGCAATATCCCATTGCTATTTTTATTGGCTTTTGGCTCGGCGCTGACTTTCGTGTTTTGGGCAAAGTGGCTGGGCAAGGTGTTGGCGGTGGCTCAGGGCGGCAGCAATACCGAACACCATATTCATAAAAGCGAATGGTTTGCGCTGGGGCTGATGTCTTTGCTAGCTGTTGGGTTGGCAATTGGCTTACCTTGGGTATCTGAGGGAGTAGTTGTGCCTTATCTTAGCGCTGTTGCCAGCGGGTTTTCAGGTGACGTTTCAAGCTGGGCAGAGATTACTATAAGTACATATTCGTTGCCTGGAGCTATTGTTGGCGAAAATAGTAATTTACGTGCAGCCATAGGCTTTAACGACCTTTTGATAATGGCAACTATCGCCCTTGCTTTGATTATTGTATTTGCTATTAAATTCTTGCGTCGTCCAAAAGAGCCAACGTCAAGCATTTATCTTGGTGGCGTAGGCATAGACTCTTCTAAGCGAAGCTTTATAAACGCTTTAAGTACTACCAGTGTTAGCACGCAACGCAATTGGTATATGGAGTCTCTTTTTGGCGAGAAGGTCATGACATCGTTTGCGAATGTCTTAGTAATTGCGGTAATGGTTCTAGGTGCAATTGCGATTTATGTTGGATTTGGAGGTGTGCTATGACCATTATTTCTTTTGCCGTTGCCTTAGTTGGCTTTGTTATATTTGCTCCGGTATTGGGGTGTTTGTTAGCTGGTGTCGATCGCATTGTTAGCGCACGCTTACAAGGACGTGTTGGACCTGTGCTTTTGCAGCCATATTATGATGTGCGCAAGCTGCTTGCTAAAGAGAATCGTTCGGTTAATGGTTATCAGGAATTTTATATTGTCTTGTCATTGGCGTTTGCGATTTTATCCGGTGTCTTTTTCTTTGCCGGTGGCAACTTTCTTTTGGTACTTTTTGTGCTAACACTGTCGTCGCTGTTCTTCATTATCGCTGCATATTCTGCCCGATCGCCTTATGCCGATGCCGGCGCTCAGCGCGAGATTATTCAGATAGCTAGCTATGAACCTATGACCATTTTGCTTTGTGTCACATTTTTCATGGCAACCAACACTTTTAATGTTAGCGAAGTTTTTAACCGCGATCTGCCCTTGGTAGCAACGCTACCTTTGGTCTTTGCCGCTTTTCTTTTCATTCTTACTATAAAGCTGCGCAAATCGCCTTTTGACTTAAGTTATTCTCATCATGCGCATCAAGAACTAGTTAAAGGTATCACCACCGAAATGAGTGGACGCACTTTAGCTTTGGTAGAGATAACCCATTGGTACGAAAGCATCCTTTTTATGGGCTGGGTGGCGCTATTCTTTATTTGGAATACCATGTTAGCGATACCTGTTGTTATTATTGCTGTGTTATTAATTTATTTTCTAGAGGTCTTCATAGACAATACTTTTGCGCGCGTAAAGTGGCAGGCAATGCTTTTTTGGTCTTGGACGGTGACCATTATTTGCTGCTTGCTAAATATAATATATTTAATTGTACTTGGATATCTGGGTTAGGAGGCACAAATGTCATCGACGATAAAATCACCCTGGCTTATACACTACGATGCCTCTAGCTGTAATGGCTGCGACATTGAAGTTTTGGCTTGTCTAACACCGCTTTACGATGTTGAGCGCTTTGGCATAATTAATACCGGCAACCCTAAGCATGCTGATATTTTTTTGGTGACGGGGTCGGTTAATGAACGCAACATTGGCGTTCTGCAACAGATTTACTCGCAAATGCTAGAACCTAAGGTTGTTATAGCTTGCGGCATCTGTGCTTGTTCTGGCGGAGTGTTCAGAGACTGCTACAACAATCTTGGTGGCGTTGATGTCGCAATTCCGGTAGATATCTATGCGCCAGGTTGTGCGGTGCGTCCTCAAGCTATTATAGATGCTGTTGTTGCCGGCCTTGGTGTATTAGAAGAGAAACGCGCTGCTTTTGCGGCAACTGGTGGCAAGCTGGCAGAGAAGCCTGTTTTAGCCAGTGGACTTAGCTCTGCAAATAAGATTGTAGATGGCGTAAGTGTGCGCGACGCCGCTTTTACAAAAGCACGTGAAGCGTCTAAAGCTTTGGCTAGTGTAACTGATCGGCAGGAAGGAGCAAACAATGACTGATACTTTAAGTTTAACAGGCAATGTGGCTCACTCATTAGACGAGACTGTAAGTGACGTGCAAGTTGCAAGTGATGTGCAGGCAACAAGCGATGTGCAAGTTGCAAGTGATGTGCAGGCAACAAGCAATGTGCAAGTTGCAAGTGATGTGCAGGCAACAAGCGATTTGCAAACTGCAAGCGAGCCTCAAGAGATAGCTGAACCAAAAAATATAGCTCCACAATCTTTTACTGATATTAAGCTTACACAATTACGTGGTCGCGCAGAGGCTTATCATCAACGTGGCTGGCGATTTGTGAATCTTTGTGGTTCTACTGTAGATGGTGGCGTCGAACTACTCTATTCGTTTGGCAATCGCGATAAGCTAGAGAATTTGCGTTTGGTGGTTAACAATGGCGAAGAAGTTCCTGCTGTCAGCGACCTTTATTTTAATGCTTTTGTTTTCGAGAACGAGACACATGATCTTTTTGGTGTGCCAATTAAGGGCATGGCCATAGATTTTGGAGGTCATTTTTATGACGTCAGCGTGCCTTCGCCTATGAACCCGGCAAGCAACGATGTTACTAAGCTAGTAAGCGAGTATGACAATATGCTAGCTGTAAATTCTGCTGATGCTTCGTTAAGTTCAGAGTTAACACCAAAAGAATTTAAATCAGATGTAACAAGTAAAGATTCAGAAGCGCTTAAAGCGCCAGCAGTCTTAGCGGTTGGCAGTGTGTCCTTTTCAACGACTACGAAGACATTGCAGCAGTTTGTAGAGCCAGTTAAAACAGAATTTGCAATTTGTGACTTAGGGTCAGGCGATGTTGCCACTCCTGAGGAACTTGAGGCAGGGGAGGTTGAATAATGGGTAAAAGAACTGTTATCCCCTTTGGACCGCAGCATCCTGTGTTGCCTGAGCCAGTGCATCTTGATCTTGTTGTCGAGGACGAGAAAGTCGTTGAGGCTATTCCGCAGATTGGTTTCGTGCATCGTGGTTTAGAGAAGCTGGTAGAGAAACGCGACTTTCAGGTGTACGTGAGCATAACCGAGCGCATCTGTGGCATCTGTAGCTTTGGGCATTCGCTTGGCTACTCGCAAACAGTAGAAGCCTTAATGGGCATCGAGGTGCCGCGCCGCGCTGAATTCCTACGTGTTATTTGGCACGAGCTTTCGCGTGTTCACTCGCATCTGCTTTGGCTGGGACTTTTGGCCGATGCCTTTGGCTTCGAAAATCTCTTTATGCAGTGTTGGCGTTTGCGCGAGCGCATTTTAGATATTTTTGAGAAGACCACTGGCGGTCGCGTCATTTTGTCTGCTTGTTGCGTTGGCGGCGTTTATCAAGATATTAGTGACGAGGATCTTCGCGGCATTATTTTGGTGTTGGATGGTATGAAGTCTGAGTATAATGAGTTACTAAAGGTCTTTTTGGGCGATCGCTCTGTAAAGTCGCGACTTTGCGATGTTGGCTATCTATCTAAACAACAGGCAACAGAGTTATGTGTTGTTGGACCTTTTGCGCGCGCATCTGGCATTACAGAAGATATTCGCAACTATGGCTATGGGGCATATGGTGCGCTAGCTGCCTTTGAGCCTGTTGTTAGTGAGGCTGGCGACGGGTATGGTCGCTCTGAGGTTAGGGCACTGGAAGTTTTGCAATCTATGGATATCGTTAAGGAATTGGTAGAGAAAATCCCTGATACTCCTGTGAACGTTGCACCAAAAGGTAGTCCTGCCGCTGGTTCATTTGCAGTATCTAGACTGGAACAACCGCGCGGTGAATGTTTTTATTACGCCAAAGGCAATGGTACCAAATTCCTGGATCGTTTTCGTATACGCACACCAACGTCACAAAATATTGGCGGCATGACAACAACACTACAAGGCTGTGACCTTCAGGACGTGCCACTTAACGTGCTAACCATAGACCCCTGTATTAGTTGTACGGAACGCTAAGGAGGACTAAGATATGCCATCATTTATGCTAGGCAAGATGTCTTTGCGCAATCTTTTTAAAAAGCCAGCTACTAAATTGTATCCAATAGAGAAGCCACAATACTTTCAGATGACCAAAGGTCATATAGAAAATAACATAGATAGCTGCATATTCTGTTCTATTTGCGAGAAGAAATGTCCTGCAGCTGCCATTAGTGTTAATAAAAGTACAACTACCTGGAGCATTAATCCTTATTGCTGCGTGCAATGCTACATCTGTGTGCGCAATTGCCCCAAAAACTGCTTAAGCATGAAGTCTGAGTATGCGCCGGCGGCAAGACAAAAGACGCAGCAAAGCTTTGTGCTTTCAGACGAGCAGAAGGAGTTGCGCGAGGCAGAGGCAAAGAAACGCGCCGAGGTGGCGGCTGCCGCAAAGGCAAAAAAAGCTGCCGAGGCTCTGTAGCTGCAGGCTGTAGGTTGTATGCTTTTGCAGGCTGCAGCTGAAGGCTGTATGCTTTGTGTAAGTAGCCCCATTTTTAAAGGGGATGCAAAGAGAAAATAGTTCAGGCTTATGCAAATTGGTATGCGGGACGCTGTGGACAGCGTCCCCTACGAAGGAAACAGTTCAGGTATTAAGCGAATTGACGTACGGAACGCTGTCCACAGCGTCCCGCCAGACGGAAAAAACCATCAGCACTAACTACAAATTGTTGTACGGGACGCTGTTCACAGCGTCCCTTATGTGGTGGGTGGTACGCGAAGTGGGCGGGGGGCTTGCACATTTGCGTGCGCTATAGCGGTGCAAAAGCGGTATGTGTACGAGTTATGAAGTGTGCAAGTTGTGAATTTTGGCACTAGACATTAACTAATTAAGTGCTAAAATGATTATTGGTTGGTTTAGCTTACCGGTGCATTTGCTTGCAAGTTCGCTTTAAGCTTACTGCTAAACTTGCTTCTAAGATGACCAAATAATTGCTTTATTTAGGTAATAGCAAGGCATGGCGCTGGTATTTTTTTGATATCCCTAGGTGGGGGATATAGCCATCGGTTGTCCAGATTTAATTCTGGGCTTCCGGTGGCGACAAACAATCTCTTAACCAAACCGTTAACAAAGATTCGCAGCGTTGACTTAACCAGCCATTTCTATATACGCCATTTACGCTATAATTATGTATCTATGACTTTCGAGCCAACAGATAGAATCCTTACAATCCCCAATCTTGTCACGCTGCTGCGGTTGCTGCTGGTGCCGCTTTTCTTTGTGCTGCTGGTATTTTGGGATAACTCTATTGCGGCCTTTTTTGTCTTTGCTATTGCCGCGTCTACAGATTTTCTAGATGGCAAATTAGCTAGAGCTACTGGGTCTGTATCTAAACTTGGGCAGCAGTTTGACCCTTTGGTTGATCGCATTTTAATAATTGCTGGCGTTATAGCTGTCTTTATCGTTGGCAGAGTGCCACTATGGCTACTTTTAATTCTTGTTTCTAGAGATGCTATTATGCTAGCAGTTGTTGCTTATCTACGCGCTCGGCATGATAGGCAGTTCGAGGTTATTTTTTTGGGAAAACTAACTACTGCTGTAGTCATGGTAGGGTTTTGTCTTCAGATTCTTAATTGGCCAATAATTAGTATCTCAGACACTACAGAGCTTGGTCTTGGACTTTTGCTTTTGTATCTTGGCGCCATCCTTTCTCTTACTTCTGGCGGCATTTATGTTTGGCGAGCGCTATCTATCTCTAATGATGCTGGTATGCAAGAGTCTGGCAGCGACAGAGGCAAGCCTGCAGTCGGAATGGGTGACACTATGATGTCTGGCAGGTCGTATAGGTCAACTTTGTCAGGATCATCAACCAATTTTGGCACATTTGCCATGTCAGGTACAACTAGTAGACGTACTAGACGCGCTAGTTATGATAGCCGCACCAGTCGTAATAGTGCAGATAGCTATCTTGGCCATATAGAAACCGGCAATGACGCGAACGACAATGGCGGCTCAGAGTTAGGTATAAACAGCAACTTTCGCGCGGCGTCGTCACAAAGCAGTAGAGCTTCTGCACGACGATCAGAGATCGCTATGCGCTCGTCAAGATTTGTTCGTGATACTCAGCTTCCTACAGCCAATACCTATAGCAGCCCTAGTACTAGCCCAATAGGCAAAATTAGTAGGGCAGCTAAAACAGCAAGAGCAGATAGGGCAGCCAGAACAAATAGAGCACCAAGAAACAACAGAGAGGCATCGGGCACACGTAAGGGTGGCATAGGCACAATACTTACCAGCCGCACCGGGAGCGCAAATGCTATTAGCGGCCGCAGTACCATTGCGGGCATGGCGGGCGCCAATAGCGTTAATGTTATTGGCGAGAGTAATGGTATAAGCGACACCGTTTTTAAGCGACTACCTAAAAAGTTACTCTTATCGGGTATATTGCTTGCAATTATTGTAGTCTTAGGTGCTATTTGGCTGTGTGTAGATGCAGTACAAAACTGGGATGTGATTCACAAAGGTGTTAGTGTCTCTGGCGTAGACCTTAGCGGCATGACTCGCGAGCAAGCTGCCGAAAAACTTACAGAGACTTTGGCAACCTATGCCAGTAGCGAACCTGTGATTATTTACGCTAATGAACAAGCAAAACAAACTGGCACAAACGAGCTAACATTCGACTTTGGTCACAGTGTGCAGTCTTACGAAAACGATGCGCCATCGCAAGCTTCAGGTTCGTGGCGCGTTGACTCTAGTAGCATTGGTTTAAGTTTTAACGCAAATGCTATGGCAGAGCGCGCCTATGAGGTTGGACGCGGTTCTGATTTCATCTTAGGTCGTCTTGCAAGCAATTTATTTGGTGTTAAGCTTACCGCCGAGTTTGATTTTTCTAAATCGCGACTCTCAGACCTAGAAGGCATGGTTACAGAAGCCGTTGGCACAAAGATGGTTAATTCCAATATAGCTTACGAGCAAGCACAGGACGTTTTTGTGGCGGTATCTGGCAGCGACGGATACGAGGTAAATCATCAGGAGTTCATGCGTATGCTCACAGAGGCCTTTACTAGCACCACGCGCGAACTAGTTGCGCCAATGGCGGCAAAACCACAAGAAATTAGCATGAGCGATGCTAAAAAGGTAGCCGAGCTAACGCAAGAGCTAACAGATAAGCCTGTAAGTATTAATTATGACGAGAAGAACTACGACATTCCCACCGAAACTTTACGTTCTTGGGTAAGTGCTAGTGTCGAATATAGTGATAAAGCTAGCTTAATAACACACTTTAATGCTAGCAGTATAGAAGACTCTATTGATACAGTCATAGGTGATATTCAGCCTGGAGTACCTGCAGTAGACGCGAAGTTTGTCGAGGACGAAGGTGTACTTAAAATACAGGAAAGTGAAGATGGCATTGGGATTGACTATACTTTATTGGCCGATGAGCTTGCACAAATAGTTTTTGCTAACGCAAGCAGTCCCGCAAGTCTTCCCATGGGAAGTATTCAGCCTAATCTAACAACTGCTCAGGCTAAGTCATATAAATTAACCGATAAAATTGCCGAATTCACAACTTATTATTGGACGTCTAAAGAAAATCGCATTATTAACGTTCATCTTGCAGCCGACTACATTAATGGTTCTTTAATTGAGCCCGATGGCATTTGGTCTTTTAATGAAAGGGTGGGCGAATGCACGGCCGAGCGTGGCTTTAAGGCTGATTTGGCGATCATTAATGATGAATATCAAGACGAGATTGGCGGCGGCGTTTGTCAGGTGGCGTCTACTGTTTTTAATAGTGCCTATGAGGCAGGTATGCCTATAGAAGAACGCATCAATCATTCATTATATCTCTCTTCATATCCAGACGGCCGCGATTCTGCAATAGCATGGCCTTATGCCGATCTTAAGTTTCGCAACGACACCAGCAACTGGATGCTGATAACAATGAGCTATACTAACACCAGTGTAACAGCTACACTTTGGGGCGTAAGTCCTGGCTACATTGTTTATACAGAAGCCAGTGAGTGGGTTAAAGGCAAGGAATTCGAGGTTATAGAGCGTGACAATCCTGACCTTGAGCCAGGTGAGGAGTATGTTAAGGTAGATGGAATAGATGGAAAATCGATAACCGTGACTCGTACGGTTTATGATGCTGATGGAAATATTGTACGCAAAGACACGTTTTCTTCTAAGTATGCTCCTACAAATAAAATTGTCGAGAAGGGACCCAAAAAGGTTGAGGAAGAAAAAGAGTCTAATGCTGCAGAAACAACAACACAAGCGACAACAAGTGAAAGCGATAACACTTCTACAGGTGTAGATCCTCCTGCTGCAGAGGCAAACACAGCTGAGCAGCAGACGCAACAACCAGTTAACACTGCGCCGTCAACTAGCGAGCCAAGTGTCGTGGCGCAGTCAACATCATGATGGTATAAACTTATTTAACTTATAATTTTGGCTAAGGAGTTTTTGGGCGATTTGAAATCGGTCGGGATTTCTAGAAGACGGCAGGAGTTATTCTCCACAAAAAAAGAAAGACATAATATGAGACGATTGTAAAGGAGGGTGTTACCTAAGTGAGTGAAGAGAAAAAAAGAGTAGGAATGATTGGCACCAAAGAACGTTATTTTCAGCCGGAAATCGAGATGATTTCTGCCGGCGATTTAGCGGATTTACAACTAAAGCGCCTGCAAGAGACGGTAGCAAACTGTTATAGCAACATCAACTTTTATAAAAATGCACTTGACGCAGCCGGGATATCTCCTAAAGATATTAAGTCGCTAGACGATTTATGCAAGCTGCCATTTACTACTAAGCAAGATATGCGCGACGCCTATCCATTTGACCTATTTGCCATTAATGTGCATGACAATGTGCAACGGCTGCACGCTTCTAGTGGCACAACTGGTAATGCCACAGTCGTTGGTTATACTCAACAAGATATAGATAACTGGGGCGATTGCTTTGCTCGTGCTATTGCGCAGGTAGGTGGCGGCTCAGAAAGTATATTACAGGTTGCTTATGGCTATGGGCTTTTCACAGGTGGTTTAGGCGCGCACGAGGGTGGCATTCGCATTGGTGCTACCATTTTACCTATGAGCAGTGGTAATACTCGTAGACAAGTGCAAATGATGCGCGATTTTGGTGTTGATATTTTAGCTTGCACCCCATCCTATGCTCTTTTAATTGCCGATACAGCTATAGAGCTTGGGTTTGACCCAGCAAAAGACTTTCCAATTTCGGGCGCCATTTTGGGTGCCGAGCCTTGTTCTGAGGGAATGCGTAAAGAGATTGAGCGCAAGTTGGGTGTAACGGTTGTAGATATTTATGGACTTTCTGAGGTTATGGGACCAGGTGTTTCTTGTGAATGCCGCTATCAGAATGGTCTGCATGTAGCCGAAGACCACTTTATTATAGAGATAGTAGATCCTAAGACACTTTTGCCTTTGCCAGATGGCGAATGGGGTGAAGTTGTCTTTACCACTTTATCTAAGCAGTGTTCGCCATTGTTGCGTTATCGCACTCGTGATATTTCGCGCATTATACCTGGAGCTTGTGACTGTGGCCGCACGCTAAGGCGTATGGATCGTATAACCGGACGCACAGATGATATGCTTATTATTCGTGGCGTGAACGTTTTTCCTTCGCAGTTCCAGCAGGTGATAGCGGCATTCCCAGAGGTAACAAGCTATTATCAGATTATACTATCACGCGAGCATACTTTAGATAAGGTAACTTTAAATGTAGAGACAGTTGCAGACTTCGACTTTGACGAGATTAAAAAGATTGAATCCTTGCAGCATCGTATTACTGCCGAGCTAAAAAGTAATTTGCAAGTTAGCGTTGATGTTAAGGTTGTTGAGCCTAAGAGCATCGAGCGCAGCGAAGGTAAAGCTAAACGCGTTATAGACTTACGCTAGGAAAGTAGATATTGGTTAGCAGTAATTTTGTTACTATTCACGCCCTGCCCCAGGTCATCTAGAGGCGAGCGAAGCGAGAGCTCAGGATCTAGCTTGTCAGACTGATGTGATCCTTAAGTATTGCCGCCAAGGCAATCTCAGGATGACGCAGGAGGGCGTGAATAGTAACGTAAGTTTGAGCTATAACTCATGCAGATTTAATGGCTTTTTTGTGCCGCTGCAAAGCGACGGATTGGAGACAATTATGATAGATCAAGTAACTCTATTTTTGGAGAATAGCAAGGGCCGTTTGGCTGACGCCTGCCGCGTGCTTGCTGATGCGGGAGTCTCGATGCATACCTTGGTCATTGCCGAGACAACAGACTATGGCGTGGTACGCATCATTACCAATAAGCCAAATGACGCTATAAACGCACTGCAAGAAGCGGGCTTTCGCGCAAGGCTTACTAAGGTACATGCCTTGTCTATTGTTGACGAGGCGGGAGGATTAGCTTCTTTGCTTGAGACATTTAATGCTGCCGGCATTAATCTAGAGTACGCCTATTGTTTTAGCACCAATAAAGGTTATGCAATAGATATAGTGCGTGTAGATGATCCCGAGAGACTAAATGCGGTTGCTGCCGAATTTGGCTTAAAGCTTTTGTCTCCCCAAGACCTGTACGAATACTAGGAATGTGCCGATTAAAGCATATGACCTTCAGATTTCGCTCACGTAGCCTAAGTACGCAACGCTGAATCTTTAGGTCATCTGCAATTAAGCGGCACATCCCTAGGAATGCACCGATTAAAGCAAACGACCTTCAGATTTCGCTCACGTAGCTTAAGTACGCAACGCTGAATCTTTAGGTCATCTGCAATTAAGCGGCACATCCCTAGGAACGCACCTGTTAAAGCAAATTTAAAAGCAAATTTAAAAGCAAATAATCTTTTGTGAACGCAAAATGATGCTTTTATAAGAACAAGAAAGATGGGAAGAGTGTGGTAGCAAAACACAAAAAAGAACCGCGTTGGATATTTGTTGTACGTGTGATTATCCTTGTGCTTTTAGCATTAGCGCTAATAGGCGGAGTGCTCCTGGCACCGGTAATTGCGGCCTTTGGTGAGGAGAGAACCTCGCAATCGCATACACAAATTCAAACGCAGCCTTTAGCGCAAACGCAACCTCAAGCTTCGCCTCAAGCGCAACTCCAGCTACAAGCGCAACCCCAGCTACAAGCTCAAGCTCAAGCGCAGTATCCAGCGCAACCCCATACACAAGCTCAAGAGCAACCACTGTCTTATCAGCAACTTGTTGGGGAAGCTAGCGGGTTGTCTGAAAATCAACAGCCCGAAGAAGATGTGAATGCGCCTTCAGACGAAAATTCTGCTCAGAATCCAGTTGTTGCAGCTACATCTGCTCAGGAGCTAATTGATAGCAAGCCATTATCTGCTTATAGCAACATAACAGACGATATCCCAACAATCAGTGCTCGTGAAGCGGCTTTAGGAACAAGCAATGGGCGGGTGCTTTACGAACGTAGTGCCGATATGCCTGTACCTATGGCATCTACAACCAAAATCATGACTGCCGTTGTTGCTTTGGAAGCACTGGGCCAGCGCGCTAATGGCTTGCAAACGCCAATGACAGTAACAGTAGGCGCCGCAAATGCCGATGGCTCCGAGGCCGGCTTACAGGCAGAGATGGTGTTGCCTTTTAGAGATGTTTTGGATTGTTTAATGATTCCATCCGGCAATGACGCTGCAATAGTTATCGCTGAAAATATTAGCGGGACAGAGGCAAAGTTTACACAATTGATGAACGCCAAGGCAGCCGAGCTGGGCATGACATCAACTCATTACGCAGATGCTTCAGGTCTTTCTGTAGAAAACCACTACACAACGGCAAAAGATTATCTTAAGCTTACCCAATATGCTATGCGTATTCCGGTATTTAGAGAAGTTGTTGCTACCGAATACAAAGAGATTATTGTTGGCGATACTAAGCTTGAGCTTTATAGCACCGATAAGCTTTGGCAGGTATTAGAAACCGGCACGGTGTTAGGTGTAAAAACCGGTTACACAGAAGAGTCAGGCTATTGTTTTGTGGGTGCGGCAATCTATGGTGATATAGAGCTATATTCTATAGTTTTTGGTGAGGAAGAAGAGATGCAACGCTTTATAGACTCAGCTTTGCTCTTAGAGTGGGGCTTTAGGCATTGGCGTACTATAGAGTTACTTAATCCTGCGCAAAAGGTAGCCGACGTCGCTTTGTTAAGTTGGTTAGACAAACGCGTAGAAGCCTATGTTGCAGAGCCGGTAATGGTGCAGTTACTAGATTTACATGGAGATATTAGGCAAGAGATTACCATTAATGAACCTTCAGGGGAAGTTGTTTCTGGTCAGGTTATAGGTAGCGTAGTGTGGACACAAGGTGGCGAAGCTTTAGCTACAGCTTCTTTGGTAAGTGACAGGTTGGTTAGTGCGCCAGATTTTTTTGAGGGGATTGGAATAGGTTGGACGCGGTTTTGGAGTGGTATATTTGGCGGCTCTAATGACCATGCTCAAAGCGAGGTTTTGCTAAAAGAAAGCTTGCCTGTTCCTGCTGCAAATTAATATACAAGTGCTCTAAAGCATAAGTGGTTGCTATGACGACCAGTTCAAGCGCGAGGAAATCGCCACAAGTGAATATATGCGCCATAAAGCAGTAGCGGCTACTTTGACTCTAGCGATACCAGCTACTGACGTTAGCTAATGCTTTAACAGCCTACCCCACATGCATGCCCATTGAGCATAAGTGTGTGTTTTTCTCAACATAAACACAAATTGCCATTTTTATAAGAATTGTAATAGTTTTACTAAGTAACTACATTAATGCTCGTATTTTTCTAATAAAAAGTTAGACAAATATTTATTTTAGCTATGGAGTAGCTTATGATTGTCGCTTGCAATGTTGTGCAATGTAGGTAAAATATAATTTTGTCAGGGAGTTGCCAAATTTAACATGTAGGTTCAAAACATGTGGGCACAAAGTTACTGTCATACTGTATAGGCTATGTTAGACTGCAAATAATAAGTTCATTATGATCTTGATGTTTGCATGCAGCTTATGATAGTGCAACAGGGAGAGAAGAGGGAGTTGGAAGCGATTGCTAAAGGAATAGTGAGGCACAGAAAAGCCATCATCGCGTTTTTTGTGATTGCCGCCTTGGTATGTGCCCCATTAATTCCGCTTGTTTATGTTAATTATAAAGTAACGGATTATCTGCCGGCAGAAGCGCAGTCTACAATTGCGTTGGAGATTTTGTCTGAACAATTTGATCAGGCTGTTCCAAACGCTCGTGTTATGGTCACAGATGTGGGAATCACCGAGGCTTTAGAATACAAACAAAAGATTATGCAGATCGATGGAGTCAGCGACATTCTTTGGCTTGATGATATTATTGACGTTCGTGTTCCGCTAGCATCATCTGATACTAGCATAGTAGAAAGCTATTATAAAAACAATTCGGCACTATTTGAGTTCAGCTTCGAAAAAGGGCGAGAGAAAGAAATCACTGTAAAACTTCAGGATCTTGTTGGCACAAGTGGGGCTGTTAGCGGCGATGGCCCAAAGATGTCTAGCATTCAGTTTGGGGCATTTTCTGAGGTTCTTGGGGCATTTCTCTTTTTAATTCCCGCCATTATTATTCTTATTACGCTTTCTACTAGAGCGTGGCTGGAACCCTTACTTTTTTTTGCTGCCATTGGTGTTTCTATTGTTATTAATATGGGCACAAATTTGATTTTTGGTAGCGTGTCCTTTATTACCAATAGTATCAGTCCCATTTTGCAATTAGCGGTTTCGCTAGACTACTCAATTTTTTTGTTACATAGTTTTGATAGGCAAAGGGTTAGCGCGCCTTCGGTAGAAGTAGCAATGCAGCGTGCTATTAAAGAGTCGTTTTCTACAGTTACAGCCAGTGCATCTACAACTCTATTTGGTTTTCTGGCCTTACTTTTTATGGCATTTTTAATTGGACCTGATCTTGGACTTAACCTTGCTAAAGGAATTGCTATTAGTTTTGTATGCTCGTTAACATTTCTGCCTGCACTTGCTTTGTGTGCCTGTCGATTAATAGATCGCACGCATCACAGACCTTTGTTGCCCTCATTTGCCAACATTAATCGTTTTTTAAGGCATGTCGCTATTCCTTCGTTGGTGATTGTTGCCTTGGTTGCAGCTCCGGCATTTTTAGGGCAACAGCGCACAAATTTTCTTTACGAGAGCGATGTCGCTACCGGAACCAGTCGTGTTTTTAGAGAGAATGCGCGCATAAACGCAATTTTTGGACAGTCCGATATTATGGTTTTACTTGTGCCACGTGGTGACATTGCTCGCGAAGTTGCTCTAACAGCTGCCATAGAGAACTTGCCACATGTAACAACTGTTACCGCATACACTAAATCAGTGTCTGCTACTATCCCCATAGAAGCTGTACCCGACTCTATCTTAAAACAGTTTTATGGACCAGACTATGCTCGCATTATAATTGCGACTGATGCTGGTGGCGAGGGCGATGTTGCATTTAACACTGTTAAGCAGATTCATGCATTAGCAGAAGAATTTTATAATGACCAGATTCAATCTGCAATAGGCTCGCAAGGTGTTAATGCAGAACAAACAGTAAGTTTGGCAGTGGATGATATTAAGACCTATATTGCAGGCTCTGTTGCCAGCCTTAGTGACATTCATGACTTTGTAAAGACAGATAATGTCGTAGTTAATTTAATAGCTGTACTTGCTATCTTCATCGTTTTAATGCTAACTTTTCGTTCTCTGTTTTTACCTTTGATACTTGTTCTAACCATAGAGTGCGCAATTTGGATTAACCTTTCGATCCCATATTTTGTGGGTTCTCAGATAAACTTTATTGGCTATTTGGTAATTTGTACTGTGCAGCTGGGGGCGACAGTAGATTATGCCATCTTGTTAACGTCTACATATTTGCGTCTGCGTAAAGAAAAGCAACCAAAGCAGGCAATTCACGAGGCTTTAGGAATGTCATTTAAGTCGATACTGGTTTCAGCCGCAACTCTTTCTGTTGCCGGGTTTGCTGTTTATGCGACATCTAGCACACATGCCGTTGCCGATATTGGTATGCTGCTTGGTCGTGGTGCAATTATTTCGCTATTGTTGGTGGTTTGCTTTTTGCCGGGTGCCTTGGTTGTTTTTGATAAGGCAATTGCCAAGACAACTTGGCGCCCTGGTTTTATAAGCAGTCAAGCTAAGGGTGCGCCTGAACATCATGTAGTACCTGAACCTCATGTAGTATCTGAACCTCATGTAGCGCCAAAGTTTGATGAATATGATCTGAAAGGAGTAAGCAAATGTATATGACGATGCATTTAAAGGAGGCAGAGCAAACTCACTTTGCAAGCAAGAGGAGCGCTCAAAAACCAAACAAACTTAGGACAGGCAGTATAGTTATAAGTTTGATTGTAGCTGTATGCTTACTAACACTTTCAACTTTTAATGCCCAAACCGTGCTGGCAAACACTGACTCGTCACAAGCCCAAGATGGTGCCGGCTCTACTACTGGCGCCTCTGGCGCTACTGGCGCTTTTGGCAATGCCGGATCAAACAGTTCGTCTGCAAGTGCGCTTTCTAACATTGCCGGTGCGGCGTTAATTTCTAAGAAGCAAGAAGTTGTTTATGTGACAGCCGATCACGATGGTTCGATTCAGTCTGGCACTGTTGTTAATCATTTTGAAGTTGAGAAGGGCGGCGTCGTTGCCGACCACGGCTCATATAGCACTGTAGAAAACCTGAGTACAACAACTGCGATAGAGTGCAACGAAGACCAAGTACGTTTTTATTCTGAACCTGGAGACTTTTATTATAGTGGCGAACTAGCTTCTGCAAGTCTTCCGTGGGATATTAAGATAAACTACGAACTTGATGGCAAGTCTGTCACAGCAGAACAACTTGCTGGTGCTACCGGACATTTGTCGCTAGGTATTAATATCAGACAGGGCATGTTTGCAGATATGCGTTTTTATGACAATTATCTGCTCACGGTAGATGTGACTTTGCCAAACGCTAACATCAAACAACTTGTTGCCAAGGAGGCCGCAATTTCTAGTCAGGGCGAAAACAGCGTTGTGGCATTTATGATCCTTCCAGGAAAAGATGGCACTTTAAAGCTGGAGGCAGACGTTAGTACTTTTCATATGGATAGAATTCAGATTGCGGCAGTGCCAATGTCTTTGGTGTTAGATCTGCCAGATGCATCGGCAATGACTAGTGATATGGATAAACTTGTAGAGGCTATAAATACTTTAAACGATGGCATCTTTAAAATGAATAACAGTATGTCGCAGCTTGCCTTAGGAGCAGCTAAGCTGGTAGATGGCTCATCAAATATAAAAAATGGGCTAAATGGATTAAGCGGTAGCTCAGATCAGCTGATGCAAGCTAGCAGTGAGGTTGACGCATCGCTTATTCAGATTGCAACTCAGCTTAATACTACACTAGGGTCTGATAATCAGATTGTAACCTCTGCTAAAACTGCAAATTCTTCCGGACTTGAACAGATTAAACAATTGCCTGAAGTGTTAACTCAGCTGGCAGCGGCTTTAAACGAAACAACAAGCTCTATGGGACAAATTCGGGAAAGTATTAGCCAGCAAGCTAGTATGCTAGATAGCTATATTAATAGCATACCTGACTTAGACTCATCTGCAATAATGCAGCTAAGTGCAGCTTTGGCAAAATCTGGACTAAGTTTTTCTGAACAATATACAGTTAGTCAGCTGATAGCAGCTTATCAGTCTGCGGCTTATCTTAAAACTATTTGGTATGGCGTGAAAGGTGATGACGGCATTAAAGTTGGTTTAGAGCAAACAGTTTTTGCCTTAAGTCAGGTAGAAGTTGGTATTAACCAAATAGCTGACTCACTTAGCAGTATAGGCAATCAGCTTGATGACAATTCTGGTATTGCTAGTTTAGAAAATAGCCAAGCGCAACTTACTCAGTTAGCTTCGGCCATTGGTGGTATTTCGCAAGGGTACTCGCAATTTCATGGTTCTCTTGGCGCCTATATTGGCGGAGTTGACACAATTGCAACAGGTTATAAAGAGTTTGATGCAGGCATAGGTGAACTTTTTACCGGCAGCAACGCACTTGTAGAGGGATCCGGGCAATTAGCTACAGGGTCTAAGCAGATTGTTGTAAATGCCGTCACTGTTCCGCAAAAACTACGAGATGAGATAAACAAGTTGTCTAGCGAATATGATTTTTCTGAATTCAAACCAGCCTCATTTGTCTCATCTAAAAACGAAAATGTCTCGCTGGTGCAATTTGTTTTTATTACGCCTGCGATTGAATTGCCAGCGCCGGTTGTAGACGACAAACAAGAGACGCAACCGGAGCAGTCTTTCTTTGACCGCTTAGTTGCTTTGTTCACGTCGTGATTTACTGCTTAAAAGGTGGACAACACGCAGACATGGGGACGGTTCATCTGTCCGCGTCCGCGGACGCGGACAGATGAACCGTCCCCATGTCTGCGTCCCAATGCGCGTCCCCATGCCCGCGTCTAGCCTTATTTTAAACAGCCAGCTAAATCTGAATACACAAATAATTCAAATTACGCTAGACTATTAACATGAACAGTATTATTTTTGCTTTAATCTTTTCTATGGCCATCCCAATTTTGGTAATGGTACTTTTAACGCGCTCCCTAGAAGATAGCGCGCCGCGACAGGCAAATTATCGCGGGAGACTGGTTTATAATGGTTTGGGCATCGTCTGGTTTGTGTGGTTGCTTTCGTTTTGGATTGGTGCTCACCTTTTTGTCATGGCTGGCATCGAACAACCTTTGTGGGTGACATACATTATTCCTATTTTCCCACTGATAGCTGGGACAGTTATTTTTGGACTATTAGATGATTGGGTGGGGGATAGTAATGCTAAGGGATTTCGCGGTCACCTGCGAGCAATGCTTCATCTAACTATTACTACCGGTGGCTTAAAAATGCTGGGCATTGGCTTTTTAAGTTTCTTTACCGCTGTGTCCCTCTATTGGGACGGCATCTATGCGTTGCCGCGGGTGCTACTTGTAACCTGCGCAATTGCGCTGATGGCAAACTTTATGAATCTTTTTGACCTACGCCCTGGGCGTGCTGGAAAGGCTTATGTTGTAATTTTGTTATTGGCAATATTGTCGTTGTCATTAAGCGCTGTGGTTCAGATGAAGCCGGAAGACGTAGCTGCTATTGCCTTAACCGGCATAGGACCTTTGTTGGCGGTTTGGCGTTATGACTTGGGCGAGAAAGGCATGCTTGGCGACTGCGGAGCAAACTCTATGGGAGCGTTTTTAGGTTTTATCTTTGCAACATCTTTACCTATGTGGGCTTTGGCTATCCTCGTTTTGCTTTTGCTTGCTTTAAATATCTTGTCTGAGCGTTTTTCTTTTTCGCGTATTATAGATGCTTGTCGCCCCTTAAGTTGGTTAGATAACCTTTGGCGCAAGCGCTAAGTTGCCCAAATGCGCTATGATGTAATAATCAAGAATCCGCACAGAAACATGATGATTGCTGTTTTATAAGGTGAATACTATTCATTTTAAAATGCGACGAAAAAACAAAAAGTGGCATATACAAGACGAATGCAAGGCGAATGGCCGTTAACCGTCAGGTGTCGCAGCTTTGCAGCCAATGGTAAGACATATGCAAGGCATATACAAAACGAATGGTTTTTAACTTGTAAAGCAATAATTGTCTAAGCACGAATGGAGCAGTATAGCATGGCCAAGCACATTTTTGTAACCGGTGGCGTTGTTTCCTCGTTGGGCAAAGGTATAACAGCCTCTTCTTTGGGTCATTTACTTAAGGCACGGGGCTATCGCGTTACCATGCAAAAAGCAGACCCATATTTAAATGTCGATCCTGGAACCATGAGTCCTTTTCAGCATGGTGAGGTCTTTGTTACCGATGACGGTCACGAGGGAGATTTAGACTTAGGTCATTACGAACGTTTTATAGATGAAAATCTTAGTCGCGAGTCTAACTTCACTGCCGGCGCCATCTATCAAAGTCTGGTCATGCGCGAACGTCGCGGCGACTTTTTGGGCGGCACCGTGCAAGTTAT
This sequence comes from Coriobacteriales bacterium, assembly GCA_031256715.1. Classification (GTDB taxonomy): domain Bacteria; phylum Actinomycetota; class Coriobacteriia; order Coriobacteriales; family UBA8131; genus JAIRQA01. The sequence continues at coordinate 10,527 of JAIRQA010000017.1, read as the reverse complement.
CCCGCATATGACTAATGCCATAAAAGATCGAATGACTCGCATCGCCGATCAGAGCAACGCCGATATCGTGATTACAGAAATCGGTGGCACAATAGGTGATATCGAGAGCTTACCTTTCATAGAGGCTGCACGCCAATTTAAAAAGGGTAAGCCAGCGGGAGATGTCGTTTTTATCCACGTTACTTTGGTGCCTTATATCGCCGCTGCACATGAAGTAAAGACAAAGCCTACTCAGCATAGCGTAAAAGAACTTCGCTCTATTGGTGTGCAGCCGGATTTTATTGTTTGTAGATCTGACCATGAAGTAACGCAAAAAGTTCGCGAAAAAATTGCTCTTTTTTGTGACGTTTCTGTAGATAATGTGCTAGCATGCGTTGATGCTAGCAGTATCTACGAGGTTCCACTTGCCTTGCACGAGCAAGACTTCGATACCAAGGTTTTAAAGGAGCTGGGCTTACCTGCCAACAAGATTGAGCTAAAAGATTGGCAAACCTTTGTTACAAAAATGCAGAAGCTGGGCAGACCAATAGAGATAGCCGTTGTTGGCAAGTATGTCTCGCTTCCAGACGCTTATCTAAGTATCATAGAGGCGCTAGGTCATGCAGGCGTGCATCATGGGCGCAAGGTAAATGTGCATTTAATAGATGGTGAAACTTTAAATAAAGATGGTGTCGAGAAGAACCTAGCCCCCATGGATGGCATCCTTGTGCCTGGCGGTTTTGGCGTTCGTGCGTTTGAGGGCAAGATTGCTGCCGTTAGACATGCTCGCGAACGCAACGTTCCCTTTTTAGGTATTTGCTTGGGGCTGCATGCCGCTGTCTGCGAATTCGCTCGTAATGTTGCAGGTATGCCTGGTGCCTCAAGCTCAGAGTTTAATGAAGAACTAGGCTTAGAAACACAGTTTCCTGTAATAGACTTAATGCCTGAGCAAGAAGATATTGCCAATAAAGGTGGAACTATGCGTTTGGGTGCTTATCCATGTAAGTTGCGCGATAAAACCTTAGCTATGGTAGCTTATGGCGACGCGCTTATTTATGAGCGCCACCGTCATCGCTATGAGGTTAATAATGTTTATCGCGAAAAGCTATCTAGTGCCGGACTTATTATTAGCGGCGTTTCTCCGGATGAACGCTTGGTAGAGATGGTTGAGCTGGCAAATCACCCATGGTTTGTTGCCACACAAGCTCATCCTGAATTTAAGAGTCGCCCCACAAGGGCGCATCCTTTGTTTCGCGATTTCGTGCATGCAGCTATTGCTTTTGCCGATGCAAGGCACAGGCAACAGCTTTAATTGGCAGCGCCTTAGGGTGGAAGGTAAGTGAGGAAAAGAACAATGTTAATAAACGAACAACGATTGCTGCAAACATTTTGTGAGCTTGTACGTATAGCTTCGCCGTCGTGTTATGAAGCTGCTGTTGCATCTTATTGCCAACAGGTACTGCAAGAACAAAGATGGCAGGTATCTATAGATGACAGCGCGGTTATTACGGGATCAGATACAGGAAACCTCATTGCCACTCTTCCCGCTAGTGATGCTGCTTTTGGATTTTCTGTTGAAGCTTTTGGCGGCTTTAAAGAACTATTCTTTTCTGCGCATATGGATACCGTTGTGCCGGCAGAGGGCATTAAGCCAGTTGTTAAAGATGGCATCATTAGATCGGTTGGTGATACCATTTTAGGTGGCGACGACAAGGCGGGCATAGCAGCACTTTTAGAACTGGCATATGTATTAGCAGACAATCCAAACATTAAACACCCACAGATTACATTAATTTTTAGTGTGCAGGAAGAGATTGGTCTAAATGGCGCGAAGGCACTTGATGCTCAAACTGTCATGAGGATGAAAGGACAGCCTTGTTTTGTGTTAGACGCCGGCGGCAAACCGGGAACTATAGTTAATGGCGCGCCATATCAACTTTCGTTCTTTGCCAAAATAATTGGCAAGGCTGCCCATGCCGGTATTGCTCCAGAACAGGGAATTTCTGCTATTGAATGCGCTTCATCAGCCATAGCTAGAATGCGTCTTGGTCGTTTAGATAACCAAACTACAGCTAACGTTGGCACTATAAGCGGGGGAATGGCAAACAACATTGTTGCCGAAGAATGTGTATTAACAGGCGAGTGTCGTTCTCACGAAGAGGCTCGCGCAGAGATGGTTAAGCAGCAACTGCATGATAGTATAATAGCTTCCGGCAAAGATTTTGCCGCCGAAACAATTGTTAAGTGGGAAGAAAATTATAAAGGTTTCTTTATGCCAAATGACCACCCTGTGTTAGAATATTGTTTAAGCAAGGCAAAATTAATTGGCCTTAAGACTTTTGTCGAGGTCAGCGGTGGCGGTGCTGACACTAATATCTATGCAGCAAATGGTGCTTGCGCATTAAGCCTTGGCACTGGGATGAGCAAGATACATACTACAGACGAAGAACTGGCAGTAAGCGATCTTAACGATTTGGCGCGTTATTGCCTAGCGCTTGCGACATATGATTTAGGGCATTAAATTATCAAGTTAAATTATCATAACCAACGACTTGGATGATAAGGAGGAAGGATGGATCCTGTAGAGAGTGGCAAACCGCTACGTATCGCAATTTGCGAGGATGTAGAGCGTGAGCTTCGTATTCTTAAAGACTACATTGAGGCTTCTGGAGTTAGTGTGCAAATTGATGCTTTTGCCAATGGCGAGGCATTCTTAAAGGTCTTTACTAAGGATGCTTATGATATTGTCTTTTTAGATGTTTATATGGGAGAAATTAGTGGCGTACAAGTTGCCGAGACCATTCGCGCTATAGATACATATGTTGTCATCGTCTTTACAACCACTTCTGATGATTTTACACGCGAGAGCTATCGACTTAATGCTTATAAATATATGATTAAGCCAATCCATTCAGAGGACGTTTATGATGCTTTAGAGCTGGCTGCGCTTAAACGCGATCGCGCTCAAGGTGCCACATTAAGCATTATCGCCGATGGCAATCCGGTTACTATCCCGCTTACCAGCATCGAATTTATCGAGTCTCGCAATCGTCGCAGCGTAGTTTGCTTACAGGATAATAGCGAATATGCTACTCTAACAACCATTGATGCTTTAGAAAAACTACTTCCCGCGCCACGCTTTTTGCGTTCGCACCGTTCGTTTATTGTTAACCTCGATCACGTAGAGGATGTCGAGGAGGACTTCATCATGGATAATGGCAAGCGCGCCTACATCCGGGTGAAGGATTTCCGTAAAGTCAAGCGAGCCTACGACGACTATGTCTTTAACTCCGCTCGCAGTGAATAAGGATTCATCGTTGCGCAACGTTATTTTGCGTATTGCTTCTGTGGCTGTTGGATTGCTAATTGCCACATTAATTGCTTTTCTTGTTGGTCAGGTGCTTTCGGCCAAATATAACATAATATATTACTATAGTGATATCCAACCTATATACGAATTAAGCGCCGATATTAATGGGGGAGAAGAATTCACTGTTTTCTTGCCGCAGCAGGTTAATGCCTTGCAAAAAGGAGATGTTCTAACGCTTAGAACTAATCTAGAGGGAAGACTGCTTAATAACTTACTCATAAAAACAGTGCATACATCATGTTCTATTTATGTTGATGATCAGCTGTATGTTTCTGTAGGTGAGGTGGGAACTTTCCCCGACTTTCAGAAGGTTCCACCAGATAGTGTTTCTGTTGTCACTTTGCCGGAAAAAGGTTCATTTGAGCTTAAAATGGTATACAAGGTCTCTGATGTCGAGGATAAAATTGAACTCCCAAAATTGTATCAGGGCGATAGAACATTGCTTTTTTCATTACTTCTAGAGCAAAGCATCATGCCGCTGATACTTTCGCTTTTGATGCTTACCGCGGCGCTTGCCTTTATCATCGTTGGTCTAACCTCGGTACGACATGTCACTTTTGCTGAAACCTTTGTTTGGCTAGGCATGGCATGCCTTTGTTGCGCCATCTGGACGCTTTGCTCAAACGACATTGTTCTTTACCTAATCCCCGAGCCAGCCCTGCTTTACACTTTAACTCATATAGGTATCTTTTCTTTGGTGATTCCGTTTGTTCGTCTTGCAATGAGCATGCTTCAGCCTGTGCGTAGAACACCAATGTTAATAATGACAATTGTGGCTAGCTCAATTTTTGTTGCTGCTATTATTTCTCATCTTAGCGGCTTTGCCAGTTTCTTCGAGACTTATCACTATGTTATTTTTATGGAAGGTGCTATTGGTGTACTGCTTTTGATTAATGTTCTTATCGAGTTTTTTCTTTATAGAAACCCGGTTACGCGACTTTTTATAATCTCGGTTATAGCCATGGCTTTTTTTGCAGTTTTAGAGGTCGTAAATGTTGCTGTGCACACCATTGTTATATCGGGATTCTTATTACAGTTAGGCGTTTTATTTATGGTTTGTGGGCTTGCCGCAATCGCCTGGCAGCAAACTATTGTTGCTTTTGATAATGCCGAGAAAAGCATCAAGCTTCAGTTTGAACTATTATCTATGAATCGCAACTTAGAAATGCAGAGGACCTTATACGAGACGCTAGCTAGCACCACAGAAGAAATTCGCAAGCTTCGCCATGATATGCGGCACCAACTAAGCGCCATTAAGGGCATGATTGACGAGGGCGAATGCGAAGAAGCAAGAGGTTATATAGACGACTTGTATGGCAACATTCCCTCTATTGCCAGCCGACTGCTTTGCGATAATTTTGCCGTTAACGCTTTAGTGGTGCATTATTTAACAATAGCCGAAGATAAAGGTATTCAGTGTGATTTAAAGCTGGTAGTACCTAGACAGGTAGGGCGTATAAACGATACCGATCTTTGCGTTATTATTGGCAACCTGATGGAAAACGCCATAGAAGCGTGTGCAAATGTAGAGGCGCACAAGCGCTTTATAAAGCTTAACGCCAACACCAGTGCCAAACGCTTTACCTTGGTAATGGATAATAGCTTTGATGGCCATTTAAAAGTGCGCGGTGGCGAGTTTTATTCGCGCAAACGTGGTATGAAAACACGCGGCATTGGCATGGAAAGCGTGCGTGCCGAAGTCGTAAAATATAATGGCTCAATGAAATATGAGACCGAAAACGAAATCTTTAAAACTTCCTTGTATCTTAGAACTTAGCGATTTAAACAACTAGATGAAACTAGATAAGTTTCTTAGTGTCCACCTCTGATGGGGAATTCATATTCCCATATAGCGAGATTAAAGATGTAGCAACCTAAGCTTCTTAGTGACCACCTCCGGCAACCATTTGTATTGCATGCTCAAACTGTTCATAGATAGCGGCAAAGCATTCTGTAGCTGCTTTTTTAGATCCAGGCAGATTTACAACTAGAGTAGTGCCACGTTGCATACAAACAGCACGTGACAACATGGCCCGTCCGGTAATTTTTAGCGAAGTTGCCCGCATGGCTTCGGCAATGCCCGGCACATTGCGATCGCAAACATCGGCAGTTGCCTCTGGGGTAACATCTTGTAACGAAAGTCCACTGCCGCCGCAAGTAAGCACAATGTCTGCACCGCTATCTGCTGCTGCGACTATCGCGTCTGCAATCTCTTCGCGAACGTCAGGCACAACGACACGCCTTAGAAGCGACCAACCACTGTTGCCTATTAGCTCTTCTAGTGCCAGTCCGGCAGTGTCTTCTTCTAGGTTTCGTGTCGTTGAGCAGGTGATGATCGAAAACTTTAAGTCAGCCATTTTATCTCCATTCAGGTTCAGACTAGATACGGTATTTAGGCGTTAATTATTCGCAAGTACGCTAGCGTTCCCAGGTGCCGGATTTTCCACCTGACTTATGCAGTAAGCGCACCTCGCCAATTTCCATGCCGCGGTCTACCGCCTTACACATATCGTAAATAGTAAGGCATGCTACACTGGCTGCGGTAAGAGCTTCCATCTCGATACCGGTTTTGCCATTAACACCAAGTGTCGCCAGTACGTGTATGCCTACTTTACCATCTTCGCGCTCGCCGGCATGTATGGCGGTAATGTCCAAAGCGCTTTTGGTGATATTTAGAGGATGACAAAGCGGGATAAGATCAGATGTGTGCTTTGATGCCATTATTCCCGCTATACGTGCTGCGGCAATAACATCTCCTTTAGGCGCTGTTCCCTGAACTATCATCGCCAAAGTATCAGGTGCCATGGCTATAAAGCCCTCTGCTTTGGCCAAACGCACTGTATCATCTTTTGCGCCTACATCTACCATGCGTGCATTGCCTTGCTCGTCGATGTGTGTTAGCTGTTTTTGTTCTGCGCTCACTTCTTGCCTCGATTCTGAAATTAATATTGATATATTATTATGCTAGCATATTATTGTAGTTGCACTATACGCGAGTATGTGAAGTCAAACAAATGTACGCTTATCCGCCAATTTGTGACATTAAGCGCTCGGTACCAATTTGCCCATGATGCTCGTCAGGCTTAGAGCCCAGTGCCTCACGTAAACAATCCCTTGCTGCTTCGTCGCCGCCTGTTCGCAGTGCTTTTTTTAAATCATACTCATCATCGTTAAACAAGCATGGCCTTAGTTTGCCCTCGGCAGTTAGGCGAAGTCTGTTGCATTCACTACAAAAATGCCGCGAGAGCGCGCTAATGAAACCTATAGAGCCCGCGGCATTATCAAATTGGTAGTAACGTGCAGGACCCCAACCGGTTACGCTTTTTGTACTATCAACAGGTTTAAGCTCGCCTAGGCCAGCGCTTACAGCCTGTTCGTTTATCAACATAATTAATTCTTCGTTTGGTATGGTGTCTGCGGCACTCCAACCTAAGCCTGCTTCGCCTTCGGGTGCGCCTACAGGCATGTACTCTATAAAACGCACATGCAAAGGGCGATCTAGTGACAGCTTGGCAAAAGATAATAAGTCCTGGTTTAAACTGCGCACAACAACCGCGTTTACCTTTACGGGGTTAAAGCCCATCTTAAGCGCGGCATCTATACCGGCAAAGACATCATTTATATTGCCCCATCTGGTTATATGCGCAAACTGCTTAGGGTCAAGCGTATCTAAAGATATGTTAACTCTAGAAAGCCCAGCAGACCTTAGCTCCATTGCCATTTTGGGAAGCAGGATGCCATTGGTGGTCATCGCTACCGATTCAATTCCTGGTGTGCAAGCAATTTCGCGAATAAGGTCTATGATGCCTAAGCGCACCAAGGGCTCTCCACCTGTAAGTCTAATGCGCGAAAAACCCTCTGTTGCAGCGACGCGAACTATGCGAGTAATCTCTTCAAAGCTAAGCATGTCATCATGAGATTTCCATGCCACACCTTCTTCGGGCATGCAATATAAACAGCGCAAGTTACAGCGGTCTGTAACCGAAATGCGCAGGTAGTCTATTTTGCGTCCATGTTGATCGTAAGCCATATGCTAATGCGCCTTTCTAGATTAAAGAACCTTCTGTTAAATCTATCCTCAGGCAATCATAAATTTTGCCAGCCGGCGCAAGCTCGTCGCCTTCAGGTATCACTAAAAGACAATTGCTCTCGTACAATGTGCGATAAAGTGCCGATGACTGATTTGTAGCTGCAGTGACAATAAAATTGCCATTAGCATCTTTGCTAAGATTTGCGCGCATATATGAACGTCGCTTTGCGTCTTTGCGAGTATCTGCGCTTAGACTGGCACGAGTTATAGGCCTTTGCAAATTACTATGTCCTTGCATTTTGCGAAGCGCGGGGCGAAGCAATACCTCAAAGCCAATTGCAGCCGCTGCGGGGTTACCAGGCAAACCAAAGATTGGCACACCGCGCACAACACCTAATGTCTGTGCCTTGCCAGGGCGCATGCAAACTTTATTAAATATGAGCTCGCCTAAATCGCGCACTGTTTTTGTGGTGAAGTCGAAGTCTCCCTCTGCCGCACCTCCGCTAAGGATAATTAGGTCGTGGTTTTCTACCGCATTTAAAAGAGCAGTGCTAAAAGCCTCGGCAGTGTCGGCAACTAAAGGCATCTGCGTAACGATTGCACCAGCATCTTGTGCATATGCCGCTAAAGCGTAACTGTTGGTGTTGCGAATCTGACCGGGACCTGGACGCTGGCTAGGCTCGACAAGTTCTGATCCTGTAGAGAAAACAGCAACGCGCGGCTGACGATATACCTTAACTTCTGTAGCCCCACATCCAGCCAACAAACCAACACCGGCTGGATTTATTAGCTCGCCTTTTCTTAACATTGTTTGCCCGCATTTGGCTTCTTCGCCTGGCTCACGCACATTAGCACCCACCTTTGGCGCAAACGAAAAACAGACCTGGGTGCCAATAGCGTTAGTTTCGCTTATGCCTTCTACTAAGGTGTCCTCAATCTTAACAACTGTGTCGGCACCGTTTGGCATGGGAGCACCTGTCATGATGCGTAGCGCCTCGCCAGGTTGAAGTGTGCCATCGTAAACGCTTCCGGCAGCAAGTACGCCAACAATATTTAATTTGATTGGGAAATCAGATGTAGCTTGAGCAATTTGGTTTTGACATATGGCAAATCCATCCATACATGAGCTTGAAAATGGTGCAATGTCTATGTCTGCGACAACGTCTGCGGCTAGCACACGGCCTATGCTTTGGTTAAGAGGAACAGACTCTGTTGGCAAAAGCTTAACTAATGCTAGTATGCTAGCAAGTGCGTCCTCGACGCTGATCATCTTCTCTTCGCTATACGGACTGTGCATAAACGACCGCTTTCTTTTTTTATGGATATTCTGATTTTAGAATTATCTACTATTTGGGCATGCTTTGGCAATGGTAGGCACTCATCCTTTGCCTGACCGTATAATAAGTTTGCCGCGACGTGCAAGTAAGGCTGCTGCAAAAGAGAACAGGTGTTAAGAATTACAGATGTTAAGAAAGGCAGGTGTTGAGAAAGGCAGGTGTAGTGAATGAAAGATGTTGAGAAAGACAGGTGTTGAGAAAGGCAGGTGTTGAGAAAGGCTTTAACGTAAGCTGGGCACGTCTGGATTGCTAAAGGCTGTGTTAAAGGTTGAGCTAAAGGCTGTGCTAAAAACGGTACTAAAGGCCGTCCAGCCACTAAAATTGTTTAACTTGCGAATAGGATGTGAATTATAGTTAAATGTTGCCAGCAGAAGATGGTATCGTATCCAAAAGTATGTTGGACTTCTCAACATAATCATTTTAGGCTTCTGTACAGATGAGAGACAGACAAGTAGGGTAATGGAGAGATTCGCAATCTATTATTTTTCTGCGACTGGCAACAGTTTAGCTGTTGCGCGCAGCTTATCTGGTCTTTTAAAGTGTGGTGAACCTATTTCTATTCCGGGCTCTTTGGTTTTGGATGACCCCTATTATTCTGCAAGGATTGCAAATAAGGTTGGTTTTGTTTTCCCCGTACATCGCGCTGGGCTTCCAGAGATGGTTAAGGGATTTATTAGTGGTATGCCGGTGCGGCCTAATTGCTACTATTTTGCGGTTAGTACATATACGCTTTTTGGTTGTACAGAATTTCAAGTTATAGACGACTTACTTAGCGCCAAAGGTGCCGAGCTTAATTACGCTACCAGTGTTCGCATGATGGGCAGTGTTGGAATTATAGATCCCTCTGTTGCTACCGTGCGCAGGCGCTTGCGTCAAATGCAGGAGCAGATGACGGTCGTTGCCGAAGACATTGCTAATTCTCAGGAAGAGTTTTGTCATCCCTCGTGGCGCTTACTTGGACGTCTAGTTAGTCGTTTTACTGATGCTAGACGTCAGACCATCAGTTTTCATGTTGGCAAGCGTTGCACGCGCTGCGGAATTTGCGCCCAGGTTTGTCCGGCGCAAAACATTCATCTGCCACGACCTACTCGGATTGAGCCGCTTGATGAGTGTGGTGTAAGCGGAATTGTTGATGAGGCTGGTTTAAGTGGGACTGTTGATGAGGTTGGTTTAAGTGGAATTGTTGATGAGGCTGATGCCAGTGGGGGCGTCGCTTTGGCTGGTGCCAAGTCGGATCACTATGTCAGTGTCAATGAAGTATTGCCTGCTCCTATGCGTTCAAAACGCTGTGAAGCTTGTATGGCCTGTGTTCACTGGTGCCCCAATAAGGCGATACGCACACATAGTATTGTTCATAGTCGCTATCATAACCCAGATGTCACACCTGCAGATCTTAATCGTGTTCCTGCTACTCGTTAAACCTTGTTATCGTAAATAGCTATTTCCGTTTTGCTTTTTTTGTTCGCCCGACTTACTTGGATATGGCAGCTTTTGTAGGGGCGAACTTTGTTCGCCCGTTGTCTTGTGGATGACTTACATCAAAGCAACTTCGTTGCGAAGCGGGCGACCACAGCTCTGCCATGCGGCGGGCGACCACAGGTCGCCCCTACATAAGTCTAAACCCGCGCCTCTAACCTTTTCATAGCTTCTGTTCACGCCCCCGTACGGGACGCTGTCCACAGCGTCCCGTTTTCAGTGTGCCGAGTATGCACACGTTTCTAATGGGTGAAAGTCCCTAGCACAGGTGGTAGCGCCAAGTGCATAGCCAAGAGCAAGGGTGTCCATCGCGAGGTGGAATCTGAAGAAAGCTT
>JAIRQA010000002.1 GCA_031256715.1 Coriobacteriales bacterium | reverse complement strand
TTGCCAAATGCGAGAAACGCATTGCGGAGCTTGACACCATCATCAACAGACTCTACGAAGACCATGTGGTTGGAAAGCTCTCCGATGACCGTTTCAACAAAATGCTTGCTACCTATGAGGGCGAACAAACTACGATGGTCGCAGAAACGGAGACGCTGAAAACAGACATCGCGGCGGCGCGGAACAAGACGGAGGGCATTGAGAAATTTCTAAAGCTCTGCGAAACATATACTGACTTCACGGAACTAACCGCTGAGATAGCGAGGTCGTTCATTGAAAAGATAGTGGTTCACGAGGCGGTTCACGCGCCGGGGCATAAATGGAAAAAGGAGTCCCAGCAAATAGACATCCACTTCACCTTTATTGGTGAAATCCCCGAGGAGTAGGCGGTTAAGGCAGAAAATGCCCGTGACCGCCAAATTTTTTAGCTATAAAAAGTGTCCTTTCGTTATAACGGAAAAGTAAAAGTTTAGTTTTACGAACGTCTACCTTAATACCTACCTTAATACCTACCTTAACGCCTACCTTAATACCTGCCTTAATACCTGCCTTTAAGTATCTGCATCAGCTTGCGCAATGGCGCTGTTATTCTCCAACTTGTAGAATCCTTAACCTCATAATAGGAGTTTGCCACCATGACTAAATCATCTAAGGTTAAATTATCTATTTCATGCCGCATACGAATTTTGGGATGCACCTGATTAGGAGTAACGTCATCGCGACCTTCCGGCACAATAACACGTCCAAGCCAATAAAATGGGCGATGCATAACCAGCCTTCGCGATTTATTTTGGCCCACAATCCAATCCTGAAAGCTCGCTTCCATACGTTCGAACTCTGAAATCAGTTGCATGGGGACATTTGCCGTCTCGCAAAGCTCCTGCAGCAAACTTTGACCTTCTTTATAAGATAACTCCTTTAGCTCCATAACCGAATACAGCAAGCAGCGATAAACGATGAACTCTGCTGGTATGGGAAAGTCAAAACTCCATTCATAGTCTAGTATCACCCATTTATTTGTGCCCACATTTATTATGTTTGCCGGGATCAAATCTAAGTCTGTAAAAGCTGCCGACTTAAGCCCAAAGTCTGACTGCTTTAGCAACACAGATTCACCAAAGACTTCTACAAATTCTGGCGAGGTTACAAAAGGAACAGTCGCCGAAGATCGAATCGCATCAAGCAAAGGACTTAACTCACGCATCGCTACTGCAAAATCTTTATTGCGCAGATGGACACAAAGCCGTGAAATTAAACTTTGACCCTTAACGTATTCAAGTCTAACGCCACCATTGCAAAGCCAGCTCTTGTTGGCAGTAAATCCAAGTGCGCCATATTGATTATCTAAAAGGTTAGCGCTCTTAATGATCTTCTCAACATGTGCTTTTGCCTTTAGCTCCAAAGGATACTTTGTAACAGAGCGCATGTCATTGTCGTCTTGTTTAATGATGGTCATAACTCGAAAATCTTCGGCACGCTCATTTGCTATTTTGCAATATATTGGCAAGGTGTTGTCAGCCAGGTCATTTGCTTTGCTTAAAACTAAAAGATGACCACGCTCGCACTCTGCGGGTACCTCATATCCTAGACTATAGGAGTATGAAATAATCTCATTTGCAAACATATAGCCCGAGTTTAAGTGATAACCTTGTATCTTAAGCTGCGCACGAAAAACATCGTGTAAGCTTTGCATCAACTTGTCATGCTCATAGACAATTTGCGAATGCTCGTTGCGATACTGAAAGAATAGCACTATCCGTGCAGGCAGATTATCCTTGTCTGACAATAATTGCATTGCCAATTGCAACCGCTCTATCACCTCATCGTGTGCGTAGTAATTCATAGGTTTAGAAAACATTATCAGCTCAAATTCAGTTGCTGCTTTAGTTAACAAACGCGCAAGAACATCCCTTGTCATACCTGTTAAGGTGTCAAACTTTAAATGCTCACCATTGCGCAAGCGATTGACTTCATTTGTTGTTGCGTCAGGATCACAAGACATAACATTTTCTGTGCGCTGAAGTAATGCCTGCGTTATAGAACCAAACCCGGCATCTAACTCTAAAACACGCGCATCGTCGCTAAGCGGCAGCCAACGCACAATGTTGCCGCGAGACGACGAAAGATGGCAAGTCAGAAGTGGATTTTGCAAGCTTACACATAAGCTATCATAATCGGTTTTCTTATATTTTAAGAATATCTGGCGCAATTCATTACGTATCTGGGGCTGTATTTCTGGCTGTACAATCTCTGTTGAAGTTACCGTACCACCAAATAGCGTTTTCGAGCGCACAGACGCGTTGGCAAATGCAAAGTTAACAAAGGGTTCTTCTGTTTGCTCGCGTAAACCTTCAAGTAAAACATGCAGCATGTAGTCCTTATTAACAATCTCTGCTGCTGCCAGGCCTTCAGAATAGGCAGTAACGCTTAAGTATCCCTGTGCCTGAGCCACAAATGGCAGGATCCTTTCTAGCGCGTGGCTCACTGTTCCATCTACGGGCATTGGCTCGGCAGGAAAATCTTCGTAACTCCATTTACGTGCAAACAAAGGCATTAACGCCTGACTGCGACACCAAAAAACCGAACCAAGAGCAATAGGTTGATGATTACGTGCCATAGGTACAGACAACTTTAATTCTTTAGCGAGTTTTAATGTCTCTTCGTAATTGATAGTCCAGAAGTCTATGCTTGTCTCAAAATAAGTTCCATGATAGACATTTGGTGGTGACATTAAACCAACGCTAGGGTTTAAGTGCAAAAAATCTAAGATATTTTGTATATATACAGTAGAAGCGAGCATGCTTTCCCACATGCGTTCAAAAAAAGACATGCCAACCGTTGGATATTCGACTTGCGTAGACATCTTATCATGAATAAAACAGATATACTCATAACTAGAAAGAACATCAGCGCAACCCACAAGAAGTGCCGCAAGGTCGCGTCCGCGCTTTTTAACAACACGAACATCAAGATTACTACATTGGCGCACCGCAAACTCTGCCGCAAGAATTTCTAAAATCCGCTCGCGCTTTTGGTCGCAATCAGTGGTAATAACAACATCTATTCCCTCTGGAATCTTTAATAGATACTCGCAACAGCGCTCAAAGAGTTCGGGGTAGTAAAGGTGTGCTATCACACATGCAGATTGTTTATGTGCGGACTGCTCATTGTTTTCGCCCACAAGAGTGACTACAGAAGCAGACTGCTCGTTGCTTTCATTCCTAGAGGAATTTGCGAGCGCAGACTGCACACTGTTTTCGTTCACGTTTGCGTTCTTGGCAGCAGACTGCTCATTGCTTTCATTCCTAGAGGCATTTGCGAGCGCAGACTGCTCACAAATTTTGCTATTGCGCGAATATTTAGAAAAAACATAATCTAAATTAAGTATATTATGCAAATCATCTAGATGCATATGAGAAAGCAGGTATCTATATATTAAACCAGTATCATAGCTTGTGTTTTTCTGTATGTATTCCAGCGAACGCCTAAGACCAGAAGCGTCACCATAAATCAGATGTGTACTTTTCTGAAAGAGGAAACTCTTGCGCTTAATGATAGGAAATCCGCGCCTAACCACCATCTCGTAGGTGTTAAATGAATGGTGACTAAGATTCTTTTCCGGCTCGCCCTCTAAGTCGCCAGTGTTTGTATAGGCATCCCAAGCATATCCCAAATCGCCAAAGTGTTTTGTTAGTACCGCCGCAAAAAGTTCCGAAAGCTCTTCGCTACTATTAAACTGTGGTAAGTTACACCAGTAATCTGCAAACTCAGGCGACGTTATCAAGCGCTTCTTAAAAACAAGAAAATATGTCTGCAAATATCTTGGCCTGTAGCCATAGGGACAAAGGCCAAAGATATTAGGCGTCTGTCCATGTACAGAAAGCCCCCAAAAATCCAATTCTTGCCCATTGGCACTGCGACGTTTATCCATGGTGGCAAATATTTCTGCAAATGGCTTAAATGGGCCAAAGAATGAGTCATTAAATAGCACCAATTCATCATATTGTCCCAGATTGTCTACACCAACTTCTTTAACAATCGCCTGCTGCCACGCGGCAACATCATAACCGCTATTGTCACGCAACACAACTTTGTTGGCAAAAACCTTTAGTTTTCGCAAGCTGGAAGAATCTAAACCAGCGCCTTCTGTATTGCAAACGATAATTAACTCGCTTAGCGTAAGACGGATTTGCTTTAATAGATAGATAATGTAATCATCTATAATGCCACGGGCATCGTAGCACATAAATATTCCCAAACGCTTCTTCATTCGCACACCGTCCATCTTAGAATGCCTTTCTTGTTACTGTTCACGCCCCACCCCATGTCATCTAGAGGCGAGCGAAGCGAGAGCTTAAGGCTCTAGTTCGCCAGACCGAAGTGTCAGATCCAGAGACTGCCGCCACGGCAATCTCTGGATGACGCAGGGGAGGCGTGAACAGTAACCCTTTCTTCATATATGCTTTTCCTTTATTACTCTTTACTTTTTCTCTTCCTTAACTTGCACAGAAAAATCCTCCCTGAACAATGTCAGATTTGGATTGTAATATGGGTCTGTGTCCTGCAAAAGATTTACCCATCGCAAGCGCAATTGTCGCGACTCGTTTGCAAAACGCTTCTTTTTCTCTGGCGTATCCTCATACCCACGACTTTTGCTCTCGTAATGAAAAAGCTCAGCATAAGGAGTAAAAACATTCACATACCCCGCCTCATGCAACCTAAGACAAAAATCGACATCATTAAAAGCAACAGCAAGTGACTCATCAAAACCATTCACCTGCCAAAACTTATCTTTAGAAACCATTAGGCAGGCACCCGTAACTGCAAGAAAATTCTGAGCCACTTGCAAGCGAAACATATAGCCTGTATGACTCACGGGCATGCCCTTGTGAGCATGACCGGCAACACCGTTTATACCTAAAACAACACCGGCATGTTGCACGGTTTTATCTGGATACAGCAAGCGCGCTCCTACTGCCGCAACATCTTTTCTCTGAGCAAATCCCAGCATTTCCTGCAGCCAATCGGGGCTAACAACTTCGATATCATTGTTTAAGAAAAGTAGGTAGTCACCTTTTGCCTCACGGGCAGCAAAATTATTAATAGCAGAAAAATTAAAACCGCCATCACCCTGATAAACAAGGACACGAGCTTTGCCTTTAGACTCAATAGTCTGATAGTAATGAAACGTCTCCTGTGCCTCGCTGTTATTCTCAACAACTAATATCTGAAAATTGCGATATGTCGAGCGTTCATAAATAGAGTCAAGGCATTTGCTTAAATCCTGTACGTGGTCTTTGTTGGGAATGATTATAGAGACAAGAGGTTCCTCTTTAATCTTATAGCGTATGCGATAGATTGTCATGTAATTAAGATCGACAATCTCACCTGGCATATCTAGACGCTCAAGATGATTTTTTAACGCATGCTTGGCGGCATACATACAAGTAACAAGTTGCTTTTTGCCTGCCGAAAATGAACTATCATTTTGCCGCCAAAAATAAAGCAACTTAGGTATATGTACTATCTTGCTAGCATGCTCGCTTAATCGCAAAGCCATATCATAGTCTTGCGAGCCGCTGCATTCAGGGTCGAAAAGTCCAACCTTTTGCTGCAGCTTTCGGCTAAATACCAACAGATGAGTAATATAGTTATAGCTCCGCAGCAAATCTGGCGAGAAGTCCGGCTTAAAGTTTGGGTCAAAAGCAGTTGCCGGTGTCTTTAAAAAACGCACTTCGTCACTATAGAGCATGTCGGCTTCGGCGCCATTTTTGGCGCTGGCATCTATTGCTAAAGCAAATTCGTATAGTGCAGATGGATGTAATAGGTCATCGTGATCAAGCAAGACTATATAGTCGCCGGTTGCCATTGCCAAGGCGGCGTTGGTATTAGGCGAGATTCCTTCATTGCATTCTAGTTTTTTGTATAAAATACGCGAGTCTGCCTCTGCTGCAGCTATTGCCATGTCACTAGATACGCGGCCGTTATCACTTTGTTCGTCACTTGCATCGGCAAGGCAGAGCTGCCAGTTTGCATAAGTTTGCGCGTAAAGGGAGTCCAGTAATTCCTTAAAATATTCAGGGATGGTATTATACATGGGAGTAAGAATGCTAAAACTAATGTTTTTAGAAAAAGCATGCTGCTCTTGCTTGCGACGCTCTTCTGGCGTAACCTCATAGTTTACTTGCACCATCAAACCAAGAACCGCCCCAGACCTTATCAGTCGCTTAAAGGCATGTTTTGCCTGATGAGCCGCCTCGCCAAAACTGTGTTCGCGCGCAAAACCCACGAACTTAGGAATATAACGCACAGCAGCTAGCGACTTTAGTGCTATACGCGCCAAGCGTCCGGCAAATCTTAATGGCGCGGTTATTTTCCACGAACTGGAGTTTTCCAGATCGGCAATGCGGCGTTCGCGCTCTTCAAGCATAGTTTTGTAGAGAAGTGCTTCCTGCTTAGCCAAAGCAAGATTGCGCTTTAATGCCGCTGCGTCCGTGGCGCTGTCGTCGGTTGCGGCGCACTTTAGGGCATTATCGACTTGAGCAGAAACGCAAGTCATATCCTGAGCGGCGGCGTCGGCGGCGCACTTTAGGGCGTTATTTTTAGTGTCTAAACTGCCATTCATTTTTTAAAACCATCCTCATATGCGGTACAAACTTCTGTCGCTTTGCCATCTACTACAAATAAGGCAATCACAGCTGCAGCAATAACGGCAGCGCTAAGCGCAGCAAAGATATCTGTGGGGGTTATCTCTGAAAAATTCATAACTTTAAAATTATATCAGATAGACTGTGTGTGCTTAGTTTGTTCGATTTAATATAGCTTTGTTTGGTTTGCGTGGTTGGTTTGCATGTTTGGTTTGCGTAGTTTGCGCTAGGCTTGCGCTTGCTGTGTTTGGTTTGTGCTAGGCTTGCGCTTGCTTAGTGTTTGGTTTGCGGTGGTTGATATGCGTGTCGCGGTTAAACAAAAATCGTAGTTAAACAAAAATCGCGGTTAAACAAAAATCGCCGATGTAGCGCTAGGGAGCACTAAGAATCATTTAGCAAAGATCACGTATCTGCCTAAGCATAAAGAAAGCTTATGGGCTATGATATACTTTGCTATTT
Organism: Coriobacteriales bacterium; assembly: GCA_031256715.1. Classification (GTDB taxonomy): domain Bacteria; phylum Actinomycetota; class Coriobacteriia; order Coriobacteriales; family UBA8131; genus JAIRQA01. The sequence continues at coordinate 28,391 of JAIRQA010000002.1, read as the reverse complement.
TGGGTAACCGATATTTTATGCAACAAATATAGCAAGCAGCATTAATTGGCTGCAAACTTGCTCTGCAACCCACAATAAGAGAGATGTCTTTTTGTAAGACATTTAAAAGAGAAAACAGAAAGGAACAAAATGAAACAAAGAAAGTTATCTATTTTATTCATGGTGTTAGCCTGCGTGGTGTCAATCATGCTTCTGGTTGGCTGCACCGGTGGCACATCTGGTAGTGGTAGCAACACAACAGACAATTCAGACACTGCAAGCGGGGCAGGTGGCACCACGACAACAACTCAAAGCAACAGCAACGCAAGCACCAAAGTCACAAAACTTATTGTTGGCTTCGACCAAGATTTTCCTCCCTATGGCTACATTGGTAACGATGGTAAGTTTACGGGTTTCGACTTAGACTGCGCCAAAGAAGTTTGCAAACGTTTGGGCTGGGAGGTAGAGTATAAGCCCATAAACTGGGACGCCAAAGATCTTGAGCTTTCAAGCGGCGCTATCGACTGCATCTGGAATGGATTTACCATTGAGGGGCGCGAAAGCGACTATACCTTTACCGAGCCTTACATGGACAACAGTCAAGTAATTGTGGTGAGAAAAGATTCTGGCATAACCACACTTGATGATCTTAAAGATAAAATAGTCATGGCGCAAGCCGACAGCGCTGCCTTGCACCTGCTAGAGCCAGGTGGAGACCAAGAAGAACTCGCCAAAACTTTTAAAAAGGTGCAGACAGTGCCAGACTACAATAGTGCTTTTCTAGAGCTAGAGAGCGGCTCTGTAGACGCAGTTGCCATGGATCTTCCTGTTGCCAAATTTCAAATTGCCGGCAAGGAAGCTTTGTTCACTATACTAGAAAAAGATCAACTCTCTTCAGAGCATTATGGCGTAGGCTTTCTGAAGGGGAATTTGGAGCTGCGCGATCAGGTTCAAAAAACTCTCAAAGAAATGTTTGCCGATGGTACTATAAAAACAATTTGCCAGAAATATAGCGATCAGGGCATTAGTTATGATATGTGGATATTAATACCCTAACTTGGTATTAGCTATGCGCAACAAGGGCAGCGAGAACCAACAAAAAAAGGAAGTGGGAATGCACAGAAAGTATAACAAGCTATGGATCTGACACTCATACTTGCAATGTTGGGCGAAGGATTTCTTGTAAGCTTACAGATATTCATTCTAACACTTCTAGGCTCGCTGCCCTTAGGACTTCTTGTTGCCTTTGGTCGTATGAGCCGAATAAAGCCGCTATCGTGGCTAGTACAAATTTATATTTCTATCATGCGCGGTACACCTCTTATGCTACAGCTAATGGTTGTCTACTATCTTCCCTACTTCGGTTTTGGTATAAGCATAAGCGACAACTATCGCTTCATAGCCACAATTATTGCTTTTGTTATAAACTATGCCGCCTATTTTGCAGAAATCTATCGCAGCGGCATTCAGTCTATACCACATGGTCAGTATGAAGCCGCGGGAGTCTTGGGTTACTCGCGTTCACAAACCTTTATTTTCATTGTTTTTCTTCAGGTAGTAAAACGTATCTTGCCAGCAGTTACCAATGAGGTTATCACGTTGGTAAAAGATACATCGTTATCGTTTGTTCTAAGCGTTCCAGAAATGTTTACCACAGCAAAAGCCATTGCTGCCGCACAAAAATCTATGATAGCCTTTGCAGTTGCTGGGGTGTTTTACTACGTCTTTAACGCAATAGTTGCGTTTATTATGAATAGAGTAGAGAAGATAATGGACTACTACCATGACTGATATCGTTAGGGGCAGCGAAGACATAAGTTGCGTTAGTGCCGCAACTAATGCGGTAAGCACAGGCGCCGTAAGTGTTGCAAATGGTGCAAATAACACGACTTCATTGTTGCCGCAAGAAAAATCCTTAGTTAAGCTGACGCACATACAAAAAAGCTATGGCAATGTTTGTGTATTGCAAAGCATCAGCTTGCACATTAACGCTGGCGAGGTTGTTGCAATTATCGGTCCTTCAGGCTCTGGTAAGTCTACGCTACTGCGCTGCGCTACCCTGTTAGAAACCTTTCAAAGCGGCACATTGGCCTATGGCGATTTAGTAGTTGCCAAAAACGATGCTCACGGACATGCTATCTACGCGCCAAAAAGTGTCCTTAAGGAAGCGAAATCGCGCTTTGGACTTGTCTTTCAGAGCTTTAATCTCTTCCCTCACTGTTCGGTCTTGCACAATGTCACCGATGCCGCGATCCGCGTACAGAAACGCAACCGCGATGAAGTGATGACTCAGGCGCACGCGCTTTTAGCAAAGATGGGGCTTTCCGGCAAGGAGAAAATGGTTCCTTGCGAACTTTCCGGCGGTCAACAGCAACGCGTAGCAATAGCTAGAGCGCTTGCCTTAAACCCCTCCATTTTGTTTTTTGATGAGCCAACAAGCGCTCTTGACCCAGAGCTAACACGCGATGTCCTAAAAGTAATTCGCGACTTAGCCGCAGAAAACATGACAATGGCCATAGTCACGCACGAGATGTCTTTTGCCCGCGATGTAGCTGACCGTATCATATTTATGGAGGCTGGCGTAATTGTTGAGCAGGGAACTGCTAGCGAACTTATAAATAATCCCCAACATATGCGCACTAAAACCTTTTTATCGCATTACGCATAATTTTTCACCTGATTTTGAGGCTAACTTTTCTGCTGCTTTTTTATGCTGATTTTTTACCCCGTCTACTTGACACACTCCTTAAATTTAAGCTATAATCTTTTATTACCATATAAACTTGTAAGTTTAGTAGGTTTTATCTAACAGCATGCCAATAGGCTGCTGTACAACTAAATACTTACGCTCTTAACATTTAAGGAGGAACTATGCCCGTCTACAAAAATATCAGTGAGTTAGTTGGTGGCACACCTTTACTTGAGCTTTCCGGCTACATTTCCCAAAAAGAGTTGCAAGCTAGCATAATAGCAAAATTAGAATCCTTTAATCCCGCTGGCAGTGTAAAAGACCGTATTGCTTTGGCAATGATAGACGATGCAGAAAAAGCAGGAAAGATTAACAAAGACACAATACTTATCGAGCCTACCAGTGGCAACACAGGTATTGGGCTGGCGGCAATCGCAGCCGCTCGCGGGTATCGTCTTATTCTAACTATGCCCGACACAATGAGCGTCGAGCGCCGAAATCTATTAGCTGCCTATGGAGCAGAGCTAGTACTCACAGATGGCGCCAAGGGCATGAAGGGAGCCATAGCGCGAGCCAGCGAACTTGCAGAGGAAACTTCTAATAGCTTTATTCCCGGACAATTCGTAAACCCAGCAAACCCAGCTATTCACAAGGCAACAACAGGTCCTGAGATTTGGGAAGCGACCGCTGGCGATATTGACATCTTTGTTAGTGGCATAGGCACTGGAGGTACAATCACAGGTGCTGGCGAATATCTTAGAGAGAAGAAATCTGACATCTACATTGTTGCTGTTGAGCCCGCCGCGTCACCCGTGCTCTCTAAAGGAACGCCTGGGCCACACAAGATTCAAGGTATAGGAGCTGGCTTTGTTCCTGATGTCTTAAATACCCAAATCTATAACGAAATTATTACTGTCGAAAACGACGACGCGTTTGCTACTGGACGCACCTTGGCAAAGACTGATGGTATACTTGTAGGTATCTCATCTGGTGCCGCATTATGGGCAGCAACACAGCTTGCCTTGCGCCCAGAAAATTTTGGTAAGAAAATTGTTGCCATTTTACCTGATACTGGTGAGCGCTACTTGTCTACGGCTTTGTTTGCAGAATAGCCAAATTTGCAGTATAGCCAAAGAGACTGAAATTTGTTAGCATTGCGTTTACAGCTACGTTAAGCGTTGCGTTAGGTGCTCCATTATGTGTTACGTTAAGCGCTGCGTTAAACGTTGCGCTAAATGTTGCGCTAAAAAGCATTAAAACAAGTTTAACTTACCTATGTATCAAAGAGATGGCAGCCTAAGCTATTCTCCACAAAAGAAAATGAGGGAAGCATGAAAGAATGGTTAGCATCCAAAACGTTTTTTAGCCGTTTGGAAGCGGCAGAATGGAGACAACTATGACCAGAGTGGCATTTGTAAAAGAAGAAGAGTTAAGCAAAGAGGCGCGACAAGCCTACGACAACTATGTCGCACAAGGAAAATTGAGCAACATGAAGCAAGTTTTGCTTAAAGACTATGCGACCTATGATGCATTTATGGGTTGGTACACCTCATGGGCACGGCTGGTAGAGGTAGTTGGCAAGCGTGCGGCAATGGTTTATGCCCACGCAATCTCCACAACGAATGGATGCCTTCTGTGCTCGCTATTCTTTATTAGCGACTTAAAGGATTTGGGCGATGACCCGCTGGCACTTGAACTTGACGACAAAGAGCAGCTGCTGGTAGACCTTGGTACTCAGATTGTTAAAGATCCCAATGCTGTATCTGATGAGCTTTTTTCACGTTTGCGCAGCCATTTTAATGAAGTTGAGAGTGTTGTTATCGTTGGCTTTGCCGCACAAATGAAAGCACATAACGACTTTAATTCTGTCCTTAGAATTGACCCAGACGCTAGACTTTTGCCATTAAAGGACGACTTTAAGCCTATAACTTGGCGAGACGATATTCGCTAGGCGGCACCTGCGTATTTACTAAGCCACACTCACATATTCGCTTGGCGGCACTTACCAAATAGCGCTCGTTAGGCAGCGCTAATTTTACGGTACTTGCAAGGCGGCACGTCTGGCAGCAATCAGTTAGAATTTTCCTTTACACAGCTCATATGACAGCTCGTATGACAGCTCATATGTTTACGAAACACTTTGTCTTTAATATAGTAAGGTTTAAATGCTAGATTTTACATACTACAACCCATGCAAGGTAGTCTTTGGAGCCAGTGCTCTAAACGAACTTAAGTCGTTGCTTGAACAAAACGAAGCAAGTTCGCTTTTACTCGTTTATAGCGGCGAGTTTGTTAAGGATCTTGGTATTTATCAACATGTTCAAGATACCTGCGACCAGCTAGGCATCGCCTTTAGCGCAAATGGTGATGTTGTGCCTAATCCACGAATTGAGCTGGTTCGGATGCTTGTACAACAAGGCAAAGAGACAGGTGTTAATTTTGTATTGGCAGTAGGTGGTGGCAGTGCCATAGATACCGCCAAAGCTGTTGCTCTTGGCATCCCCTACGATGGCGACGTCTGGGATTTTTTTGCTGGCAAAGTTAACTATGGCATGTTGGCAGAAAAGCAAGCTGTCGTGCTTGAAGGTGCACAGATTAGAATGCAGCCGCTGCCAATAGGCGTCATTACCACGCTGCCTTCAAGCGGGTCAGAAACATCTAACTGTGCGATCCTTTCTAACGATCTTTTAAAGTTGGGCTATGAGGACGACGCTATTATCCCCAAGTTTGCAATTATGAACCCCGAATACACTTTGGGATTGCCAGCATACCAAACCAGTTGCGGCATTGCTGATGTCCTCTCGCACCTCTTAGAGCGCTACTTCTCGGATGTGCCAGATACTGGCTTTAGCGACCACCTTATAGAGGCGGGCATTAAATCTTTATTAGACATTGCCAAACGCCTAAAACAAGACAGTCGCGACTTAGGCGCTCGCAGCGAGCTGCAGTGGCTGGCAAGTGTGGCACATAATAATCTTTTAGATGCTGGACGTTGTGCCTGTTGGGGCGCGCACCGCATCGAGCACGAACTAAGTGCTCAGTACAATATCACACATGGTGAAGGTATGGCTGTGGTAACCTTAGCTTGGCTGCGCTATGTTGCCAAAATTAAGCCGCATATGCCTGCTAAGTTGGCAAAATCTATTTTTGGTATTAATGTTATGCCTTGTGTTTCTGCGACGCGGCAAGAACAAAATATTTATCAAGAACAAACGGTGTGTCAAGAGCAAAGTGAAAACCCAGACGAAATAGCAACCTACAAACTGGCAGATGAACTTGAGGTTTTCTTTAAAAATCTTGATCTTGCCACCACACTTACAGAGCTAGGCATAGACAACTCACACTTTAACGCAATGGCAGCACGCTGCACTAAAGATGATACGCAGGTGGTAGGACACTATCTGCCAATCGATAGCCAAGTCTTTATTAACATCTTAAGCCTAGCCATGTAGTGCTTACTTGTCTTGTAATGCTTGCAAGCCATGTAGTGCTTACATGTCTTGTAATGCTTGCAAGCCATGTAGCGCCTACTATCATTGCAACGCTACCTGCGCCCAAACGCGGCAATTGCCGTTCCCAGCATGAGCAAGACAAAACCTGCCCAAACAAAGCTAATTAGTGGGTTTACGCGTACATCTAGTGAGAATGCCCCCTCGTTGTTTACACCCTTATAGACCACAAAAAGATCTTCTAATGGTAGCGATATTACACCAGCTATAAGTTTTTGTTGTTGTGTAGATTGCACCACCTGAACGGCAGGGGCAACCTGGCCTAACGCTGTATCACCTTTTTTCACATCAAAGGTTACAGTGTACAAGACATCATCGCCATTCTCTTGCAGCTCTATGTTGCTGCCCACATAGCTCAAAGTATAGTCTCGCACTTTAAATGGCGCGCCCGCGACATCTTTCTCTTCGTCATAAGACATGTAACCTGCACGTTCGGTCACATACATAGAAGACCCAATCAGACCAACAAGAATGATGGCCATTGCTGCATGTGCCAAAAAACCTCCAAGCATCTGCACGCGTCGCACGCCCTTTTTAATGTTACGTCCAAGCATGAACAAGGAATTAAATAGCAGCAGCGAGGCAACAAAGAAGCCCACTACAGTTATTGCCGCATAAAGTAACCAAGGTCCTGACGCCTTAAGATTTTCTGCTGCAGAGCCACCCGCCATAGAGATACCGTAATAAGTAGGCGCCAGATAAGTGAAGAAGTAAACCATTAGCAATAGAAAAACAACAATTGCACAAATCGCCGGGATTTTAGCAGCCTTAAAAAACGCACTTCTGTCCGTCTTGCCCCAAGCAAGCAGCGGACAAATGGCAATAATCAAACAGTAAAGCACGCCAACGGGTCTGGCAATAAAATTATAAGCCGAAGCTGGTATAGAGGTTCCCCCGGCAGGCAGCCACTCTGGTAACGCCGACGAAATTGTCATGTATGCTAGTATGATAGTACAAACTAACATAACTATATTGTTTAGATAGTAAGCTACATCCTTGGTAAACATGCTATCTGTCTCTTCGCTTAGTTCACCTGCCACTACTGCAGGGGCAAATGACTTTCTGCGCAAAATTAACCCCAAACCACCCACCAATACCGGAAAGATAATCAGTGCGCCAAATAAAATAGTAGAAACAGCGTTTGCCTCAAAAGCATGTACGCTTTGCACAATTCCAGAGCGCGAAATAAATGTGCCCACAATAACAAAGGCAAACGTTAAACAAGCACACATCACCGCCCAACGTTTAAAGATACCGCGCTGACGATAGACAGTTAAGCTGTGGATAAGTGCCACGCCTATCACCCACGACAACAAGCTGGCGTTCTCGACAGGATCCCAACCCCAGTAGCCGCCCCATCCTAAGACAACATAAGCCCAAACGGCGCCTAGGCCAATGCCAATTCCCAGGAACAACCACGAAATCAAAGTGAATCGCTCACAACGCTTAACCCAATTCTTAGACGAATCGTTAGCAATAAGAGCCGCCACTGCATAGGCAAAAGGAATAGTTAAGCCTGCATAGCCCACAAAGAGTGTTGGCGGATGAATTGCCATAGCCCAATGTTCTAAAAGAGTATTCATGCCCCAAAGCGCGGCAACGCCGGTTAGCTCTCCATTTGCGTCAACATACTCTGCGGCAAGGGGAACAAATGGCATATTGCCATCGGCAAAAGTTAGTACAACAATGAATGCCAATAGTACTATCTGCGAGATCCCCAAAGCGGCGCAATCCAACGCCGCAGGTCGCTTTAATGTGCGCAAAGCAATAACAAGGTTAAAAACTGATATCAACCAAGCCCAAAACAAAAGCGATCCCTCACGTCCTGCCCAAAGCCCAGCCAATTTATAAAGCCATGCAAATTGCGTAGACGAATCGCTATGATAACGAACGACATACTCTAAAGAGATATCGCCACTTAGAAAGCCGACTATCAAAATAGCACAACAAATCGTAAGTGTCAGAGTAACTATAATAACCGCGCCATAGCCTATAAGTTGCAACATGCTTTTTGTCTTTGTTTGCCCGTCATTGCCAACACCAAGTTGGGCACTACCCGATTTATGCTGCATACTTTTTAGGCTAGGTACGGCAAGGAACAAAACGACAACAGAAATGGCAGTTGCGGCAAAGGCAACAAATAACGAAACAGAGCCAAATATTGGCATAATCACATCCTTACTTACTAACTTATTTGCTTTCTAACTTACTAATCACTTACAAATTACTTACTTACATACTTACAAATTACTTACTTACTAACAAACCTACTAACTTACTAGCGAGCGAACGGGTGGGCAAGCAGACAAGCTAGCGGGTGGCAGGCAGGCAGGCGAGCAGCCAAGCGAGCAAGCGAGCATGTGGCTGGCTGGCAGACAGGCAGGCGAGCGAGCGAAACAACTACTTGCTTAACGCAATATCTGTAGCCTCAATCTTGCCAGTTGCTGTTAGAGTACCAGTTATCACTAGCATGCTCTCGTCGCTAATGGCATCTGGGATAGCGCCATCGTACAAGACAGCAATCTCGCCAGATGCAGCACCAGTAGCGTCTACAAGCACAAGACGATTGCCTTGCCCAGCAGGCTTTAAGCTGCCTGATTTTACAGAACCCATAACTTTCATTGGCTTGCCTTCAATGGCAGAACCATAACCCAATAATTGCGACACGCTTAGGGCATCAGTTGCGTTCTCGTATTTTGATGGGCACTTAGTTACTAGTTCTATACATTGCAAAACGCCATTTGCGTCTACGGTGCCTGTACAAATAGCGGTAACCTGATTGCCAAAAGTTGCAGCTACACCGCCATCATAACTCACTTTAAGCTGAGATTTTGGATCTCCATCTGGGTCATAGATAGCAAAATTTAAGACGTCTGCGCTAATGCTATAGGAGTTGTCAACAACCTTGCCAGTGACCTGTATCTTCGTACCTTGCATCTGAGCCTCAAGAGCCTGAGCTACGCTTACTGTCTTAGAGGCAGTGGCGGCGCTAACTACCGCTAACACCACAACAAGCACAACAACAATTGTGCCGGTTACCACAATTAGACGACGTTTCATTCTTTGGCTCATATCGTTCCTTTTTGCTAAAACTAAAGGATGGACACCATATCAGCGTCCCTCCAGACAAATATATGCTTGGTGTATTATACCAAGTAATGATATCAGACTGTAACAGAACGATATCTTTAGGCAAGCAGCCGCAAGCGTAAGGCTAGTAATTCTTAGGCGAGTAATCCTAGCGCTTGGTCGGCAAGTCGAGCTGCCCTATCTAAACAACTGTTAGAAAGCGTGGGGTTGTGAGCACCCTCGCTATTCTCAACCATGACAAACTCCCAATAGAATTGAGCCTCGCGATCTAGTGCCGACACCTCGGCGACGTCCTCGCCGGCCGCAACCTTCTGAGCAATCTTGTTAGTTAGCTCTACAAGTTTATCGCCTACCGCTTGAACCTTGCCCTCAGATTCCTCTTGCCAGGCTTTTACCTGCTTGGCAAGATCTATGTGGCAACCAGCAAGGTTACAAGACGATTCTAGCAGCTCTTCGTTTTCTAGTGGACTAACTAGCAGATGCGAACGATATTTAGTGCCGTCACTGGCAGTTTGTGCTTCACCCATGTGGCAATCGGCGCAACTCCAATTTTCGCCAGTAGCAGGATTCATGCGCTTAGCCATGCTTGAACCAGTGCCGCCATAAACGAACTCGAACTCTGGATGTTGAACCTTAATCCAACCCACCGAGCTATCGGGATGTGTGGCATCGCTAAATCCCTTGTCGGTGTAGTACTTGTAAATGGCTTCCGGAGTGGCCTGCGCTACACCAGAATATGGATTAGTGACAGCCTTAGTTTCGCCATTAAAGTAGTACTCGTTGTGGCATTGTCCACAAACTTGAGCGCTCATTGGCACTTTGGTGCTGCTGGCGCCACCATCGCTACCAAGAGCATCCGCAAAAAACGCCTGTGTAACCGCCAAACTTTCAGGATCGTTTTCATGGCAGTTATAGCAGCTTATGGGTTCGTCAAGCTGAGCTAAAACATCGGCAAACGGTTGCGCAAAAATTGCATCACCTTGCTTTTGATACATGGCTGTGAAGTCGGCGGATTTGCATGTCAAGCAATTAGCCAGCGTTTTTTCATTAGGGCGACCAGAAGCAGCAATGTCTGTTATGGCGTATTGGTGCCCATTAGGCTCAAAATATGATTTTGAGAAGGGATTGCCTTTCCAGATCGTAGTAATCTGAGGATACATTTCTATCATGTCGCCACGCGCCGCAAATACTCCACCTCCTTCGGTGCTATTATCCTCGTTTGCTATATAGCTAGCATACTGGTGCGGGTAGGCGTCTTTCCAGGCTTCTGCTGTTACAACACCTGCCGCATTAGCTGCTGGTGTTGCCGGCTTCTCCTTAACCGTAGAGGTACTAGTGCTTCCCGTGCCCCCTGTCCCTGTTCCGCCAGAGCCTGTTTCGCTTGGAGCACATGCCGCCAGCGCAACCACTGCTGCACAAATTCCAACAACTACTATCCAGTTGCGCAATTTTCTTTTGGAACCTGTTCCAAGCATTTTATTTGCCTTACATCGCTCTTTCATAACTTCTCCTCTCCACATTGTTAGTTCCTACATTTTATCCCTGTTTATAATGTCTAGCTGCCAAAGTAGCATGTTTGCAAGACATTCACAAGGTTTTCTTATACGAAAGTATAGCTATATTGTCCACATCTAAACAGGGATACTTTTATAGAATTTTATGGGTACAATCTCTTAAACATGTTAAGAATCTTAAAGCATGCTCAGAGGCAATCTTGCCAAAATTTTGCCATTATTATCCCATTATTGTCTCATTATTGTCTCATTATTGTCTCAAAAAAGTCTCAAAATGATTCGCGTTAAATGGCTTTCGCGGGATACGACTCTAACGGTTATCGCCATTTTAAGTTATACTATTATGTTGATGGGGGATGTGGGGCGCATCTGCCCTTATTCCCGTGCACAGCCAAAAGTAGCATCTTAAAGTTTCTGGGGCGTCAAATGGCCAAGCGTTCCTGTTGTTCGTTGCAAAATAATCAATTTCAGCTACCAACTGGTTGGCAACATCTAAAAAAGTAATCAGCAAGAATACGAGAGGAATGGAGGAAGTACATGGCACAGACGAGCACGTACACAAGACGCAACTTCCTAAAGGGAGCTGCAGCACTAGGTGCGGCTGCCGTTATGGCAGGTTGCAGCAATGGTGCGCTAAGCGAAACCGGCTCGGCGGCGTCGGGCGGCAATAGCCAAGCAACAACAGCAGGCACAACTGTTACCAAGCACGCATTTTGCCAGATGTGTGGACCTGCCCGCACTCACTGTTCAACAACCTGCTACATCAAAGATGGAGTTTGGACAAATGTCGAAGGCAACCCCGAAGCTGGAAACAATTGGGGACGCGGCAGTCGCACGCTTTGCGCTAAGGGTAACTCGGCAATGCAAACGATTTATTCGCCTTTGCGTATCACCTATCCCATGAAACGCGTTGGCGAGAAGGGCGAAGGCAAATTTGAGCGTTGCACTTGGGATGAGGCCATCAACATCATTGCCACAACACTTAAAGAGCAAAAAGAAAAGTACGGACCTGAAAGCTACGGCGTCCTTTCTCCACAATTTTATGCCGTTCTTGCAACATTGGGTCGTCGCTTCCTTAATGTGCATGGCAGTCCAAACTACCTGCATAGCGCAATCTGCAATTCGCAGCGCGTCTTTTCGCGATTGGTAACTTTGGGCGGACCTGACCACGACCGTGCCAATAGCACAGTGCCGGGACAGCTTGGCAAGACCAAACTTTTGGTTGTCTGGGGTTATAATTCCGAGAACTCCGCAATTAACCAAGGCAATCCCAATGGTCGCCTTAACGCTATCGAAGCTGGTCTTAAGGTTATTGACATTCGTCCAATGCGTAACGGACTTGGCGCGCATGCCGACATCTGGGTGCCAGTGCGCCCAGGCACAGATTGTGCGTTGGCGCTGGCCATCTTAAATGTTATCATTGGCGAAGACCTTTACGATCATGAGTTTGTAAGCAACTGGTGTAGCGGGTTTGATGAACTTGCAGCACACGTGCAGCAATACACTCCCGAATGGGCATCTGGCATTACTGGCTTACCTATAGAGCAAATCTATGATGTCGCGCGAATGATGGGAACAACAAAGCCCATGGGTATCATGGCTGGTAATGGCGTGGGCGATCAGCAAAACGACGGGCACGACGTATTAGCGGCAATCTGCCTAATAGAAGCAATCACCGGAAACATTGGTATTGCCGGCGGTGCTGGCGCAGGCATGGTCATGCCTAAACCGATGATTAGCACCGAAGAGATTGATCTTTTAACCGAGCGTCTTCCCAAAAGCGCGGAAGATATTCAGAACGGCTATTCTGCTGGCTGTTCAAATTTGGTTGCTCCAGAGGTTCCACGCTGGTTTCAGGACGAAATAACATGGGAGACAGGACCAACTACTGCATACTTTAAAGGTCTTATGAGTACCATTGATGGCAACCCCAAGCCATTGCGCGCTGTTTTTGGGCAATCTTCTAATCCCTTTGGTGCCACTCGTCAACCCAAAAAGATTGCCGAGGCATTAAAGGCGCTGGATTTTTACTTTGTTATGGATGTTTACTGGAACTCATCATGCGACTATGCCGATATCGTGCTTCCGGCCTGTTCTAACTACGAGACAGACGTACAGTTTGCCATGAAGAACTCTGCAGATGGCACATGGATTGGCATTAATCAAAAGATTCAAGAACCTTTGGGCGAGTCGCGCTCAGATTGGCAATTCTATCTGGATCTGGCAGTAGCCATGGGATATGGCGATGATTTTTGGAATGGCGACATGGAAGCCTGTCTGCGTGAGCAGCTGGAGCCATCAGGAATTTCTGTTGAGGAGTTAAGAGCCGCCGATCATGGTATTTTTATAGAGCGCAGCGATGGAGCAAAACCATCTGAGCCAAAATATCAAGATTATGAAAACCTCTTTAAGACTTTGCCGGATGGAAAAGTACAATGCTCAAATAGCTGGATTGGCGGTAAACCTAATGCCCAGGAAACTGGCACGCTTGGCTTTTTGCCAACATACAAAGGTCCCGCAGAAAGCATAGCTGGTACTTCTGAGCTAGCGCAAGAATATCCCCTTATATTATCTGATGTACATGCCTATAGACTTTGTGAGCATAGCTATTATGCCGATGTCCCCTACCTCAGAGAGCTTCAGCCATATCCTTGGGCTAAGATTAATCCACAAACAGCCAAGAAATATGGTATAGAAAACGGCGACTGGATGAAGGTAGAGTCACCGCACGGTTGGGTTAAACTAGTAGCTGAATACTTTGAGGCAATCTCTCCCGAGACACTAATGTGTCGTCGTGGCTGGTGGCAAGAGTGCGCCGAGCTTGGTTTAGAAGGCTATGGATGCTTTGATGGCGGCAGTGACGTTAGTGTGCTTTACGACTCAGATCCTGCCAACTTTGATCAATTCCATTCCGCCATGAGCAAGCAGACTCTGGTGAAAATAAGTAAATTGGAAGGGGCAGACAATGGCAACTGAGCAATTGGGATTTTATGTTGATACAACACGTTGCATAAAGTGCTGGGCATGTGTTATTACATGTAAACAGTGGCACGACATTAAAGCGGGAACGATTTCGCGACGTCGTGTAGATGAAACTAACGGCGGTACTTTTCCTAATGTCACGCGCACATTCACTTCACTTTCTTGCATGCACTGCGCAAACCCAGGCTGTGTATCGGTTTGTCCTACGGGCGCGGTAAGCAAGCGCGCAGAAGACGGCCTTGTAGTTGTAGACAAAGAGGTTTGCATTGGTTGCAAAACTTGCGCAACCGGATGTCCTTTTGATGTGCCGCAATACTTCGAGATGAAAATGGATAAATGTGATGGCTGTCTAACTTTAAGGACCAAAGAAGGCGACGAGCCACGCTGTGTCATTACGTGTCCTTGTAAGGCATTGTCTTTTGGTAAGCTAGATGACATGAAAGAGGCTGCCGCAAAGAAAGGTGGCAACAAAAAAGATGGCTCTACAGTACCCTCTGTTTACATCTCTTAGTGTCTCATTGCGCAAAGAGAAGACGCTGTTGAGAAAAGCATGACAATGGGCGCCTGAAGAGTCTGCGAAGTCAGTGACTTATCGACTCTAAAGGCGCCTTAAGATTTAATTATTAACAAGGAGCAGGACGTGAATACAGCTAAAGACTGTGATGATAAAAATGATTGCTCTGCAGGAGCTACAGAGTTTTCTGAGCTTGCAGGAGCTACGGTGTTTTCTGAGGCTGCAGGAGCTACGGTGTTTTCTGAGCCTGCAGGAGCAACAGAACTTGCAGAGCTTACAGAGTTTTCAGAAACAACAGAGTTTGCAGGAGCTAAAGAGTTTTCAGATCTCACTGACTGTGCAGCCTTTCGCGATGTGCTAGAAGAGCGTCAACTTGCTTATAGCTTTTTGGCCACTGCTTTTAGGCAAGAGGTAACTAGCGAATTTCTAACAATATTGCGCGATGGACAAAGCGATGGATATCGCAATGAGCACCAAGGTGGACATTGCGATGAACATCAGGTAGATGTCGCAGACAACAAGCAGGTGCTTGAAGGACTAAATAGTACACTTAGCGGTACTATGGCAGAATTTGTTGATAGCTTACACGCACTTGACGACAATGCCATTAACAAGGTGCGCACAGACTTAGCTGCCGAGTATTCAAGGCTTTTTCTGGCAATGTCTGCGCATCCAGTGCCACCTTATGAATCGGTTTACACCAGCGAAAAGCGTTTACTTATGCAAGAAGCCTGGAAAGAAGTAGTGAGCGAATATAATAGCATAGGGTTTAAAAAGCATGCTAGCTTTAGTTTACCTGATGACCATATCGCACTAGAACTGGAATTCATGTCTGTCCTTATCGCCAAAAGCATTATTAGCTTAGACGCAAACGACATTCAAGCACTTGTTAAGTTGCTTCAGCGGCAACATACGTTTTTCTTTTCTCACCTAAATAACTGGGTTTTAACTTTTTGTAATGATTTACAGAAGACAACTACTTCTTTGTTCTATCGCGGCCTTGCAGAGCTCACAAAAGAAATGATTTGTTCAGAGCTTGATTTTTTTAAGCCGCAACCCGAAAACATCTGACACAAGGCTTACGCGCTGGCGAGACGCCTATTAAAACGTCCCGCCAGCAGTCCCGCCAGCATTTTTGCGCCAGTGCAAGAGGCGCAGCCCACCACGTCGCGCCAATATAACCACGCCAATCATCTATCAATTAGCGCTTTTGGTGTGTTATCTGCAGCGTCTTGCCAGTTCAAGAGGCGCAGCCTAAAGCGTCCTATTCACTAACGCTAACCTTTAGGATACCTAACTTACACCATCTTAGAGCGCAGCCATAATCTTTCCCGCCACACGGCCATGGGTCATTGCCATACCCATAGAGTTACCAGCGCTGGGTGTCGAATACCCCATGCCGTATCGCTGTCCAAGGCAGTTACCAGCAGCATACAGCCCCTTAATTGGGGCAGAACGGTCGGCTTTCATAACATTAAGATTCTCGTCTGTAAGCAAGCCTGCCAAAGTGACAAGACCAGGAGAAGTGCGACCGGCGTTTTCGGTGACAGCACCATAAAATGGCGCTTGCTCTATGGGAATCATCAGGTTAGATTGTTTATCAAAATCACTATCTTTGCCTGCATGACAAAGTTCATTATAGCGAGCAATTTCAGACAATGCCATATTTAACGCCTCGCCGCTGTAACCAAGATAGCCAAGTAACTCTTCAAGTGTGTTTGCCGCGTAAACGAGATTAGGAGGCATAGAGCTTTCTCCGCTGCCTTCTCCCTCTGGATTATGCGTATTAATCTCATTAAGTGAAACTATTCCCACAGAAGTAACTGGACCGCCGTTAGGACCTGGTACGATATTGTGCATGTCCTCTTCCATCTTAGCTAACATTGGCGGATAACCCCAGTTTGGCGCACCATGATCTAAGCCAGCGCCCTGAACTGTCTTCATAAAGTTGGCATCTGTAATAGCGGCAATGATGCCTAAGGGTTGACGCAAACAAGCTGCGCCGGCAATCTGAGACATACTTTCGTTCATAAAGCGCTTGCCATTCTTGTTTAAGGTCAGAAAAGCAGATGTTCCCCAAGGTCCTGGCTGACCACCCATAATATTCATTGACGAGCGTGGGTGTGGCTCTATTGCGCCACCAGCCCAACAACCTAACTTGTGCCCCATGCCATCACGACCAGGTCCTATGAGGTCTTCTCGCTTTAATCCAACACGACTGCCCCACTCGGCCACATCGTCTAAAAGATTCCATACCATATCAGGATTTGACGAGAAATCACCAGTCGCAAGCAATACGCCTTTGGCAGCGTTAAGTTGCAAATAGCTACCATCTGGTTTTAAGGCACAGGCGCCCATTACCGCATCATCATTTATAATAAGCGCCTCAGCCGAACAACCCCAATGCCAAATTGCGCCAAGTCTTTGAGCTTCGCGTATGCAATAGGTCTCTATCTCTGTTAGTCTAGTAAGTCTGCGGCCGGCAATAACCTCTGTAGGATTAACAGTTGCAGCTGTTTGCACTGTAGTTGCCCACGACTTGTAGCCACTTTGCTCTATGGGATAATCACTGCCGCTATTTTTACCATAGGCCACCTGAATAACGCAACGTCCACCCTCATAATCTAAGATATCACTGGTAGATGGCACCAACGAAACCATATTGTCCATCATCTCGCCAGAGTTTTCTACAAAAAGCTTAATAATATCTGGAGAAATACGCCCAATTCCGCGGCGACAATATTCTGCCGTGATTTCGCCTAAATCGTATCCACCAAAACCCTTAGAAGTTATCCATTGCGAGTTGTAGGCACAAATGTCATCGCCAAAATAGATGTATTTCTCTTCTGGTTGTTTTTCTACAACGGCTACTGTTGCGCCGCTTTGTGCTGCAGCTAACGCTGCTTGTGTACCCGCATGCCCGCCACCTAAAATGACAACATCTACATCTATAGTCTCTGAGATATCGCTTTGTGCGATAGTTGGCATTTTGCCAAGCCAGTCGTCAGCGCAAATAGCTCCACCAACTGTGCCATTGGTGCTATTTATGCCACCACTTGCTTGTCCTGTAGTTGTTGTCGTAGCTAAGCCCGCTGTCGTTGTTGCGCCACTGTTGCTACTCTGCGGGGCGCATGCTGTAAGGCTGCCTGCCGCTGTAGCGCCAACCAGTCCCACACCTGCCAAGGCTGCAGTTTTAAGAAAGCCGCGTCTGTCAAGTGTGTCACCTGAAATGTCAAGTGCCACTTCAGCTGAGTTACCTGTTGCCGCATTTAATTGCGCGCCGTTTAGAGCAGTGTTTGGTGCGTTCTTCTCGACATAATCCTTGTCTTTTTTGCCAGTGCGATTGATCTTCATGAATCCACCTTTCTGTAAGTTAAAACTTACAATGTCTGTTGTGTTTATGTCGCGCTTCATGTCGCGCTTTATGTCGCGTTTCATGTCGCGCTTAACCATAAACACAGCTGCTATTTGCCTCTCCTCTTTAAAGAGACCCTAAATAGGAACAGCAAAATTGTGGCAGATACAATTGTTACGCACATCACCCCTTAGCTGCGATTTATGACACATCTAATCGTGTAGCTAGTTTTGGGACTCATATAAGAGTCTCATATAAGGTTCTCATATAAGGTTAATAAGTCCTCTCGGCTGGATGTGCCAGTTTTAGTATAAATATGCGTTAGATGCGTCTTAACGGTGTTCTTGCTAATATGCAGGGTGTTTTGGATATAGGCGCTATTATGACCGGTTATCCAAATCTTTAACACCTCTGCCTCGCGTGGCGAAAGTTGCGCTTGGCTAACAATTTGTGCGAACTTGTTGGGGGCTAATGACGGCGCAGACATAAGTTCATGCGCAGAGTTAGTCGTGTCGTTTGCAGGGTTAGTCGTGTCGTTTGCAGAGTTAGTCGTGTCGTTTGCAGAGTTATGATCTGCTCCTGACTGCGTGCTAATGGTGGGGCTGGGGTTATCTGTGGCGCTTGCAAACGTTAAGCGCGCGCCTATTAATGGCAAAACAGCAACAACAAGCAACAACAACAATATTAACGCAAAGACCATAGGTTCTGGCGAAAATACCGAAGCGACTATCTGCCCTGCAAAAGTGCCTGCAAACTGAAATACGCTTAACAGTGCTGCACTAAAGACTATTGGCACCTGTTTTTTTTGATTACTTTCACATGCCAGATTTATCAGATGTAAAAGCACCAATAATTGAATAATGCTTGTGCCGGTTCTGGCAGCAAAAAATGGGATGTTAAAGGGCACACTAGCTTCTACTAGCATAAATAAAGCGCCCAGAGCAAGTATGGGTACAGAGAAGTAAAATGTAAGAACCATGTTCTTGCGATACGCGAAAAAGATGATAACGCCAACAACAATAAGCGATATAAGCTCAAAGACAAAAGCGAGTATCGTTTGCAGAGACTCATCGTATGTAACAGCTGTCTGAAGCTGTAAAGTCTTTAGCATGCCAAAGGTCAGACTAACAATCCCAACAACAATTATCAATCGTAATAGCATTGTGCCCAGCATTAAAGTCAAGCGTGATTTTTGCTTGGGCACGCAAGTAAATGATCTGTTCTGAAATATTGGTTGAGGCGGCACGAACATTTTGTTGGACACTTTAGACAAAACATTATTTGCGCCACCCGCTGTGCTTTGCGCTGCGCTTCCCGTTGCGCTCCCGCATGTCCTTACCGTTGCGTTCCTATTTGTACTCTCTTTTGAACTTCCCACTGTGCTTTGCACTGCGCTTCCCACTGTGTTGTCGCTTGTGCATTCTGCTCCTTTATAGCACAACAAAACAAGAACAGTTGCTGTTGGTAATGCAACAGCAACTGCGATAGCCACAGCTTGCGGCAATAATGAAATTATCATAGACATTACTGCACCAACAACACTTGAAGCCATGATACAAATAAAAGCACCTTGCACCTTATAAGCGACAAAAACTTCGTACCAGGCAATCTGTATTATCGCACCTGTTGCCGCTGTAACAATAACACAAACAATAAGCCAATGGCTATCAAGTATGCCAAGGCTAACAAAAGGCATGACTGCCGTAGCCAAAGTGCCAAACAAGCCTGCCGCAGCAAGAAGCTTGCGCTGCTTTTTTAATGACACAATTCGAGTCGAAAATAACGCTAGAATAACACCAACACAAATAACACTCATTGTAGAAAAGAGGTGTGTTATTTCTAAGGCTCCTATGATCTTTGGTGCCACTAACAATGAACCGTTTGTATAAAGGGTCGCAACCCATGCAGTTAATAGTGCAGGGCCAAGCATGCAGATAAGAGGTATGCGTTGGTTACGCGTAATCTTCATAATGGTTTTAAGCAATTGACCTCGGTTATTAAGTGTCCTTGCATTTAGCAATTGTCCTCGGTTAAGCAGTTCTCTGATTCTAGCAATTGTCCTCGGTTATTAAGTGTCCTTGCATTTAGCAATTACCTTAGCTTATATAGTGTCCTTACAATGGCTGCAATCCTAATTTTAGCAATTGCCGTTAGCAGCTTACCTGTAGTTGCAAGTAACAACTTCTTCTTTAAAGTCTACAGCTCACTTCTTTGGGTCAGCAACTTTCTCCTTTAAGTATCCAAGCATATTTTAACTTATTTACGTATTACTATAGACTTCCGATACAAGGGTCAGTCTAATAACCGCAGCTAACCAAAATGACCAAAACAACCAAAACAACCAAAATGACCAACTTGCAACCAAAATGACCAACTTGCAACCAAACAAGGTGACCTAAAAGAGGCGCAAAGCAGTCGCACGCTATACCATTTGCCGATTAAACTATTAGATATACTCTACTAATAGACAATACACGCTATTATGAATATGCAAATAATACGTGTCAATTTTGCCATTTTCTTAAATGCGTAAGTGCAATAGTCAATTGTGCAATTTAAGAGCGTTATTCAAGTGTGCCAATAAATGAGCTATTTAATTTGACCGCAGTTTGACACAACATGACAACCGCTTGACACAACTTGAACGCTATTTAGCATAATTTGACAACCGCTTGACACAAAAAAGTAATGATATAAAGAGAGGACAAAAAGCAATGGAAGACTATATGGGTTATCTGTTCTGGGGGTTTCTAATTGCCTATGGCATTATACTTTGGATAATCTCTCCGCACACAGTCACGCTAGGTGGCTTTTTTAAAGGTGAAGACAAACATGGCAAGCCTGCATCGCCTGCACTCCTAACCATGAGCATCTTTATTAGCTGGATATTTGCTAAATCTGTGACCAATGCCGCCAATCTTGGAGCCGAGTTTGGCATTGTTGGCGGCATAGCATACGCCACCTATTGGCTATGCATACCTGTCACTGGTCTTGTTATTTATCATTTGCGCAAGCGCTTTGCAGCTACAGGTCTTGTAGATTTTCTTAAGGGACGCTATGGCAAGATAGCTTCAATTTGCTTTTCGCTGGCAATTCTAATACGCCTTTTTAATGAAGTCTGGAGTAACTCATCTGTAGTTGCTGGTTATTATGGCAGCAGTGGCAGCCTACCATTTATCGCAGCAGCATTGCTTTTTACTATCATTACTTTGCTTTATTCTATGCGTGGAGGTTTACGCAGTGCAATTATCACTGATGCTTTACAAACTGTGCTTTTTGTAATTGCAGTATGCTTTGTTCTAGTTTATGTACTTCCTCACCATAGCATTGCGCAATACGCAGGAACAGGTAACTGGCAACTAGATGCCGGTGTAGACCTATTACTAGTAACAGTGTTGCAATTATTTAGCTATGGCTTTCATGACCCAGTGCTTACAGACCGCGGTTTTATTAGTGAGAAAAAAGTGATGTTAAGAGCATTTACTGTGTCTGGTATTTTGGGATTTATTGCCATCTTAGCATTTAGTTTAATAGGCGTAGATGCAAGCTTGCAAGGCATGCCGCTTTCTAGCAACATGCCTGCCGAGGTTGGAAAAGTCATGGGAATTGGCTCCTTGTTTGTTATGGCACTAATTATGATATCTGCCGCAAGCTCAACCTTAGACTCATCATTTGCCAGTCTCTCTAAACTTATTGCCTGGGATTTGCCCAAAATGCTAGGCAAAACCCCCGATTCCAGAGCGCGTCGCTTGGGTATGGCTATTATGCTAGCATTTGCGATTATCGGCAACTTGCCAATGGTCTTTGGCACCGACATCCTTAAAGCGACAACTATCAGTGGCACAATGATTATGGGACTGGCACCTGTCTTCATCCTGCCCATTCTAGCGCCAAAACTATTGCGTGCAACAAAGCTCGGCTTTCATCTTAGCTTCTGGATCGGAATAGCTTGTGGCTTTTGCTACGCGTTTGGTCTTGTCCCCGCAGAAATTGCAATTGGCAATGGCAAAAATGGTCTGCTATTAGCAGTTAACCTCTATGGATTAATCGCCTGCACTTTAGGCTATGTTGTACCTGGATTAATCGCCCGCAAATAGTGCTTGCGCCGCTAAAGCGCAGTTAAACACCGCCGCTAAACTGCCCGCTAAACACCAGCGCTAAACTGTGCCGCCAAACTACGCCATTAAGCTACGCCATTAAGCACCGCCGCCAAACTGCGACATTAAACTACGACATTAAGCGCCACGGGCGACAAACAACTATGCCAGCTTTAATAGGCTTCGCCAAAGCCAAACAGCTGCAGCGATAATAGCAAAAACGATTGCAACTATTAGTAAAGGAAAGTAACCCACAATGGCGCTACTGGTTATTGAGATCAGAAAAATAAAACCAACCATGACTGTTGCAAAAACGCCTATATAAAGCAAGCAGCGACTGCAAAGCAACCTTGCATAAGGCATATTTTTAGGGTTAATCTTGCGTGGCATACTAATGTAGTCGGCATCAATATGCTTACACAAAAAGTGACAACCCACAAATATGGCAGCGGTTATGCTCTGAAAGCCAACGAACAAAACAACTGACAACGGTTCTTTAGCCATAAATCCATTGGCAACTAAGTCAAAATTGAAGTGTATAGGAAATGGATCAGGTAAGCTATCCCAAGCAAGAATAATAGAAATAATGCTGAGAAGAACTACCAATGGGTAAAGCAACAGCCAGCGCTCTGAAACTGCTGTCCTGCAAGAAACAATAACGATTTTTTGCTGCTTGAACCTCATAAGCATATTTTATCACGTTTGGCTGCAATGCTGCGTGAAACAGCTAAACATCTAACTGAGCAGCCAATCTACTAAGTTTATTTGCTGAATTCCATCGTAATTGCCACAATAGTCGTCCAACGTGAGCACAAATTTTAAATAGTTGTCACGTATCTGCTTTAGAGGAGCAAGTTCACGTGCCAGAGTTGTTTCATCTAAAACGGTAGCTGCCACCTGATAATACTCTGTTTGCTTATCTCTTACTGCAACAAAGTCCACCTCTGTGCCACGCCCTGACTTGCCAATGTTAATCTGATATCCTCGACGCAATAGTTCCAAGTAAACGATATTTTCTATCTGATGCCCAATGTCATTACCTTGTGTACCAAGTATCGCGTTTCGCAAACCTGTGTCACAAATATAATATTTGCAATTGGTTTTTAAATGTGTTCTACCTTTAATGTTATACCGTTGCACCCTGTAAAACAAATAGCTATCACACAGTGCTTCAAGATAGATTTCCACAGTTGATACTCCCGTAGGACGCCCATATGAAGTTAATGTATCTGCTATTTTCTTAGCAGATACAGGGCTGCCGATGTTACTTGCCAAAAAACTGACAATGGATTTTAAGAGTGTAACGTCATTTAACTTTTTGCGAGTCATCACATCTTTAACAAGTACTGTATTGTATATACCTTCCAAATACTGGCTATGAGCAAGAGAATTATCTACAAATCGTACTGCATAAGGAAATGCACCCATGTTCATATATTGGACAAACCGCTCTCGCTTATCTGCCGTAGCCACAGCTTTGCTATACTCCTGAAAGGAGAGTGGAAACATATCAATTTGTATATAGCGAGCGGCCAACTTGGTAGCAAGTTCTCCCGATAACATATAGGCATTAGAACCAGTAATATAAATATCAAGGTTCTTTATTAAGAACAGGCTTGACACAGCTTTTTCGTAATCCTTGCAGTTTTGAATTTCATCTATGAAGACATATGACCACTTGTCAGGCACAATGTGTTTTTTTACATACTCATGTAACTTCTTGTAGTCAAGTAACTCTGAAAGATCCTCATTTTCTAAATTGATGAAGATTATCTGTTCATCCATCACACCATTCGCTTTTAGGTAGTTGATATACAATTCAAACAGAGTTGATTTGCCTGAGCGTCGCACGCCAGTGACGACCTTTATCATTTCTTCTTCACGCCACATTTGAAGCTGATCTAAATAGGATTTGCGTTCTATAAGTTTGTTCATAAAGAGCATCATTCCTTTCGCACAAACATGAATAATTGTATTAACTCATTAGAACAAATTTCTGCATAAATTGCAAGTTTTTCTTGAAATCAGAAAAGACTTGCAATTTTCTCGCAGGACACTGGTTGTATCCATGCACACTAAGCAGCGAAGAAGCCGAAGCTAACTGAGCGCAAGTCTTACTACATAGTAAAAAGGCAAACTACACTACCCCGCCCCCGCATTTAACACGCTCCGCACGTTACGCAATTCTATACATTGACATTATGATTTTCATAATATAAACTGTTGGTTTGGCATTTCCGATTACTTTACGCAGCGTATGACCAATGCAGCCTCGCACACAATCACTGATGCAGCAAAAGACAATGCGACTACCGCGCCGACCGCGTCCCGCCCGACAATCCCAGCAGAGGCAGCAGTCAACGCACCTAACTCGCCAGCCGCCGACGACCCGTACAACGCGCTACGCGAGAGCCAGCACAACTCGCCAGCCGCCGACGCCAGTGAGCGCATCTGGAATCTCATCGTCAGAGGCGACCTCCCCGAGCTTCATGCCAATGAGAAAATAGACACGATCCAATATTATGACTCCTACATCGAGACCTACCTGCGCCGCGATGTACGTGACCTCGCCAGCGTAGGCGACTTAGCCGCCTTCAATCGCTTCATGGGATTACTCGCGCAGACGCACGGGCGACAATTGAACAAGACAGAACTTGCGACTCGCACTGGTGTCGCAGTGGCGACGATCGGCCGTTGGCTCTTGGTGTTAGAGGCATCAGGAATCATCTTCATGCTCAAGCCGCTGCTTGTGAACACTGGCAAACGGCTGACTAAGTCCCCTAAGCTCTATTTTTGCAACAGTGGCCTAGCCGCACGCCTCTGCCGCATTACCACAGGGAAAGACCTCGCGCAAAGCCCTCAGGCAGGCGAGTTCTTCGAGGGATTCGTCATCGCCGAGATCATCAAAAGCCACCTAAACCACACAGGCACGTTACCAGACGTCTACTACTACAGAGACTCCAACCGCAACGAGATCGACTTGGTGCTTGCGAACGGCAGCAACCTCTACCCCATAGAAATCAAGTCGTCAGCTGCTGCTCGTCCGTCTGATGCCTCGGCATTCAGACACCTAGACGCACTCAGCAGCTACGTTCGCAAGCCGGGTGCTGTGATCTGCAACTGCGACCGGCCACTGCCGCTGCCAGACGGCGACTGGACTATCCCCGTGAATCTCCTATAAATCAATCACTTCTTTACAAAATATAATGTTGAGAAGGAAACTGCCTGCGGCCGTCCCGCCTTGGCAAGGCGCCGTCGTCTTTCGCGTCTTCTTAGCGTTTTTTTGCCTGACTGCATTGATATTCATCATCAATCTTACTTAACGCCTCGCCTAGTCAACACACGTTATCATCGCAAACCGCAAAACACTAAACTAAAATCTTTGCAAACACTTAAATGTAAAGTTAGAAAATACTTAAATGGAAAATTGGAAAATGCTTAAATGGAAAATTAGCAAACACTTAAATAGTGCAGGTAGATATGCTATAAGTAAAACAATGTGTGTAATAGCAAATGGGTATTCTGGCAACAACACTCCATGCTCAAAAATAGCGACAATATCAACGATTTCTGAAACAGCAGGATATCTGTAAAGCGGCATCTATAGACGTCTTATTCGTCAAATGACACCTTCGTGCCTGGCACAAGCCATGCTTCGCTGGTAGTTGCTATGACGGCAAATGGTGTTCTTGACGCATCGCCTGAAGCGCTACTCTTCTTTGAGGGTATAAGTGAACCCATAGACTTTAAGGTGCTAGCAGCAGTAGACACAATGCCGCCTTGGTCGCCGCCTAAAGCCTTGCGCTCTGTAAACCAGTAAACAACGGGGTGGCTCTCGCCAAAATGGAATATCTTTGGCAGCTCAGGATGTAGGCCTGTAACCAATGTCGTTGTTACCTTAACTCTAGCGCCAGTTTCATCTAGTGCCATGAAAACTTTCTGAATTGCCGCAGCAGCCCCCTCAACTTCATCCATATCGCGCTTAAAACGTATCTGAACAGCAGGTATTGTTACGAGCTGCTTTTTAGCTTTTCTACCGTCATACTTAACTGTGATGTTTTGTGCCAGCTCAAACAAATCCGGATAGCTCATTGAGGTCAACTGTTCGGCAGGAACTTCTGCTGCCCAAAGGTAAGCACGTTTTCCGCTCTTAAAATGCATTGGCTGTCTGGTAACATCATAACCTAAAACCTTACACACAGGCGATTCTTCTTTAAACTCTACGCCATAGCGCGCTTTGCCCGCATAGTCCATAAAGCGACCCGCCCGAGCCTCTATATCACCGTCTGCATTACCCCAACACATCTTGCCAGTGTCAATCGTAACTTTTATTTCTAATGGCGAGATCTCAATCTCTGCTAGCTCACCAAAAGTCTCTGGAATTGCAACATTATAAGCGTCTGGAAATGTAATAGGATCCCAACCCTCTTCGCTAGCTTTTGCCTCAGCCATCTTTAACGTAATAGCGTCAATGGCGGCAACTCCATTTTTAAGTATGATAGGATTACTTGGGAAAAAGCTGGGACGTTCATTCATCTTAGAGTCAAAAACTTTGAATGTGTTCGCAGGTATTCTAGGCAACTCTGTTAGAAGGCTTAGCCTTTCTTCCTTTTCAAGTATGAAGCGCTTTTGATAAAATGTATCTGCAAAATCAAGCACCTTACTCATTTGGGCAGTATCAAATAGTGCTCCGATAGCAGCTGATACGAAAGGCACGGCGCGGCTAATAGCTTTCTGTGATAATAGCTTGCCAATTTGCTCAAAAATACTTCTGAACACTACGTTTTCCAGACCCTTTTCCCCTGCTTTCTCTAACGCCTTTTCAGCTGCTTTATTGGCCAGTGCCCTTAGTTGGGTCAGAAGCAGAGGAATTCCGCCTCTTTCAGCCATAGCTGTCCAACTTTTTTTGACAGTCTGCTTCACAACGTCAGCTTCCGCCACAACCATGACTCTACCAATAACACTACTTATCTCCCCTAACCCGTCATGCCCTTGAGACATCGCGTTTGAGAAAACCTCGCCTGCAATTATTAGCTCACTATTATCATTTTTCACATCAAAGCCATAAAACATTGCAATTGACTGCACTGCTCTGTAATAGCAGAATGTGCTTAACACAATGTTAAACGGGATGCCAGCAAAACCGGGAACTCCAGTTGCCGCACCCTCGACGAACGCTATCCCTAGATTATGAAGCCTCTCGGCATTTGCAAGCTTTGCAATATCGTAACTTCTGGCTAGAAAAACCTGCTCGAGCGCCACAATTTCATAATCATTCACTATTGAGTTAACCTTTTTCACAACATGCTTTTCGCTAATGGTTACCTTTGAAGCTTGCTCCTCAAGTACCTTAAATCCAGAAGCGACAACTTTCATAGCCTCCTCAAAAAATTGCTTCTCAGAAATTGCATCGCTTACATCAATACCAAGTTGCTTGATATTTGAAGGAATTACATCGCTAACCTTTTTGCCTGCTATAGCAAGCAAGCCTGGTTTAATTAGTTTTTCGTATCTCTCTGTCAGTTCATCTAACGCACGCAGCTCTTTACTGTCTAAAGCGCAGTCATGATTTCTTTCTTCTTTTACGATCTCTGTTATAGCTTTGTCTTCCATATTAGATTCCTCTCTGATTTATTTTTTGCATCAACCAAAAGACTTGCAACGGCGCAACTTTACACTAAAGCCCTAACACCTCTTTCTTCTTCACAATGAACTCCTCCTCTGTTAATGCTCCCACATCGCAAAGCTCCTTTAACTTCTTTACGACTTCTATTTGTTCATCAAGTGTCATAATTTGTGATTGTTCATTTATGGCTTGGTTGGGGTCCTGTCTTACCAGCTCATTAATACTATCCACAACGATACCCACAATGAGGTTTAATAAAATGAACGAAGCTATAATAAGAAAAGTAAGAAAGTACAACCAAGTTAAGGGTTCTTGTTCGGTAAATGGAAATACCGTGTCTTGCCAGCCTTCTAAAGTGGTAAGCGAGAACAAGGTGACAAAAGATTGCGGAAAGCTGCCAAAAAGCTCGGGGGAGATGTCTCTAAAAAGATGGATACCAACAATAGCGTATACATAATATAACAATAGCATCAAAATACCTGTCCAACCAATACCAGGCAAAGACAATGTAACGGCTTGCACAACTTTTCGCAACGGCTTGATTCCCGAAACCAATCGCAAGGCACGAAGAGCTAGCAAAGCTTTTAGAATGCGCAAGATGCGCGCTCCGGCAAAAAAGCTACTGGCAGGTATTAGTGAGACTGCAACTATGCAAAGGTCAAAAATGTTCCATCGATTTTTAAAAAATGAGCTGCGCCAAGCAAAAAGCTTCAGTATTAGCTCAACAACATATATGACTGTAAAAACATTATTGGCAATTTCTATGGCAAACCCAAACTGTGCTGTCACTGCTGGTTGCACTGCCAAACCAAGGTCTATAGAATTAAGCAAAATCACAACGATAATAAATCGCTCAAATGCCTGACTCTGGATTACTTGCGCTACTTTATTGCGCATAAAAAGCTCTCTGCCATTGTTGTCTTGTGCATGCAAAATACCCACATTAGATGATGCGCGTTTAAGGCATCATTTTGCGAACAAATATTTGTATTCATTAATAAACTGATCATGCTTATCTAATCTCTGTTGCCACTGG
>JAIRQA010000075.1 GCA_031256715.1 Coriobacteriales bacterium | reverse complement strand
GGTGGGTTAAATCAGCAGTGGGCACTGGTAACAAATGGCGATGGCAGCTACCGTATCATAAACGCAGCGAGCGGTCTGGCTTTGGATGCTTTTGGTGGTGAGAAGACCGGAAACAAACTCGGACTTTGGACCTGGCATGGTGGCAGTAATCAAAAATGGGTGTTTCAGGTCGCCTGATAATTAAAGTATGCAAATTAGAGTTTGGTAAATTTGAGGCTCATAATTTGTAACAAATAATTTAAAGGTAAGAAATTTATGTCATGCGACTTAGAGCGCTTAGAGCACTTAGAGCACTTAGAGCGCTTAGAACAACTTAGAACAACTTAAAGCAACTTAGAGCGAGTAATTTTTAAGTAAGTAATTAAAGGCAAGAAAAAGTGAGGAAGTAAGTGAGGAAGTAAATGCGCAAATAAATGCGCAAATAAAAAGGAGAAACGGCCAAGGGAGGGGAGGGTGGGTGGCCGTTTCTCGTTTGAATGAAGAGCCCACAGGTTTGAGGGAGGGAGTGGGGCTCAGATATGATGTTGTAATAAAGCCTTATAACAAAAGCTACGTACAGTTTGGTGTCTTTGGTCAGGGAAATCTCTGAAACAGAACTTTCTTTGTTGTCCCGCCGACACACTTGTAGTTCTTTGTAATTTTATATCATACACTATGGAGCAAGATAACAGTCAAGATGGAATTTGTATGGTTTTTGTGTAGAGATAATTATAAGATTAATTTCATCATAATTCCATCATGAATTGCTCATAGTTTAACCATTATTTTCATGGTTGATATGCCGAGTCATGCTAACAGCGGAATGTTCCATTTAAAAAAGACTGAAATATGCGGCCAAACATAGTTCACCTCTACGAAAGTCTAGTATAGGGGCGACCTTTGATCGCCCCTATACCAATAATTAATCGAATTTCTATGAGGTATTCTTTCTCACAGAAAATATAGTAAAACTTACTTTATGCCAGATTTAACTTCTTAGACATAAAGTGATGGCAAATAAAGTAGAACGCAACCGAAAACACAACATAAAGAAGGCTCGAGCCACCAAGAGTGACAAGTACAGAAACATCTATCACTTCACTTAATGCCGACAAACTTGAGCTTTGCTGAACAGCAAGCAATGCTTGTGTTTCGTCAAATCCGGATAACGTGATATTTATTAGCAAGAAACCTATTATTCCAGCAAATGCAGAAACAGATTGAACAATCACGTAGCCAATAATGTAGGCTAGCACGCTGCCGCCTAAACGACTTTTGACGATGTTTGGGCCTACTGCAATGGCGGTGAAGAAGTGCATTATGCTACTAAGGTATGATGTTATGCAAACGACACAGAGCAAGAAAAGTATCAGCCACATGTTTAGACCGCTGCTAAAAACTGAACCAACAAAGCTGGGAATGCTGGCAATCCAGTTCGTTTTTATCAACATAATTCCAAGGCTAATAACAATCACAATTATGCTTGCAATAAACCATACGAATGAACTAATAAGTTTGCCAAGAATATGAGTGTTGGCGCTAACGGGTAATGTTAGCCAAAGATAACCCTCGTTGCCAAGTAGCTTGTAAAAACGTATGACACTAATAACGACAGGCATTAAGGCGGTGCCCACAACAAGTATAGTGTAGGCTAAAATTGTTGCTCCAAATACAGCCGAGAGAAAAGTTTGCGCGCCAATGCTTACTGCGCTACTATAAGAATCCCCAAGCGGAGAGTTAAAGGAATCCGTAGGCAAAAGTAAGCCATTTACAAGAGCAATCAGCAATAACGCCGCGTAAAGAAGCGCATAGACACGCGCCATAGATTTAAACTCGTATTTAAGAATCTTCCCTAGCATCTAAATACCTCCCTGAATACTTCGTCTACACTTTTGCCTGTTGCCGCACGAATCTCATCTACGCTTTGTACGCGCTCGATTCTTCCTGAAAGCAAAATGATAACATCATCTAAGACGCGTTCGATATCGGCGATTAGATGCGTGCTAATGATAACTGTACCATCTTCGTTGTAGTTACTTATTATTGTGTTGAGAATATAGTCGCGGGCAGCAGGGTCTACTCCTCCGATAGGTTCATCTAGCAGATAGAGTTGTGCCTGTCTGCTCATGACTAGAGCCAATTGAACTTTTTCCTGTGTTCCTTTAGACAGCGCCCTAAAGCTGCGATTAATGTCTATACCAAGCGAACCAAGCATGTCTGTTGCTTTGTCACGGTTAAAGTCGTCATAGAAGTCTGCAAACAGAGCCAAGCAATCACGAACCTTCATCCAGCTGTCAAAGTATGTTTTGTCTGGTAGATAACTCACCAACTTCTTTGTTTCTGTTCCTGGGTTTAATCCGGCAATTGTTATGTTGCCGCTAGTTGGGGTAAGTAAACCGCTAGCGATTTTAATCAGAGTGGTTTTGCCGCTGCCATTTGGCCCTAAAAGACCAATGATACGTCCTTTATTTAAACTGATATTAATGTCTTCTAGAGCTGAGTGGGCTCCAAAGCGTTTGGTCAGTCCTTGAGCTTGTACCAAAATGCTCATTCATCCTCCTCCTTACTATTGTTTTCATTTTTACATGTCGTTAACATTTTAGCAGCAATATCCTGCGTTATGCCTAGACTGCTCATGCTTGCAAAGTACTGCTTTATAAACGTTTGCGCCATTTTTTGTCTTAAGTCTGAAATCCTTCCTTCGTCTGCACATACAGTTCTGCCGCTAGTTCGCATGGTGCTTAAAAGACCTTGCGCTTCTAGCTCTGCGAGTGCCTTTTGCATGGTGTTGGGGTTAACCTCTGCTTCTAGCGCCAAAACTCGTACACTGGGCATGTTTGTTCCCGGCGCATAGATTCCCGAAAGAATGCCTAATTGTATATGCTCGACAATCTGCATATAAATTGGTCGATCCGTTGTAAAGCGCCAGTCCATTGCCACCTCCTTTCATACAGGGTCAAATTTTGTCATTTGTATTACTGTACTAAACACTTAATACAGTAATACAGTTTTGAGAATTTGTCAGGTTAGAAATTAAAAGTAGAGAGCAGCGGGCGGGCGACCACAGGCGCGCCCCTACGGTGTGGTAGAGGCAACATCACCAATCGCGTGGGCGACCGAAGGCGCGCCTCTACGGAAGCGGTACAGGTAACATCACCAATCGCGCAAATCTCACCTAGCGGGCGGGCGACCACAGGCGCGCCCCTACAAACTCGTGGCGTCGTTCTCGCAAACTTGCGACTTAAGTTTTTTGTCTCTTAGGTAAAAGCGTAGCTTTCCTAATAGCTCGCTAAGGTCTAGCGGCTTACCCAAATGGTCGTCCATGCCGGCGGCCAGGCAATTCTCGACATCTTCTTTAAAAACATTTGCGGTCATGGCGATTATAGGGATGCGTTTTGCCCATGCGTCATCAAGCGCTCTTATTGCTCGTGTGGCATCTAAACCATTCATCTTTGGCATTTGCACATCCATTAAGATGACGTCGTAGCGCTTGGGATTTAACGAGAATTTTTCTAGAACATCTTCGCCATCCTCGGCAACAATTATTTGCATTTGGCTTGGCTCAAGCAGGGCAATTACAATTTCTTGGTTAATGGCTATATCTTCTGCTAGCAAGATAGTAATATCTGATGCTAGCACATCATCATCTGGCCAAATATTGTCTTGTACAGTGCCGCTACTATCACTGCTCATGTTGCTATCGCATGGCATATCACATTTGCCTGCACTGTCATTTTTGTTGTCTGTGCAAAGCTGATGGTTTCTGGAACCTTTGGCTGATTTGTCTGTCTGCCCTTTAGCGTGTGACTTGCCAAAACATTCAGTGAGTAAATCTAAAATGCTCGAAGGGAAAAGTGGTTTTGCTAAATAGCGCATGTTGCCAATTTGCTGAGCTTGCGGTTGGATATCGCTCCAGTCTGATGCCGAAATCATGGTTATTGGCGCGTTGCTTCCCAAATCACGAATGTGTTGTGAAAGTTGAAGTCCGTTCATGTTTGGCATAGAAAAATCTATGAGGAACATATCATACTTTGATATGTCATTGTCTATTATCGTTAAAGCTGCCTCGCCACTATTGCAGACATCAAAATGAATACCATTCTGCTTACCAAAATCTGTGAAGTAGTCTAGAATTTGCTGCTCATTATCTACAACAAGCAACCTGAGGTTATTCCAATTGATAATTGGCGAGGATTTATCGCAAAGATTTTGACTACTGCGCTTTAGCCTAACTGTAAAGATGAAAGTTGAACCTTTGCCAAGCTCAGACTCTACCCATATTTTGCCTTCCATTAGTTCAACTATTCTCTTAGAGATTGCCAAACCAAGACCAGTACCGCCAAATTTACGCGAGGTTCCGCTTTCTGCTTGTTCGAAGGAGCGAAAAAGACGTGTTTGTTGCTCTTCAGAAATGCCTATGCCAGTATCTTTAATTTCTACACGAATGATGCAGTAGTCTAAGTCTTCTTGATCACTGCACTTATCGTTTGCAAGAGTTGCGTTAAGGTGAATGCTACCATTTTCTTCTGTGAACTTTACAGCATTGCTTAACAAGTTGGTTATCACTTGTGCTAGGCGCTGATCGTCGCCAACTAGCTGTTTGGGTATACGGTTGTCTATGGTTACAAAGAAGTGCTGATGACGCTGTTCAACGCGAAAATTAATGACGTTTACCACCTTGCGCAGCATGCGTTCAAACTCGAAGTCTGAGACACAAAGCTCCAGCTTACCAGCCTCTATTTTGCTCATATCTAAAATGTCATTGATCAGTCCTAACAAGTGCGCAGAGGCATCATCAATCTTTTCTAGGGCGTAATCTTTGCGTTCGATATTGTTTGCTTGTCTGCCTATAGATGTCATGCCAATAATGGCGTTCATAGGCGTGCGCATCTCGTGGCTCATGTTGCTAAGAAAGTCTCCTTTTGCTTTAGATGCCTGCTCGGCTTGAGCTAGGGCATCTGCGACCTCTTTTTCTGCAGCATTGCGGGTAATAGCACTAAATATCATGCTAGAAATAGAGCGAAAAATCTTAACCACATCATCTGTGAACATATGGTTTTCATTGCGACAATCGTCAAAGCTTACAAAGCCAATGAACGCGTCGTCGCGATAAACCGGCATTACGAGTACAGATTTAACATCATACTTGCTAAGTATTTCCTGCTCTTCAATAGTTAGGCTAGAGACCGGCCCTGTGGTAACGATATTGCACTGAAAGCGCTTCTCCCAAACAGAGATACTTTTAATATGTGTGGTGTTGCTGCGAGACTTAAGCGATGACTCTGCAAACTCTTTACTACCTGTCCAGCCAAATTCTTGCACATAACACAAGCTGCCATCAATTTGCTCATGTCGCCAAACATACATGCGGTCGATATCTAGCATAGAGCCAATTACACCCATGGCCTCGCTTATAAGCATCGTCAGATTATCGGTTTTTGCTGTTAATAGCAGGCGCGCAGATTCATTAACAACAGTCTGTAGCTTTGCAGATTCTTGCGCACGATTGCGTTCGTTTTCGTATATTGAGCTTAGCAAACCTAGAATGCTGCCAATACAACAAGCAATAACAGCATACGAGAAAAAGCCGTCTACAGCTTGTTGCCAGGGTTGTAATAAGACAACCCAATCGGGATGTAGCTCGCCAAGAATAATGCATAATCCAGTGATAGCAAATTCTATGAGAAGCATAATGACTCTACCTTTGCCTCTGTGCAAAAAGAAAATAATGGTTGCGCTAAGAACAAAATAAGCACTTCCGGTGCCATCTAAACCACCAATGAAAAAGAAAATGGCAGGAAAAAAGACCAGGCATATAATGATGCTTGTTACCCAAGTAAGTGGCTTAAAAAGATTAAAGGCGTTGCTTAGCACCATCATAAGAATGACTATTGTGATAATAGCGACAATAATGGCGATTAAAACGATAGGCGCTCCCATGATGATGCGTAAAATAAGCGCAAATAGCGCCGTGGCAACGCCAACGGTGTAAATCATGTTTATTCTTCGAGCTTCTAACGAAAGACCCTCAGAATAAATGTAGTTGCCTACAAAGTTGCTCGCAAAGTCGCCTGTAAAGGCAACAAAGGTAACAAAGGCACTAACGATTTTGCCCACAAGTCCCCTCTCGCGTTAATCCTTACACCTGAACTCTGCTTAAATAAAACTTAAATCTGTTTAGATCTGTTTAGGTCTGCTTAGATCTGTTTAGATCTGCTTAGATCTGGTTATTAAAGCATATGAGTTTCCCACTATGTACGTATAGGCCTCAGAAAAAGAGGCTTGCCCGCATCAAGCGCAAAGGAGTTACACAAACACGAAAAACAGTTACGCAAAACAGTAACGCTGAAAGCTAGTAACACAATGCCCAAAAATCAGTAACGCTGAAAATTAGTAACGCAAGAAAAAAGTAGTGTTAGTTTTGCACAATCCTACATGATACAACAAAGTAGAAGAAGTTACCAGATAGCATTTTCATCGCACATCACATCGCACATCGCATCGCACATCGCACACTGCACGCACGCCGCACATCGCTTCGCACAGGCAACGCATCGCACATCGCACATCGCTTCGCACAGGCAACGCATCACTGAGTTTACGCGTCGCACTATCATCGCACACCGCATGCACAGCGCGGCAAAACAAAACTCATCTACTGTACCAAGCCGCGGCAAAACAAAACTCATCTACTGTACCAAGCCGCGGCACACAAAACTCATCTACTGTACCAAGCCGCGGCAAAAAACTCATCTACTGTACCAAGCCGCGGCACACAAAACTCATCTACTGTACCAAGCCGCGGCAAAAAACTCATCTAAGAACTCATCTAAGAACTCGTCTAAGAACTAAAGCGCTATTTGCGTTATAGTATGAAGTTATGAAAAACAACAATAAGATTAACATTGCGCATCAAAACAACAACGATACTAACACTGCGCATCATAGGAGTCGCAAGCATGTGACGCTGTTCTCAAGCCGCTTTGCCTTTGTTCTTGCTGCGGCAGCATCTGCCATCGGACTTGGCAACCTTTGGCGTTTTCCATCCTTGGCAGCAAAGTATGGTGGCGGCGCGTTTTTGCTTGTCTATTTAATACTGGTTGTGACATTTGGCTTCACCTTAATGGTTGCCGAGATCGCCATTGGTCGCAAAACCGGCAAATCTGCTATAGATGCTTTTCGATCTTTTGGTAGCCGTTATGCCTTTATAGGCGTTTTGGCTGCCATCGTGCCAATAATTATTACTCCATATTATTGCGTCATTGGCGGATGGATAAGCAAGTATCTTGTAACTTATGTAACTGGTGGTGGTGGCGCTACTGCAGATGGTGGTGGCTTTTTTAGTGGTTTTATAACTTCTAGCGGCGAGCCAATTTTTTGGACTGCGCTTTTTGTTGTTTTGGTGATGTTAGTTGTAGGCATAGGTCTAGAAAAAGGCATCGAGAAGCTTAATGCTGTTGTCATGCCCTTATTATTGGTGTTTACGGTGTCAATTTCGCTTTACGCGCTCAGCATCCCTGGCGCTATTGATGGGCTAGCATACTATCTTATACCTAGGCTAGAGGACTTTAGTGTCGCAACGGTTGTCGCAGCAATGGGCCAGATGTTTTTCTCGCTTTCGCTGGCCATGGGCATCATGATAACTTATGGCTCATATATGACAAAAGATGCTAAAATTGAGGGTTCTGTGCGGCAAATAGAGATTGCCGACACCGCATTAGCATTCATTTGCGGGCTGATGATTATCCCCGCTGTCTTTGCCTTCTCTGGAGCCGAAGGCGCCCGCCAGGCAGGTCCGGG
>JAIRQA010000019.1 GCA_031256715.1 Coriobacteriales bacterium | reverse complement strand
CGTGGCCAGCGTTCCATACGAGGGTAATTCAAAGAGAAAATAATTCAGGGATTATGCAAATTGGTGTAGGGGACGCTGTCCACAGCGTCCCGCCATACGGCAAAAATGCCATCTGCACTAACTGCAAATTGGTGTAGGAGACGCTGTGGACAGCGTCTCCTACGAGGGCGTGAACAGAAACGATTTCACGGGCGTTTTTTGTGATGTATGTCGGCACCTTGACTTTATTAAAATAATAGGCGACAATTGCTAAATGATGATGAAGAAAAATATTGAGACTGACATTGCAAGTGCCTCGCTGTTAAACAGGCTAAAAGAAGAAATGAATGTGGGATTAAAAGGTGGCATTTATCATTTAACTCAAATAAAATTTTGTTATAACTCAAACCGCATAGAAGGAAGTAGATTATCTGAAGATCAAACCAGATATATATATGATACAAATACGGTTAATGCGGTAGACGGCGAGACATTAAATATAGATGACATTATAGAAACCATCAATCATTTCGCCTGTTTTAAGTTTTTATTAGCAACAGCAACCGAACTTTTAAGTGAAAATATTATTAAAGAATATCATCGAATACTAAAAACAGGTACTCTTGATTCACAGAAAGACTGGTTTGTAGTAGGTGATTATAAAAAACTTGAAAACATGGTTGGTGGCGCGAAAACTACTTTACCCAAAAATGTTTCCCATGAGATGAACAAACTTCTAAAAAATTATAACCAACAAAACACGCATACGATTAATGACATTATAACTTTTCATCATACTTTTGAAAGCATACATCCTTTTCAGGACGGCAATGGAAGAGTCGGCAGGTTAATATTATTTAAGGAATGTGTAAAGAACAACATTGTGCCATTTATTATTGAGGAAAAGCACAAACTATATTATTACCGAGGCCTAAAAGAGTACAAGAAAACACCCATGTATTTAATAGACACCTGCTTGTCGGCTCAGGATTCTTATAAAGAGTTATTAAAATACTACAAAATACCATTTGCAGAAAATGACTAATACAAGTTACAAGTCACGCTCCCTCACGTAGGTGACCAAGTGTAGAGCAAAATCATTAGGGGAAAATCATTCTGTTAACATTTGCGTAACAATGAGTGCGGCGGACAGCCGACAACTTATGTATCACTTACAATTATGTTAAGTATGAAAAGTATGACGTTTCAGATTTCTGCTGATACAACAGACACTACAAGCATTACAGACGTAACAGACGCTACAAGCATTACAAGCATTACAGACATTACAGACGTAACAGACTCAGCCGACTCAGCAGACACAGCCGATACAGCCGATACAGCCGATACTTAAGACGCTTCAAGTGCAACTGATACAACGGCTAACCAAAAAAGCAGCATACTTCTCTACATAATAAAACAATATAAGCGACAGAGAAGATACGGTAAGTGCATGACAGGTTCTAAAGAAGATAAAAAAGCAAGTTTAAATAGAGCTGCAACGACAGGCGCAGCAGCAGGCAAAAAAGCTGATGCAAAAAATGACTCAAAGCTTAATGCGAGCGTAAACAAGAACGCAAGCGCGGGCGCGAACGAAGGCGCAAGCGTAGATGCAAAGGCCGACTACGGTCTTGGTCAACTTTACGGGACAACAACTGTTGGGGAGCGCGGTCAGGTGGTTATTCCTGCAGAAGCGCGCGAGGCGCTAAAGATTCATAAGGGCGATAAGTTCATTGTCTTTGGTACAGAGAAGCATGGCACTTTAGCCTTAATAAATTCGGATATTTTTGCCAAACTAGCAGAGCACTTCTTTGCCCAAAGCGAGCGCTATATTAACATTGTCCGCGAATCGGATGTTGAGAAACCCAGCGCAAGCCATCTTAGCACGAGTCTGACAGGCACGAGTCGGTTCGACACCAGTAATTCAGGCGCAAGTCAGTCTGGCGCTGACACTTCAGGCACTGGTCAGACAGGTGCCAGCAACTCAAGTGCGAGTCGGTTCGGCGTTGGCAGCTTGAGCGCGAGCTCTAAAGGCAAAACATGAAACCTTACCGTTACTTGACAGCAAATTTCCATTGTATTACTGTATTAGTCACTTAATACAGTTCATGTTTTACTTAAGCTTAATTTTACCCACCACTACCGCACGACCCCTGCACGACCCCCGTTCCACCACTACCGCACGACCACCGCACGACCCCTGTTCCACCACTACTGCACACAGTTTTAAACGCCAAATGAGGGAGAGAAATGCTACAGCTTAATAGCATCCGCAAGTCTTACAAAGTCGCCGGCTTCGAGCAAACAGCACTAAACGATGTTAATATCGCTTTTCGCGATAATGAGTTTGTTGCCATCTTAGGACCATCTGGTTCCGGCAAAACAACTATGCTAAACATTGTTGGCGGCTTAGATCACTACGACTCTGGAGATTTGGTAATTGATGGGATCTCTACAAAAAAATATCGTGATCGCGACTGGGACACTTATCGTAACAACCGCATTGGCTTTGTTTTTCAGAGCTATAACCTCATACCGCATCAAACAGTACTCACTAATGTCGAGCTTGCTTTAACCTTGTCTGGCGTATCGCGTGCAGAGCGTCGCGAACGCGCCCGCAAAGCCTTAGAGGAAGTTGGTCTTGGCGAGCACATTAACAAAAAGCCCAACCAGCTTTCTGGTGGACAAATGCAACGTGTCGCCGTAGCCCGCGCCCTTATCAACGACCCTGAAATCGTTCTTGCAGACGAACCAACTGGCGCCTTAGACTCTAAAACCAGCGTTCAGATTATGGAGCTATTGGTAACAATCGCCAAGGATCGCCTGGTAGTCATGGTCACGCACAACCCAGAGCTAGCACAGCGATATGCTAATAGAATAGTAAACCTAAGCGATGGCGATGTTACAGGCGACACCAATCCCTTTATTCCCCAAGACGCTCAAGTAGCGTCAACCAAACAGATACGTCGCGCTGCCATGTCTTTCTTTACAGCCATTAGTCTGTCGTTTAAAAACCTGTTGACCAAAAAAGGTCGCACGTTAATGACCGCTTTCGCTGGTTCTATTGGCATAATTGGCATTGCCGCCATCCTTTCGCTTGCTAACGGCGTTAACAATTATATAGAAGATGTCGAGGAAAATACGCTTTCTGTTTATCCCCTTAGCATTCAAAGTACCGGTGTAGACTTAACTTCGATGCTAGTAATGTCTACGGGCGGTGCTGTAATAGACGATGAAGAGGCAAGCAATGACAGCGGCGGCGGCAATGCCAATGCCAGCAGCAACAGCAACAGCAGCAGCAGCAACACCAACAACGGCTTCGCGCAGCTTATTAACGAGGCACAAAACCCTGAAGACACAGGCACTATTAAAGAAACCAAGATGTTGGCAACCATGTTTTCGCGCATTGGCAACAACGATTTGCAAGCATTAAAAGCATATCTAGAAAGTGGCGAAAGCGACATAGACCTATACGCGAACTCTATAGACTACAGCTATGGCATCATGCCACAAATTTTCTCGCCAGATACCAGCAAGGAAGTGCGTCAAGTTAACCCGGATTCGACATTTTCTGCACTAGGTCTTGGTGGCAGCGGCGCTAGCACCATGATGGGTATGAGCACCAATGTCTTTTCGCGCCTTGTAGACAATACGAATCTAATTCAGAACCAATACGATGTTGTCGCTGGACACTGGCCGCAAAACTATGACGAGCTACTGTTGGTGCTTAACCCCGCCGGTGGCGTTAGCGATGTCGTGCTTTATGCCATGGGACTACGCGACCATGCCGAACTAGACAGTATGGTAGAAGCCTTGGCAAACAACAAAGATGCCATTGTTCCCGAAGACCGCCTAGAGTTCACCTACGACGAGATTATGGATGTCAAGTTTAAGCTTGTCGGAGCCACAGATTATTACAAGTACGACTCTGAGCATAAGGTCTGGACCGACATGAGCGACGACAAAGAATACATGAGTGAACTTGTAGAGAAGGGAACCACGCTTAAAATCGCTGGTATAATAAAGGCCAAGCCAGAAGCAACAGCCCAATCTCTCTCTCCATTAATATATTATCCCAACGCTCTAGTACATCACATTATCGATCAGTCTACAGAGTCTGCCATTGTTAAGGCACAAATTAAAGACTCAGAGATTGATGTTTTTTCTGGCAAGACATTTGAAGCCATAAACGACGAGAATTCCGAAGATCAATTTGACATGTCTTCCTTGTTTTCTATAGACGAAGAGGCAATGAACAATGCCTTTAAGTTTGACGAGTCAGCGCTTGCGGTTGATACATCTGCCCTGCAAGGCATTGGCAATGTAAATGTCGATCCTGCCTCTTTGCCACAGATGTCTATGCCACAAATGGACTTTGCCTCACTGCTGGCGGCTCTAGATTTACAGCCAGAAGATGTAGACCAACAAGCACTTGCGCAGGGCATCTCGCAAATAATGAGTGGCTATATGGCATGGGCAAATGTACCTGGCAACATCGTTTTTCCTGCCCTACCAGCAGACCCAACAGATCCTGCTGCCATGCAAGATTACCAAGATGCCATGCAGCAAGCCTATATAACCGGATTTATGAACTATGTGCAATTGCCGGATGTTCAAATGCAAATTGCTACGACGGTAGGTGGATCTATTAATTTAGAGAAGATCCAAACCCAACTGCAAGGTGCCATTGCTGCTACCATGCAAGCGGCAATAACCCAGTACATGCAAGCATACATGCAAGTTGTCATGGGTGCGCTACAGTCTCAGATTGTTGGCGCCATGCAACAAACCATGAGCATGCTTGCCTACAACATGGGCAATGCTATGAGTATAGATCAAGATGCCTTTGTGGGAGCTTTCCAGTTTAACCTTGACGAACAAGAACTAACGCGCCTAATGATGAGCGCAATGGGTCAACAAGATGCTAGCTACGATAATAACTTACACAAATTGGGCTACGCAAGCAAGAATAGACCATCTGGTATTAGCATTTACCCCAAAGACTTCGAGAGCAAGCAGCATATCATCGAAATTCTTGATAGCTACAACGATCGCATGAAAAGCGAAGACAATGAAGAGAAGGTTATCACCTACACCGATATCGTTGGAGTGCTAATGACTTCTGTTACAGAAATCATAGACATGATATCTTATGTGCTTGTGGCGTTTGTCTCGATATCATTGGTGGTGTCTTCTATTATGATTGGTGTAATTACCTATATCTCTGTACTCGAACGTAAAAAAGAGATTGGTATTTTACGTGCTATGGGTGCCAGTAAAGGCGATATAGGCAATGTCTTTAATGCCGAGACCTTAATTGTTGGCTTGGTGGCTGGTTTGTTAGGAATAGGTATAACTATGCTAGCATCAATACCTGCTAATATGATAGTATACTCTATCTTTGATATTGCTAATATTGCCATCCTACCGTGGCAACCAGCTGTTGGTCTGATTGCCATAAGCATGGCACTAACATTTTTAGCAGGTCTGATACCTTCATCTGCAGCCTCGCGCAAAGATCCAGTTGAGGCACTAAGAAGCGAGTAAACATGACAAGCCTGGACACTAAATCCAGCCATGAGTCTGAACTCACGTCTGAACTCTACGCTAAGTCTGACTTCAAGTTAAAAGTTGAACCTGACGCTATACCATGCGCGCAGCCTAACCGCTTTACCCCAGCGTCGCTTTCGGGGAAATATGCGCCCCGAAAAG
The DNA here is from genome assembly GCA_031256715.1 of Coriobacteriales bacterium. Taxonomy (GTDB): domain Bacteria; phylum Actinomycetota; class Coriobacteriia; order Coriobacteriales; family UBA8131; genus JAIRQA01. The sequence continues at coordinate 21,975 of JAIRQA010000019.1, read as the reverse complement.
ATTTGCTAGACACCTACAATAAGGCTGCGCAAAGACAGTTTATCTATGTTCATGCTCCTGCAGGCAGTGGCAAAACCGTTTCTACCATGCTTTGGCTTCAACAAACGGGAATGCGACCAATCTGGCTTAGTCTAGATAGCTATGACAACACATTGGCGGTATTTTATAAACAATTAGCACTGGCTTTACTTACATTACAACCAGACAATGCTAATATGCGAGCAGCCGTTAGTGCCCAAGACTTTATGGGCATGCCCGTCGAGCGCACAATAGAGCTAATCTGTGCTCTAAATCCATCTTCGTACAAGGTGGCTTTAGTATTTGACGACATGCACCTGATTCATTCTGAGACAATTATGCGCTCTTTGCCTCTAGCGCTAAAGCGTCTGCCGGAAAATATCATTGTTGTTGTGCTTTCTAGAAATGAGCCGTCTGCCGCTTGGTCACAATTCATCCTTGACCCAAAAACAAACATTATTACTCAAGAGCATCTGCGTTTTTCCTGCTCAGAGATACAAGATTACTTCGTTGGCATGGGCACAGCAGATGCTAAGAGCAAAAGCGAGTCTGCCTTTATTACCACTGATGGTTGGGCGATGGGCGTTAATGCCATTGCCCAAAACGATAACTTTAACTTTGATGACACGAAGCGTACACTTTCGTATTATTTTGAGACAAGCGTCTGGAGCATTTGGGATAAAAGGCTGCGCGACTTTTGCCTATGCACTTCTGTTGTTGATGAGTTTAGCGTAGAGCTAGCTCGGGAGCTTTCCGGAAACGACAATGTTCAAGAGTTATTGGAACAACTATTGCACACCAACTCATTCATGGTGCAATTTGGTACAAACAACTACCACTTTCATCATCTCTTTTTAGCTTTCCTACGCGAGAAAGCCGCAGAAGCACGCCACATAAAGCTAAGCCAACTACACAAAAAAGCAGCGCGCTATTACCGTCAAAGTGGTGAATCAATTTGGGCACTACGCTCACAAATAAATAGCGGTAGCTTTAAAAACCTTGATGCCTCTCTTTGTCAGATTCTCTTTGGCGATCGCAAAGAAACTATCGCTCAAAACGCAGAGTCCCTGCGCCTTGTTTTTACCAACAACTTCCCCTTGCAAGCATTTGACGCCTGCCCGGCCCTTTACGCCTTAAGCGCTTGGTATCACTATCTTACCGGCAACCATCAACAATTCGAGTCAGATCTAGATGCCATGTACGAAAAGTTACCGCATATAGCCTTAAGGGGACGTCAGCTTATAGAGTTTGCAATAGCTGCCTATAGCACAGATTATCGCACCAGCATACTAGAAAAGGCAGAGAAGTTTGATACTTTTAGACGCTACGCGCACCTATTTAGCGCAGGTGGCATAGGCAGCAACGTTGTTACCATAACGCATAATATGCCTTACCTGCATAGATCCAATATCGATTTCTCTTGCATTGCCGCCGATGACAATTCCCTTACAAAACTAGAGCACACTTTTGCTATATTGCTTGGCAGCGAATGGGCATACCTTAAGCCAACACTTGCCGCAGGCATAAGTTACGAACGCAACAGGCCAGACGATGCCTTACAACAGCTTGATATTGCTCAAGCACAATACAATGAGCATCCCAATGCATACCGCCTAGAGGGACTTGTCTGCATCTTAGTTTTACGCCATAGTTTGCTTTGGCGGCAAAACAACAGTAACAAAACATCGTCACAAAGCAATTGCGACGCAGTGCTTGCACAACTAAACAAGCTGGTGCGCGAACGCGCTTTGTTCTTTTTGCCAAAACTTAGCGCCTATGCGACACGACTGGCTCTTTATAATGGCGAGAAAACCACAGCCAAAGAATGGCTGGAAAGCTACCATGTAGTGAAATCTGCACAGGTAGGCATGCTAACATACTATCAAATGTTTACAACAGTACGCGCACTGGTAGTTCTTGGCGATTTGGATGAAGCGAGCAAATGTCTTCAGACCTTAAAGGATTTCGCGAATGCCTTTCGTCGCCCTCTTGACATCAGCGAAGTTGCTATTCTAGATGCCATATTAATGTGGGCCAACGGCAGAAGAAATGACGCCGTTAAGCGACTTGAGCAAGCCTTACAGATATTGGCACCATTTGGCTTCATACGTATAATTGCCGACGAAGGTGCAGCAATAATTCCCGTTTTAAAGCGTCTACTTAAAACAAATGCTTGTGGGCAGCAATATCGCACCTTTGCCAACGAAGCACTATTGGCTGCCCATGACTTTGCAAAAAAACATAAAGGAATCGTTGGTAGCTTTGACAAACGCAAAGCACGCGGATTGCCCATAAAGCTCTCAAGGCGGCAACAGCAGATGCTTAGCCTGTTAGCTACAGGTCTTAGCAACGCCCAAATTTCGCATGAAACAGGGTTAGCAATACCAACTATAAAGACGCATTTGTTCTATGCCTATCGCAAGTTAGAAGTTAACAATAGCATAGACGCCATTTTGCGAGCGCGCGAATTAGGCCTTTTGCCATCGCATGACGCAGCACATTACGCATCGCGTGGCACATCGTATGGCACATCGCATAACACATTTGCCACAAGCGCATCTACCACAAACACATCTGCCGCAGTCGCATCTACCACTTACCATTACTAAGGTTTTTGCCAAGCAAATAACCAAAGGTATCACAAGCGCCACCTAGATTAATGCCAGGCACACGATAATCATAAACATCGCCATACATATCGCCAACAACCGTGCCTACACCATATAAGCCTTCTATAGGGTCATTGTTGGCATCGCAAACATGCATCTGAATGTCTGTATTCAGACCTCCTGTGATACAAAGCGTATATGGCTCATTCTTAATACCATAAAATGGAGCCTGCTTTACAGGCAACAAGAAACGTTTATCCTTATGAAACTCATCGTCTAAGCCCGTCTCACAATAATTATTATAACGCTGTACCTGAGCTAAAAACGCCTCTTTTGGAAGTCCAAGCCCGTCAGCTAGTTCCTCTAAAGTATCAGCTTTTACAGCCGTTTCTGCCATCGTAGCATCAAACCCAGCGTACTCTTCGGTGGTAGTCCAATCTGTGTCCGGATCAAATAGCGCGGTCATGGCGTCATAAACCCATTTTGTGTCACGAGGCTTTCCACCAATGCGGTCGCCTTGCCAAGGAGCCGAGGCATAAACCCAATTGTCATCCCAAATTAAAAAGGCACAGCCATCTGGCTGCACACGCTGCGGGTAAGGCATATAGCCATAGGTGCAGTTCTCATTGCTATAGCGTAGTCCCTTGTTATTTACAAGCAAACCAGGAAATGTGGTTAGCGCCCCTTCTGCCCACCAACGACAAGGCAGTACTTCGTCGCCCATCGTTGCCAACATAGGCGCATTTGGAGTATACTTCTGCCAAGCAGCACCAATCCAAAGCGCAAGCTTTAAACCAGAACCATCATAAACGCCACCATTGCCAAATGGCAAAGCAATGGGGCAATACTTGGCAACCATGTCTCGGTCTTGCGAAAAATCGCCAGTGGCAAGCACAACGCCTTTGCTGGCAACATAGCGCACATACTTGCCATCTTTTTGGGCGACGCAGCCACTAACGCGCCCGGTATTATTCGCCTCGCGATCTAATTGCACGGCAGTGGTCTTGTAATAGATGCGTCCGCCGCCAGACTTAATCTCTGTTGCCAAAGCCTCTACCATTATTTGTTGAGAAGCACCAGCCGCCGTGTTACCCTCGGCAACAAAGGAATGTGAAACATTTAAGGTTGCTAAAGGGCCGCCATTATCTTGCTGGTTATTCTCTATAACTGTGCTAATACCATATGGCGCTAACTTATCCATAAGCCAGTTCATGGCATTGCCGGACTCATTAAATACCAGCCACCATTTGTCCTGATCTAAGCGAAAACTATTGGCCGCAAATATTTGCTGAAATATGGGCTCTATCTGCTCACGAGTATAGTCCATGCCTAGCTCATGTGTTAGCCTGCTATTAAAAGCAGCATTAGAGCCACCTCGCGACACCGGTCCTGAACTATCGGCAATAACAATGACATCGGCGCCCTCTTCTACAGCAGAAGCTGCCGTTACCAAACCACCACAGCCCGCACCTATTACTAAAATCTCGCAATTAATAGTCTCTTCAATCTTGCTTTCATCTATTGGATCCGGAGGAATCTCGAAGTTCCACTTAGCGTTAGCAAATGTGTCAGCGTCCAGAATAATCTGCGTGTTCTTTGTTTCCTGGCCTTTGTCCTTAGGGGCACAACCTGCAAGACCAGCAACGCCTGCAACAGTTGCCGCTGTTGTCGCCATCGCACCAAGTGCAGTTGCGCCCTTAAGAAAACTGCGTCTATCTATTGTGATATCACAGTTCTCTTGTAGCTGTTCATCATGGTGTTGCTGCTTATTTTGTGGTTGGTGTTGCTGCTTATTTTGTTGCTGTCTCTCTCTCCTGTTTCCCATCTTTTTTCATCCTTCCTTTTTTAATGGTACATATCTGGTTTTTACTGTATTTGAACAGAATCCAAAGCTGCAGGTCTTTTCCCTTTTAGAACGGTTAGCAGAGTTTTTACACAGACTGCCGTCCCAGTATCGATACCTGCCTATATCTGCCTTGCAAAATACGTTAAATTTCCCTGCCTGTTCGCAGGATCTCTTTTACAAACGGATTGTCATTTTGCAACTCCGAAGTCGGGAAACCATAAGGCTCAATGTCAACGTCACGATAGTTAATGGTCATCCGACAAAGTTGGCGTGATACATCAATTGACGGTTTACCCTCAAAGTCAGAGGAAAAGAAGCATAAGTCAATATCGCTGTTGTCATTTGCTGTGCCTTTTGCATAAGAGCCAAACAAATAAACATGATCTATCGACATAGCATTTCTCACATCAGACACATAACTACTCACAGCGTGATTCAGGGCTTTTGCGTCAACAGCCATGCAAACATCTCCTTTGTTTGGTTTAAGTAAAACGCCGCAGTTGATTCATCTACACTTTTCGAGAGCTTTTGCTTAAAATTTGCATAACGCCCGTTAAGATAAAACGAGCGTAAGTCCTCAAATAAAATGAATTTATCAGTTGATACCGCATCGGGCATCTTATCCTCAAACATCCTTATAAGCGAGTTTATATTGTGAGTTTTTGGCACATTGTCATCAACATAAAGTGTGTACAAACCCTTGACTAGTTTTTCTATCGCCTGCTCGCACATAAATACAACATAAAGCCAGCGTCCGCTACTATACATTGCGTCAGCAGTTTCAAGGTCATACTGCGCGATGTCAAGCCAATATTTGTACTTTTCTTCTGCATTCATTGTCAAATCACTTCTACGCTAATTTTTAAATATCTTATCACAGGAAAGCAAATTTAACAACGTAAATATACTGGTAGTCGCGCACACGTAGTCGCACGGAGCCTGGTCGTGTATAACACCGTGTATAATGCCCAAATATAGTTACAATTTTACCCTACTGTCTGCATAGGATGGTATCCAAATTTAACTATTCATGTTCTTCACGGTTTTGGTAGCAAATACCAGGCGGGGATAAAAATTGTTGCTTTACGATTAGCTTTTTCGTTAATTTTGCTTGAACCTGGCAAGCTATAAAGCAAACTGTAAAAACGCTCAGAATGGTTATGCTCATGCAAGTGCGACAACTCATGCAAAACCACTTGCCGTGCCTGCGCCTCGGGAAAGAAAAGTAACTTACAATCCAGCTTAATCAGCCCATCTCTACTGCACGTACCCCATGTGGTTTTGCGATCCACTATTTTAATTTCTTTTGGTAATTTAGCCTGAAATCCCAATGATTTATGATATCGCTGTATATTTTCGGCTATATCGCGTGCATACAATACCAACTTCTCTTGAGCGCAGACGGCAACAAGATGCCTTAATGCAGCGGCACAAAGCTCTATGCTATTTATATTTCCCCAAATTTTATATCTGCCCGTATAGTCGTTATGTTCGGGTAGAAAATTTAGTTCAGCTTTAATACATTCTTCTTCTGTTTCTTGATACTCAATCTGCCAACGTTCGCGCAAACACTCAAAAACAAGCTCTTTTGGCAAACCCTGCTTTTCGCTATCTTTGTGCGCCTTAATCAAAGGTAACTGTCGGCGGTAGGTCTTCTGAATCCAATCGCGGTGTTGTTCTAAAAATCGATAAAGTTCGTCGTTGCTAACATTTCCCCTTGCCATTCGCTGAGGTATCACAAGGCTAAGCTCTCCATGGTTGGTCATGCGTATCCCCAGATGCTTAGCGCGACTAGAAACCCGCTGTTGCACAACAAGAATGGTGCTATCTTCAAGTTGAAAAATCATCGCTATTAGTTTTCCTTACCAGTTGTCTATTGGCTAGCTGTCTTGTTCGCAAGCTCGTTTGCTGCCATATCTATTACCTTGTTCGTTGTTTTGTTTTATATGCTTGTCACGTATTTTTTTTGCAAGTAATCTTGATCTGCAAAACACAATGTATTAACTACGGATTAATAGCTGCCTCTCTTTTTCGTCTAAGCAAATAGCAGCGATGTATCTGATGTTGCGCTTTTGGTCGCATGAAGTCTTCGGGAATAGTCTGTAAGGTTATGTCTTCAAAATTCACTTTGGCACGCTTAAGTTTAGTTTCATCTAGTTTAAAGTTTCTGCAGTTAGTGCTAAAAACAATGCACCCATCTTTTGCAAGCAATCGCGAAAGGGCAATAAGTAGCTCGCCATGATCACGCTGTACACTAAAGCTTTTAGCCCCCATAGCTTTAGAGTTAGAAAACGTTGGAGGGTCGCAAAATATTAGGTCGTAGCGAAGTGCGTCCGCTTGGTTAGCACCACTTTTTTTTCTAGCACTCAAGCCATTTATGTCGCCACCTTGCGCAGCGCTCTTTTCTGTAATGCGCTTTGGATATGATGTGTGTGTTGGTTGAAGCTGGCTCATCGGACGCAGCGCATTGCGTTGTTCTGAAACCCACCGCAAGACATCGGCTTGCTCGTAGACGTAGGTGTTTTTCTCAACATAATTATTTGCTAGCATATTAGCTTTTGCGCTCTGCAGGTAAGTATTAGATAGATCCAAAGTTAAAACGCTTGCCGCTCCACCTGCCGCCATGTAAACGCTAGCGGTTCCTGTATAGGCAAAAAGATTCAAGCAGCGTTTGTCCTTAGACATGGCACGCAACATCTGACGCGTTAAGCGATGATCTAAAAAGATGCCTGTGTCTAGATGTTCGGTGAACTCTACAGCAAAGCGCAGACCGTCCTCTTCTATCCAATGAGTTTTGTTAGACCGCCTACCTGCTGACGTGTCTTGCAATTCAGAGGCACACTTATCGTCTAGGCTATCTTCAGTCTTTGCCTTTAGATTTGGCTTTGACTTTGACTTTGGCATTGGCTTAGGCTTTAATTGCTCCTTGTTATCTTGCAAACTATACTGAGAACCACCCTTAGAGCGTTCACGAATACGAAAGTAGACATCACTCGTATACACGTTTAGAAGTTCGGGTGCTATAGATAACACAGCTTGCAAACGTTTGTTCGCCTTTTGTTCATCAATCATTTTGGGCGCGGCGTACTCGGCAATAACCAACCAGCGTCGTCCCTCGTCCCTTGTTCCCTTTGCGCCATCATATATATCTATTGCCACGTTGTAGTCTGGCAGATCTGCATCGTAAACGCGATAGCAATTTATATTGTTTCGCCGTGCCCATTTTAAACGGTGCTTTGCCATCTTGGCTAAACGGTTAAAAAAAGCACTGTGCTCGGAATAGCTTCTTTGCTGGATGTCGTCTTGGCTGGTTGCGCTTTGCTTAACAACCGGTTCTTTTTTATCTTGTGCTTGCGACTGCGGCTGCCATACTACATCATGTGCTTGCGACTGCGGCTGCCTTACTTCATCATTAACATGCTGCTGCTTAGCTCTAAGCTCGTAGTGCCTGATTGTAGCCTCTATGGGGCCATTGTAGGTTGCTATACAGGTATCGGCCTTGCTTCCCAGCCAAGTGTCGATGTTGTTATCAGAAGTAATAAGTGTTAGGCTAGCTGCCTTAGACTGAATGGCATACTTAACTAAGGCGGCATAAAGTGCCGGCAACTGGCTTTTAGAACCCATGCGCTCACCATAGGGCGGATTAGTAATTATATGAGCATTGCAGTTGTTATTAGCTAATAGCATACCAACATCGGCAACAGAAAAATTGACGTAGTTTAAAACCCCTGCCTTGGCTGCAGACGCTCGGGCGACCTCTGTGGCCTTTGTATTAATATCTGAAGCCTGTATCAAGGCAGTACCATGCCTGGTTGCCGCTTCTTTAAGTGCTAAATCGCCTAGCTCTGCTCGTTCGTCCGCGTCATTTAAAAGCTTGTCCCAAAGCGTCGCGTCGTTTCCCAACCAAGCGCTATGCCCCCAATACGTTCGCAGCAAACCAGGAGCGCGATCTGCCAGCATCATAGCAGATTCTATTACTATTGTGCCAGAGCCACAAAGTGGATCGCACACCATTGCAAGTTTTTCCTCTGCCAATCCTGTTGCAGCTAAGGCAGCAGCCATAGATTCGCGTAAAGGAGCAGTAATCGCTTTAGATTCTACACGGTAACCGCGTTTGGGCAAGGAGTCGCCGCTGATGTCGATGGCCACAGTCACGCGATTGCCGCGCAAAACCGCACTCACACGAACATCAGGTTGTTCAAGTACAATGTCTGGACGCATGCCGGAACTTGCGCGTATGCGATCGCAGATAGCATCTTTAATCTTTAAAGTTAAAAAGCGGCTGTCATGCAGCGCCTCGTTTGCACCAGAGGCATCAATGGCAAAACTACCTTTGGGGGCAATATGATCAGACCAAGAAATTGAATAAACGGTAGAGTAAATGGCATTGGCATCTTTCGCTTCCCCTCTAACCAAAACCAGCAAAATACGACTTGCCAAACGGCTCCAAAGTGCTGCAAGATAGCCTATACGCAAATCACCAAAGAAAGCTACTCCAGAGACTAGCGGACGCACGCGTCGCGCACCAAGCAGGCGCAACTCGTTAGCTAAAAGCTGCTCAAGACCCTTGGCGCAGGGAGCAAAAAACTCAAAGTCAGTTGTGCTTATGGCCACAACCGCCATGCTCGCAATCGTCAAAGTCGTCGATTCCATCAAAGTTATCATCTAGATTGTCATGCCAATCGCCAGTTTGTGGGTCATAGACATCCATAAAGCGCTGCGCAAGATCCCAATCTAAACCTTGCGCACGACATTGTTGCTCTTCAGAAAATACTAACACCAAAGCTTGAACGGCTCGGTCTGATGCGCCAATCATCATTAAGAGGTCAAAGAGCTGGTGAGCAGTTTCTATAGATGGCATAGCCAAATTAATCTCGTCAGCTGCATCTAAGGCCACTGTAAGCTCGGCATAAAATTGCGCCAGTGGATATCCGGCGTTATAATCTTCATCTAGCATCATCTTAGCTAAGGCAATCTCGCTTGCTGAGCGATGTGGATTAGTAGAAATCATACGAAAGAGCGCGTCTTTAGAAACATTGCTATCATGCGCGTATGCTAGCGATTCTGCAAGCCCTAATAAGATACTTGCCTGAGTTGCTATATTGGCTACCTTAGAAGCAGCACCGGTTCCAGGACCACCAGTTTGCACAACTTGAATTTTTAAATCAGCCAACAGACCAAGTACGGCTGCACGAGAATCTTCCTCGCCTCCTAAGAGGATGCGAGCGTTTGTGCCACCAGAACAAGAAATATCTTCGCAAAGTGGAGCATCAAGATAAAAGCAGTCATAAACAGCCGCTAAGGCATTCATCTCGCGAGCAAAGCGCGGGGTCGAGACCGAGAGATCTACAATATAGCTACCACTTTGTGCTTGTTGAATGATGCCGTTTTTCTCTAAAAGTACATCTTCAGATGCCGATGGACCCACAAGCAAGGTAATAATGTAGTGCGTATTTTTTAAAGCAATGGCAAGGTCGGTAACTAGTGGGGCAGATGTTAGAGAGATGTTGGTAGCGTAATCGGGAATAAAAGCATTAACATCGTGTCCGCATGATAGCAGTTGCTCTGCCAATTGTGCTCCACGTTTGCTATCGTAAACAAACAATACTTTGCAAGCTAAATCTTGCTTATTGTCATATGCTTGTCTACTTTCGCGCTTTTGTTTGCCTACAGATTTAGACTCGCTAGCACAAGCACATTCGCTGCCACAAATTTGCTCACTTTTACGATCGTTTTTCTTAACACTAACAACATTTTTTGCCAGAGCACGAGAAGCTTTGGCATCACTTTGACTTTCAGATGTCATACGACGACCCCTCATCTTTTTGATCATTTCTGTGACTTACAGCATTGGCAATACGATCTGTAAGTGAGACGCGTTTGCGCCTATCTGGACCCCAAAAGACTATAGCCATCATGCCTGGTCCCACATGCGAACCTATCACCGGACCTATTTGCGTTTGCCAAACAGATAGATTTGCACCAGAAAACTTTAGTACTTGCTCAACGAAAGCATTTTGTTCTTTATTGGCATCTGCAGAAGCAACAATCACCGTGTCTAGGTAGTCATCGCCGCGGCGCTCTAGATAAATTTGCAGCAGCTGCTTTAAAGCTTTCTTGCGTCCGCGCGCCACCCCATAAAATGTCAGTCGTCCATCTATGTCATAGGTCAGTATAGGTTTAATGTCTAACTTGGCGCCAACAACAGCTGCCATGTCGGGAATGCGTCCGCCTTTTTGCAACGCGTCTAAATTAAGCAAAGTAAAAAAGCCATTAACGTAGTAGCGAGCCTCTTCTGCCCATGCCACAACCTCACGTGCGCTAAGACCGCGATCTAGCTGACGCATGGCTTCCATAACCAGTAGCCCCTCGGCAGCTGAAGGCAACTTGGTATCAACAACATAAAGTTCGGCATTAGGGTGCCTACTTAAAACATCTGCCGCAGCCTGACGCGCTACATCCAGCGAGCCTGAAAGCGCAGCCGTAAAACCAAGATAAACAGTTGGCACGCCGCTAGCTGCGGCACGCTCAAAACGATCTTCGTAGATATGATATGGCACTAGCGATGTCTTTGGCTCCTCGCCTTTACGCATTAGGTCGTAAAACTCTTTGTGCGACATACTAACACCAAGGTCATCTAGATGCACACCGTCGCTCATGGCAAAAGTAAACTCTACCAGATCTACATCATATGATGCCACCAAATCTGCCGGCAGATCACAGCAAGAGTCGATTATAAGGTTACAGATGCGGTTTCGCGCTACCATAAGACTCGCTTCTTTAACATTCTTTTCTCTCCGTCATTTTCGTGTGGCTTATTATTATTTCTTGCAGTCCAACTTGCTGCCATATTTACAGTCCTAAAGCCTTTTTTAATGATGCCACTCGGCGCCTAGACACAGGAATCTTCTCATCCTCGCCAGAAAGTGTAAGCAAAAGCGATCCACCAGATTGTGGAGCCACTTCCTCAACAGCTGCCAAATTAACCAGATAACGGCGATGTACGCGAAAGAAGCCATGTTGTTCCAACTTGCTCTCTAGCTGTGCCAAAGACACTGTAGAAAGATAACGGTCGGAGTCTGTATGCAAATAGGAATAGTCATCCTTTGCCATAATGTAGCGAATATTAGATGTCGCCACCAAAAGTTTTTTGCCGCTCTTCTCAACAGGAATACGCTCGGTCATGTCCTCTTTGCTAAATTGGCTGGCGTAGGTCTTAACCTTGGCAAGTGCGCGCAGTAAACGCTCAGTCTCTACAGGTTTAACCAAATAATCAACGGCGTTAGCATCGAAGGCTTTAGCAGCATGCTCGCTGTAGGCGGTAACAAAAACCACTGCAGGTGGATACTTTAGACGACCTAGAGCCTCTGCCAGTTGCAAGCCATTGGCGCCAGGCATATTAATGTCTAAAAACATTACATCGGCGCCGCGATCCTTTAAGCGCTCGATTGCCTCGCGTACATTGGTGGCCTCTGCGGTAATCTCTACCTGACCGGTTTCATCTAAAAGGTAACGAAGCTCAGAGCGTGCTGGGGCTTCGTCGTCTACAATAATTGCTCGAATCATTTCTAAATCTCCTTTGTCATTGTTATTCGTGCTTCATTGTTATTCGTAAGTCTCTTGCTTATCACTGTCAGGGTCTTCTTCAGACCAATGACCTAGCGTAAGTGTTATCGTTGTGCCAATTCCAAGTTCAGATTGTACCGCAAGACCGGCATTTTTGCCAAAGACACTGCGCAACCGCTCATCAACATTAGTCATTGCGACACCAGCATGCTCGCGAGCGGCATCTAAAACATGTGGCTGCGCGTCTTTGGCAATGCCTATGCCATCATCGCGAACCACAATAGTTACAATGCCATCTTGCACGCTAGCGACTATATTAATATGCAATGGGCGGTCATCTCGCATACCATGAGCAACTGCGTTTTCTACAAGAGGCTGAAGAATAAATGCCGGCACCGGCATGGTCATTAGCTCATCGGCAATGTCGCAGCTTAGGTGAATGCGGTCATCACCAAAGCGAGCAATCTCAAAACCAAGGTAGCGCAAAGTCTGCGAACGTTCCTGTTCTAATGATATCAAATCCATAGAACCTTCTAATGTGGAGCGATAAAACTTTGCAAACTCGCGCAGCAATATACGCGCCTGCGATGGGTTTGTGCGTATTAGTGAAGCAATAGTATTAATGGTGTTAAAAAGAAAGTGTGGGTTTATTTGCGCCTGCAACGCTTTAATGCGCATTTGCGAGGCAACCTCGCGCTGTTGCTCTAACTCGGCTAGTTGTAGTTGCATCTCTAAAAGCGCGCCAAGTCCCTGAGCCATAGCTTGTTGAGTCTCGTCTATGCGATGCGGCAAACGGTAATAAAACTTTAATACACCCACTGGTTCGTCGTGCAGCATTAGCGGCACAACAATGCCAGACTTAAAACTAGACGAGCCTTCAGAAAAACCAATATCATCGCCGGAGTTTAGCACCTGCATCTGCTTGTCACGCAGTGCCGCAAGCGTTGCTGTGGTAATGATGGGTGAGCCTATAGGGTGCGAATCGCGCTCGGCGCCGGCAAAACCCATGACAACTTCGCGGTTAGTAATAGCCACAGCATTAGCCATGGTAGCTGGAAGTAAAAGGCGACACACCTCCTGAGCAGACTCTACAGTAAGTCCTTGACGCATATAAGGCAAGGTCTGTGTGGCCAATCGCAGGGTTCGCTCGCTTTGGCGCGCACGCAATCGATCTGGATCATAGGTAAAGCGCGCCACAAAAAAGAGACAAACCGCAATTACAACCACACAGGCAAAAACTGTAAGCCAGTGTCCACTGGTTACCAAGGTAATACCTATGATAACAACGACCAAGGCGATGATTACCATTAATAGTACTTCTATGAGCATCGGTTTTCTTTGCATTATGAGATTCTACCATTGCTTGAACCATCATGTGTCATGGCGACACATGATGAAGTTGGCAAATAAGTGGCAAACAAGAAAAAGTCAGGTTGGTGGTAGAATAGACTTTAAAGACATGAGCGCCTTTAGATGCCTGATACAAGGCACCTAGCGCCGCCTGAAACATGAACGCCTCGCGCTGCCTTGCAGGCGAAGAGGTTTTGGTGACTCGCGCTGCTTGAAGCTTGAGCGCCTTTAGCTGCCAGTTACATGTCTTTTACGATTGTTTTGTACTTCTCGACATATATATTATGCTATTAAGCTAGGAGGCTATTGTGCTACTTATTGCCCGCTACGTGATTCCCGTTTGCTCGGCCCCAATAGAAAATGGTGCCGTCTTAGTGCGCGACGGTGTGATTGCAGAAATTGGCTATGCTACAAAGCTTAAAACCAGATATCCGGAAGAAGAAACGCTGGACTTTGGGCTTGGCGCCATTATGCCTGGTTTTGTAGACGCGCACACCCATCTAGAATATTCGGCGATGCGCGGGCTGATAAATGACTCGCCTTATGCCGCCTGGAAATTGCACATCGCCCAACACGAAAAGCTCTTTGCGCCGCAAGATTGGGAGGATTCGGCACTTTTAGGCGCCATGGAAGCTTTGCGTTCCGGAATAACTACGATTGCCGACATCTCTAAAACCGGCGCGTCTTTGCGGGCGGCGCAGGCAGTTGGCATGCGCGGGATAATCTATCGCGAGGTAGGCACTATGGATAGGCACGAGATAGAAAACGAGCTGCAAGCTGCAAAGTCAGACATTAGCTCGTGGCGCGAACAGTCGCAAAACTGCTGTGAGGGTCGCCTGCAAATAGGAATCGCTCCCGCTGCGCTTTACAATTGCCATCCACATATCTTCGAGGGTATCGCTAACTTTGCCGCCGATGGCACACCTGTAGCCTTGCATTTAGCGGGAAGTCGTGAAGAGTATGAATTCATTCGCTATGGCTCATCGCCTTTTTCTGTGCATTCAACCGAGCAAGAGCGTGGCTATGGCATAGATATGCCGCCGTGGTTGGCAACAGGTGTAAGTCCTGTTCGCTATATTCTTAATTGGGGAGTATTAGACGCGCCAAACGTCATGGCTATTCATTGCGTACACGTAGATGATGATGACATCAGCAAATTGGTTGAACGCGACATAGCGGTTGCCGTCTGCGCACGTTGCAATGCTCAACTTGCCATGGGCGTGCCTCCTTTAGCAAAACTAACGCAGGCCGGACTGCGCGTAGGCATTGGTACCGACTCCCCTGCTGCCGTAGATGCAACAGACCCACTTTCTGAGATGCGACTAAACCTTTTGTTGGCGCGCGCACTAGGTTCTCGCAAAGAATTTCCCGCTGCTGCCGAGATGCTTTATCTGGCAACACTTGGCGCGGCGCGAGCACTTCGCATAGACGACCAAACCGGTTCGCTGGCACAAGGAAAGTGTGCCGACATCATAGCCGTTGACCTCTCAAATTCTAGCCAGGTCCCCACACACGACCCCAATTCTGCCATCGTACATACAGCAACACGCGAAAACATCCTCATGACAATGATAGGTGGCAACATAGTCTACGATGGTCAGCACCGCCATAGCATAGACACTCAACGCGTTTTTGCTCGCGCCGAAGAGCTAAGGGTAAAGCTTAGAGATTAATATTTTTATGCACAGAAGAACTTGGCAGGCGGCTGGCGCAAACTGAGTTGATGGTCGCATAGTCATTTTTTATGTTGAGAAGAACCAAGCAAGCGCCTGCCGCAAGCCTTTCGCAAGACCGCAAGCAAGCGCCTGCCGGAGCAGTCCTACTTGCCAATATCCTCAAATGACCAATTGGGGTTTGCGGCAACCTTGCCGGAAACATAACCATGAAAGAATGCCCAGCCATTGCAAAGCCCGCCAACGGTCATTTGGTAACCGCTACCCAAACGCCAACCTACTGTGTTACCGGCAGCGAAGAGATTTTTAATTGGGTTCCAATCCTTGTCTAAAACACGGCAGAAGCGATCAATTTTTACTCCACTAGATGTACAATAAAAGTTTATGGTTGCTTTTACAGCCTGATATGGTGGGTCATCAACAGGATCTAGATACTTGGGTTGCTTGCAAAAATCATCGTCTATGCCACTGGCACAAATCTCGTTATAACGATCTACGGTGGCGCGCAATACCTTGGGATCAACATCGATCTTCTCGGCAAGTTCTTCTATAGTATCGGCAACGTAAACCTCGTCGTGGGCGTTAACGTTTTCTCCCCAAACTCTAAATGGTAAAGGCATAAGCGTACTTGGCATCTCGAAATCGTTGGTGGGTAAAATCTGCCAGTAGTAATTTACACCAGCAGGCAGCTCGGCAATCAGGTGAGTGTGATCAAGCCACGAAGACGACTCATTTCTGAAGCGTTTGCCGGTAGTGTCAACGTGCAAAAATGGCCACCACCAATAGCCACTACCCTCCCAAGACTGAAAAGATGGGTCGGTTTGCTCCATAACGGCACCCGCCCAACATAGCATTTTATGACCGGTGCCATCATCCATTTTCTCGTCGGTGGTAATGGGGGCGGTATCGGTAACGCGGGCATTGTAGATGCCATAATTTTTTGCATATTCGGCCAACCATGGGTTAGCAAAGGCGCGCATCATGTCTTCGTTGCCGCCATAAGAACCAGTGGCAACAACAACGCCTGTTGCGGCTTTATAGTATATATAGTCGCCATCTTTGTTTTGCGCTATAACACCTGTGACCGTGCCATCATCATCTTGAGTAAGAACTCTGGCGGTGGTGTTATAAACAATTTGCCCGCCATTTTTTTCTATCCAATCATGAATAACATTATTAAAGACCTCTAAATTGTCGCCGCCTGTGTCATCAAAGTTCACATGGCTCGCAAGATTTTGCAGAATCTCGCGGTTTTTGCCCTCGCCCTCAAGCTCGCCGGAAGCAGTGCCTGGCAAACCCGCAGGCTGCAAGACAACTTCTTCTAATTCGTCTAAGACAGCACCACTGTGCCATACCCAACTGGCCAATAAGCCCTGGTCGCAGCGACCCTCTAACTGATTAAATATTCGCTGAAATAGCTCGTATTTGTCAATCTCTGGTAATCCTTGTTCTATCTGGTACTTAGAGTTAGAAAAGCCAATGCCACTTCCGCTAATGTGCGCTGTGCCATTGCGCTCTAACATCACAACTTTGGCTCCCTCTTTTACGGCTCCATAACCTGCCAGCTCGCCGGCAACAGCAGCGCCTATAACAACAACGTCTGCCTCTACTGTTTCTTTGCAGTCAGACGGCTTTATATTTGGTGGTGTTCCTAGCCAGTCTATGGGGTTGCGGCTGTCGGCAAGAGCAGGGTATTTTTCAGTATCCAGAACAGCTGCACCAGAAGTATTACCGCTCGTGGTTGTAGTGGATGCGCCTGCGCTAGCATTGTTTGTGTTAGAGGGAGCGCATGCCGCAAGCCCTGTCATGGCCACACCTGCCACACCTATTGCGGCACCAATTGCCGCACCGCTTAGGAAATCTCGACGCGTGACACCTAAAGTTGCCTTGTCATTTAGGTTGGTTTGGTTGGTTCGATCGCAGCATTGGTTGCTCTGGTCGGTTTGAGTGCGGTTTTGGAGTGATTGCTTTGTTTGATTGCTTTGGCCGCAGCATTGGTTGCCCTGGTCGGTTTGAGTGCGGTTTTGGAGTGATTGCTTTGTTTGATTTGCTTGCTTGTTTTGGTTGCTCCAATCTGTTAGATCGTCGCCTTGATGGTTGGTGCTTGTGTCACCTTTACTTTTTAACTCTCCCATTTGTTCTCCTTTTCTACTGTTGTAAAAACCCATTTATTCTTGCTAATGTACACTCTAGCCAGATTGCCAGCTAGGCTGCTACTTAGTTAGATTGCCAGTAGGTAAGTTGCTAGATATTTTGCTATCATGCTCTTAAGGTATCAAGCTATCTTAAATACATGCTAGCATACTATCATTTATACTCGCTTACCTACTAACTTATTCCCTGCACGCACACTTCTTCTTGCTAAAACACTTGCAAATAGCTGTAGCCGCTTGTAAACATTTGCCAACGCTTGCCAATGTTTATAGACGTTTACCGGCGCTTGCCAGCATCTATTAAATTATAACTCTTTAAACACAAGATCTTCATGTTAATGTGACAATCAATTGCAGCAAGCTGTAGGGGCGAGCTGTGGTCGCCCGCTTGGTTAAACAAGACGCACTTCGTAGGGGCGAGCTGTGGTCGCCCGCATGGTTAAACTAGACGCACTTCGTAGGGGCGACCTGTGGTCGCCCGCACATTCTCTACCCATACATGCTTGTGACCTTGCTTGTCACATATCAGGTGTGCGAAGAAAAACTCTGTTTCTGAAGACCCGCAAGCACCTAAACGATGCTTTCGGCAGATTCGGCCAATGATTTAACCATAATAAACTCCCCTTTGCTTTCGCTCATGCTCTCATACCCCAGTCGCTTGTAAAAGCGTACTGCCGGGCTTTCCTTTTGCACAGCGAGTGATGTCTGCTTATAGCCGCGCTCTGCCAGCAATTCAAAGAGTCGCCTCATCAGCTGTGTGCCTATTCCGCTGTTGCGAAACTCGGACAGCACAGATATCGCAAGTTCCGGTGTCGCATTGTTAACGTGGCCGTACGCGGGGATTATGCGCGTCCAAGCTGCTCCCACTATTTTGCCGTCAAGCTCTGCGACAACGCCGCAGTCCTCCTCGCCGCCAAAGCTGTCAATATAAATTGCAAACTCAGGCTTCTTGATAATGTCTCGCGATGGCGGTTCTGCGCCGGCGGCTAAGAAGATGGCAAGGTAGAGGAAATCAGGCAACACGCCATACTCCGATTCCCGTATGAGGCGAACAATGATTCTGCTTGTATCTGTAGTTACGCCTGTTTTGGCTATGTTCATGCTTCTCTCAGCCATCCATCGCTTTCACATAGAACTTGCGGCTCCTTTGCCCGTCGAACTCGCAGAAATACACGCCTTGCCATGTGCCAAGAATAGGCTTGCCGCCTGCGGCCTTTATGATAACTGACGAGCCAAAGGCAGATGCTGTTGCATTTGATGATTCCATTGCTATGCCTCCTCTCGTTCGTGACTACTTCATGTACATAGGTTTGTTCAGGCCGACATGGAGGTTATCAACCCCACGCTCCCATTTGTTCGTGACTACTTCATGTGCATAGGTTTGTTCAGGAGCCGCCATTAGAGTGTTTTCATCACCGTCAGCAAACTCTGGTAACTATCTACATCATGATACTTCACGCCCGTGGTGCTTATTTCGTTGAAAAGCTTTTTGGCGCAACTTATCTTGGCCTGTTCGATTGGGCGCAGCTCAAGGCTGTCCATCGTGCCTTTGGTCTCGGCGATGAAGAAGATGTGCTTGACGGCATCCTTCTTAAAGGAAATCGCCCAGTCTGGCGAATAGTTGCCCACGGGCGTTGGAATATAGAACCCTCGCAGCCCCCTTGGCAGCTTGGCGTAGACGATTACCTCATCGGCGTCGTCCAAGTCTTTGGCAAAGCGGCGCTCGACGCTATCTGTAGCCGAGCCGTCCGTAAAGACATAATCCTGTATGGCGTGTTTTGCCCGAAACGCCTTTGAGTACTCTTCAGAGGCACGGCTCATGTTGAAGATGTCCTGCGAGTACGGCTCCTCGGCGCTTGGGGCGTAGGTGATATGCTCTACGACCACAGAGGCTTTCTGCTTGTTTATTAAAACCACGATTTTGGCTATAAACTCTTCGGGGTTCTCGCAAAACAGCAATAGTTTCTCTTTACTGATGCCGTCAAGTATTGCCGTGACCGTCCGCCGGGTGAGGCTGGTGCCTGCGGAAATCTTGCCAATAAGGTCGTATGCGGCAACCCCGCCATGCGCCCGCCCGAGTTCTTTGGTTTCGGTACGTTCTACGGTAAAGTCAGTGCCTTCCTGTGACCCCTTGGTAAGGGTGTAAGAAAGTCGCGCCACATATAGCTCCGTGTTAATAGCGGTAATGGATTTTTTGATAAGTTCGTCGCCGTCAAACTCCACGGTGTAGGCATATCGCTTGTTTATCCGCTCCCACAAATCCTTAAACGCTGCCCAGTTCTCGTTAAGCGGGTTGTCCTTGACCTTGGTTTCGTGGCCATTGCCCACCATGCCTTTGAGGATTGACGGGTCAAAGATAGCCCGCACCAGTTTGTGTACGCCACTGGCAAGATGGGCGATTTCCGGCTTCATTGGAGCAAAATTGTCTGTCTCGGCAGCGATTCTGTAGGCGTCTGTAACATCGCCATTGTCGTCCACGTAACCATTCAGGACAAGGTAGTGGTAGGCCATCCTTGCTTCGGCTTCTGTGAATGTGTGCGGATTGTCCTCTTTTATGTAAACCGTCATACCGTTAAAGTAGTCCATGCTCACATTCGTTGGGCGCTCGTAGAGGTCAGACGCAATTTCGCTCTGTAAATCGGCGACAAAGCCTGCGTAACTCTCGCTCGCCACAACAGTGAGCATATTTATGCTTTGCACCAGCGTCTCGCCGCAGACCTCCGCATCTTGACGAACGCCATCGTTGTTGACGCAAAGACGAAGGCCGCGACCAACCTCCTGACGCTTTGCGGTGGCATTGTCGGAGTGCTTCAAGGTGCAAATCTGGAAGACATTCGGGTTATCCCAACCCTCGCGCAAAGCGGAGTGGGAGAAGATAAACCGTGTCGGCTCTTCAAACGAGAGCAGGACTTCCTTGCGTTTGAGAATAAGGTCGTAAGCCGAAATATCATCAGACTCGTTAGAGCCGCGCCTGACCGTGCTGTTAATAGCGCGACCTTTTCTGTCTATGGAGAAATACCCCCTGTGCGTGTCGGCAGTGTTAATTCCGTGCAAATAAGTTTGGTATGCAGTCGGAAACAGCGTCAGCCGCTCGTTTAACGCAGCGGTGTATTCCTCTTCGAAGATGCAGCCGTACTCGCCGAGAATTTCCTCGCCGTCCTCGCCGTATTGGCGGTATTTCGCCACTTCGTCGATGAAAAACAGCGACAGACACTTGATGCCCTGCTCGAACAACTTCTCCTCTTTGTCAAAATGGGAGTTGATGGTCTCTCTAATCTGGATTCTGCGTATGTCATTCTCGTTCACGTTGCCGCTGGCTTCGCCTGCCGTGAGCGTGCCGCCGTTGCTGAACGTGACCATCGCCCTTATCGGGTCTATTTCGGCGATGGAGACGCCACGATATTCCTCTAAGTTCTTTGAGGCGGTATAGAGGCTGTCACCCACATTAAGCAGGTGGGTCTCGCGTTTGGGCGAACCCGCCGCACGACTCACTTCAAATTCAAGCCTTGCGCGAGGCGGCTTCTTGGGGCTTAAGACGATGGCAGCAAGATACATATAGCGGTTCGTGCCGCCGAGGTTTTTCAGTTCAAAGCCTTTGACCTCAATTTTCTTGACCAGCTTCTTCTTAACAGCGTCCAGCGCGTCAAGAACATAGACAAGATTGTGGCTCGTCTTATGCGTAGCTGAATAGTTCAGGCTGAACAGCGGGTTGAAGTTCTTTTTCAGGGCGTTTTGCGTCGCTGTGCCGCCCATCTTCTGTGGCTCGTCAAGGATGATAATGGGTCTGTTGGCCTTGATGACGTCTATCGGGCGGCGGCTGCCGAACTCATCGCGCTTAGTGTAGATGATACGCGCCGCCTCGTTACCGCTTCTGCCGGGGGCGTTCTTGTCCTCATTCATCGTAGTGTTAAACGCCTGCGTATTGATAATCATAACGTTGATACCGCTGTTCTGCGAAAACTCGTCGAGCTGGTGCAGGTTACCAGAATTGTAAACAAAGTGCCGCGCTTTCAGCCCGTAAATCTGCATGAAGTGTTCTTCAAGCATCTCAAACGACTTCTTAACGCCCTCGCGGATGGCGATGGACGGCACAACCACGATAAACTTGCTCCAGCCGTATGCCTTGTGCAGTTCGAACATGGTCTTGATGTAGACATAGGTCTTGCCGGTGCCGGTTTCCATCTCCACATCAAGTGACACCGCGCCCAGCCCGGCAGCGATGTCGGATGAATACTTGATGTTGTTCGCCGTCTGTACGGCGTGGATATTCTTCAGAAGCTCATCACTGGAAAGCGCCACATTTTCGTTGCGGTAGGCGGCTTCGTACTCTTCCTCGACCGCCTGCTTTTTCTCTTCAGACAAAGTAGCGTATGAGAGTGCCATATAGCCTCTGCGCTCTACACGCTCGTCCTCACTGAGTTTTTTCTCGCTTCCGATGTCGCGACGGTATTTTGACGCGCCGACGTTCGGCTGACCCGCAAACACGCGCACAACACTCTCAGCGGCCTCAGTCTGGAACGGCTGAATCTTGAACTGGAATTTCATTCAGCCTCACCTCCGTCATCTGAACTGTCCCACACGTCTTTGTAATTCATCACGGCATTATATACAATCTCGGGGTATTGATCATACAGGCTTCGGCATACTCGCCTATATAATGCCAACACCTTGTCGTCATAGCAGTAATCGAGCATATAGTCAAGTGTCAACTCTATCTCTTTCGGGTCACTAATCTCGCCGTTGATTATCTGCATGGCAAT
>JAIRQA010000144.1 GCA_031256715.1 Coriobacteriales bacterium | reverse complement strand
TGTTTATAAGTTTATCTATAAGTGCGACTGCCTTTTTGGGCTCGAAGTGTTTCTCGATAGAATTAAAATTAAATGGCACTGGCGTATATGTGCCATGAATGTCTGCTAATACCTGATGTTGATAATCATACCAATCTGTAAAGCGACTTAGATAGTCATATGCTCTTTTATCGTTGGTATGAAAGATATGTGGCCCATAGGCATGCACCAACACTCCTGTGCCATCAAGATGATCGTAGGCGTTGCCACCAACGTGCGAACGTTGCTCTATGACGGCAACACGCATGTTGTTGCGCTCTGCAAGTTCGCGAGCAGTTACGCTGCCAGCAAAGCCAGCACCAACGACTATGGCGTCAAAGTTTAAAAACTGGTCGTGCTCAATCTGCTCTGTACTGCAGTTAATAATTCTTGTTAATTTTGGCATTTTTACAACCTTTCATGGATTTAGGTTTACATAATTGTAGCGTATGGAACCAATAACTGTCAGCGAACAAATACAATTAATGATGTAACTGGTTCAAACAGAGTTATTGTTCACGCCCCACCACTGCGTCATCTAGAGATTGCCGTGACGGCAATGCTCAAGTCTTTGACACTTCGGTCTGGCGAACTAGAACCTTTAAGCTCTCGCTTCGCTCGCCTCTAGATGACATGGGGTGGGGCTTAAGAACAGTAACCAAACAGAAAGTGAGCAAAAAAATGAGTGACTTCCTTTTACGCACCATCAAACGCGCTGCCGCAAACAAAAAACGCATTGTCTTGCCTGAAGGCGCAGATGTCCGCACCATTAAAGCCGCTCTTGAGGTTAATCGGATGGGCTTTGCCGATGTTGTTGTGCTTGGCAGCGCTGACGCCATTGGCGCACATGGTTTAGATGTATCTGAACTACAAATCATAGACCCCGCAGATTCTTCTAACACGTTACATTACGCCTCTATTCTTTTTGAATTACGCAAGGACAAAGGGCTAACATACGAGCAAGCTAGCAAGCTAGTACTAGATGAGCTTTATTATGGCGTCATGATGGTTCATGCAGGAGATGCCGATGGTATGGTTGCCGGCGCAGCACACGCAACAAGTGATGTCTTGCGACCATGCCTACAAATCCTTAAAACAGCACCCGGCACAACCTTAGTCTCGGCCTTTTTTGTTATGGTTGTGCCAGACTGCGACTTAGGTAAAGAAGGCGCCTTTATTTTTGCCGATAGCGGACTTGTGCAGCACCCAGATTCCGAGCAACTGGCTCAGATTGCCTTAAGCTCTGCGACATCATTTAAAACTTTGCTCGAAGACGAACCTATTGTAGCAATGCTCTCTCACTCAACAATGGGCTCGGCAAAAAGTCCATCTGTGAGCAAAGTAGCTGAGGCTGTAACTATAGCCAAAAATCTGAATCCCCAGCTTGCCTTAGATGGCGAATTTCAGTTAGACGCCGCCATTATCCCAGAAATAGGTGCTTCTAAAGCGCCAGGATCAGCGGTTGCCGGCCGCGCCAATGTTTTGGTATTTCCCGATCTAGATTCTGGAAACATTGGTTACAAGCTAACACAGCGACTTGCCAAAGCAGAAGCTTATGGTCCTATCACCCAAGGTATTGCTAAGCCTGTAAACGACCTTTCGCGCGGCTGCTCGGCAGAAGATATCGTAGGGGTTATAGCCATTACAGCAGTGCAGGCAGGCACTGTCGCGTAAATAATACCAGTCGTAAAATGGCGACCTTGAAATAATGGCTGCCGTAAAATGGCGACCCTGAAATAATGGCAGTCGTAAAATGGCGACCACAAAGATTTATGTTTCTGTGGTCGCCAAAAATTTTACAACAAGCATTAACAAGTTAGGACGAAACCATGTCAGCTTCAGGCAGATAACTTTCGCTGCTTATGGGTCTTGCAACTTAACTGTTTTGCAAGTTAGGACGAAACCATTGCTACAGTATCTCTGGCTATCATCAACTCTTCATTTGTGGGGATGACAAAGATTTGCACAGCAGATTCATCTGCAGATATCTTTCGTTCACCTCCACGCGCCAAATTGCGCTCCTGATTTACAACTAAACCTAAATGCTCTAGACCTTCAAAAATCATCCTGCGCATGCGATCGCAATTCTCGCCAACACCACCAGCAATAATCACGGCATCTACACCGCCCATGGCAAATGTATAAGCACCAATATATTTCTTTACAGCATTGGCATAGATTTCGTATGCCAAAATAGCACGCTCATTACCGTCCTCGGCTGCAGCACGAACATCGCGAAGATCGTTTGAGATACCCGAAACGCCCAAGAGACCAGATTTTTTGTTCATTAAGTCTGCCACTTCAGCAGAAGTCATTTTTGCCTCGTCAATTAGGTATGTAACAATTGCTGGATCTATAGAGCCCGAGCGAGTTCCCATCATTAGACCTTCAAGTGGCGTAAATCCCATACTGGTGTCTACCGAGACTCCCTTATTAACAGCTGTTATCGAACAACCATTGCCCAAATGGCAAGTGATCAATCTTAGGCTAGAAAGCTCACGCTGAAGCACCTTGGCAGCGCGCTGGGCAATATAGCGATGCGATGTGCCATGAAAGCCATAACGGCGAATTCGCTTTGATTCATAAAGTTCATAGGGCAAAGGATAGATATAGGCTTTTTGTGGCATTGAGTGATGAAAGGCGGTGTCAAAAACAGCAACTTGAGGCTTACCGGCAAGTAAGTCATTACAAGCATAGATACCCATCAAGCCAGCGGGATTATGTAATGGCGCTAGGCTAGAGCACTCATCAATACACTTAATTACCTGTTCGTCTATTAGTACAGACTCGCTAAAAAACTCGCCACCGTGCACAACACGATGGCCAATGGCGTCAATTTGCTCCAGACTTGCAATTGCACCCGTTTCTGCGTCTGTAATAGCCGCCAATACAGCGGCAACGGCATCGTGATGGCTGGTAAGACTGATATCGTCTTTGTATTCGTTATAGCTGTTGCAATTTTCATTTGCGGCAATCTCATACTTATGAAAACTGTTGCTAGATCCAACGCGTTCACAAAGCCCTTTGGCTAGCACCATCTCGCTGTCGCTATCTATTAGCTGGTATTTAAGTGAGGAACTTCCGGCATTTAGAACAAGAATTTTCATGAGCTACCTTTCCCTATTGGTTTTTTGTATTTACTACTTTTAGATTTACTTCTAAAAAGCTAACTTAAAACTTAATTAAAAAATAATTAGTTGGTTTTTAAAACCTAATCTTAATCTGCTGGACCCATATGTATGGGCAGCGCAGCACCTCCAAGTATGTGCACATGCAAATGATGTACGGTTTGCCCACCCTCGTCACCAGTGTTAACAACTGTACGAAAGCCACTTTCGCGCACACCTTTAATCTTGGCGACATTCGCGACATTGCTAAAAATCTTTGCCAATAGTTCTGATGGAACGTTATCGGCTATGCTGTCGTAATGATCTTTGGGAATGATTAATGTATGTACGGGAACTTGAGGATTAGCATCTTCAAATGCTATTATGCTATCATCCTCGTATACTATCTCTGCTGGTATCTCTTTGGCTGCAATCTTACAAAAAATGCAGTCTGGCTTGTTGCTCATTTCCTCTCCTTTTCTTGTTAGCGATTCTTAATTTACTTTTTCGTAACTACTTACCCTGATTGCTTATCTAACTAAGTGTTGTATCTGTTGCCTCATCGTTTTCTGACTCGATCTGCCCAAGAAGAACGGTAACTTTCTGCTCTGCCTCATCCAACTGTTTTTGCAGATCTCGCAATAAATGCACGCCGCGCTCATACAACAGCAGATTTTGTTCTAACTCTAGCTGGTTGCCTTCTAACTGGCGCACAATACCCTCAAGCTCTTCGCTCATTAGCAAAAAACTTCTAGGTTCTTCTTTAGACTGCTGACGATAAGCTTGCTCGGTTGTCTGTGCGAAAGTTTGTTCGGTAACCTTTTCGTCAGCCTGCTCGAAAACCTTTTCGTCTGCATGTTCATTAACCATAAAATTATCGCTCATTTCTGCTCGCTTTCATCTGTGCTATTACTAACTTAAAACGCATGCGCTCTACCAAGTGTGCGCTATTTTAATTAAGCTCGTTTATATCTGTGGTTTTACTAACAAAAGCAGTGCTTTGTTTGGCAACATCAAAAGGTGTATCAATTGGTGCCTCATCCGTTAGCCTGTCTTTGCTTGTTGCACTTTGCTTGTTGCACTTTGCCTGTTACACTTTGCTTGTTACACTTTGCTTGTTTCATCATGCTTATCTGCAACATAAGTTGTTAATATGCCATCGCGCAAGCGCAAGCGTAGCTCGTCACCTACGTTTACGCCACGTATAGAACACACAACCTTACCATCAACATCGTATGCAGCAGCATATCCTCTGGTTAAAACCGCAAGAGGCGACAAACTCTCTAGCTTCGCTGCCATTAGCAAAATTGCCGATGAAGGCTGATTTAAGATCGCGTTGCCTATTCTTAAAAGCTTTAACCTTTGTGATTCTAGTAAAAGTTTATCTGCCTGCATACGCAGAGGTATACTCTGTTGCAGACGCAGTGCGCTTTGTTCCAGAGAAAAATGATAGGAAGCAAACAGAGCATTTGGGTCTTTAAATAGGGCGCGCTTACGCAAAGCTGCTAAGCGAGCAGAAGCCAGATCGAGGTTCGCGCGCAAGCGCATCGCCAACCTCGTCTGAAGAGCAACAAGGCGAGCGGAAAGTTCTAGCGCATCAGGAACAACGCGCTCGGCAGCTGCTGTAGGCGTAGACGCTCTAGCGCTAGAAACCATATCCGCTATTGTGGTGTCTGGCTCATGCCCTATACCCGTAACAATAGGTATAGGACACTCGGCTATCGCGCGCGCCAAGCGCTCATCATTAAAAGGCATTAAATCCTCATAAGAACCGCCGCCGCGTACCAGCAAAAGCACGTCACAGTTCTTCTCGACACAAGAAGTTATCCCTTTAATAATTTCAGTTACGGCATTTGTACCTTCTACGGTGATGCCTGCAAGAGCGACTTCTGCTAAAGGAAAACGGCGACGCAAAGTTCGCAAAACGTCATGAACGGCCTTACCGCGGGGAGATGTAACAAGCCCTATGCGCATAGGCAGGCGCGGCAACTTGAGTTTAGCATCTGGATCCATGAGACCCTCGAACTCTAGCTTTTTAGCAAGCTGGGCAACTTTCATGCGCAAAGCTCCCTCGCCCGCAAGTTTCATAGACATTACCATGAAATTCATGCGCCCTTTTGCAGCATAAAGTGTAAAGCGGCCACTGACTTCTACCAGCATACCGCGCTCTAAGCTGATTTGCAGTTGGTCAAATTGGCTGCGCCACATCAAGCATGACAGTGCCGAATGCTCGTCAGCCAGAGTAAAGTAGATCGCTTTGTAGCCTGGTTTATCTGCAATCTCGCTGATCTCGCCAACAACATGGCAGCCAACCTGTTCTAAGACAGTTTTGGCTTGCATTAATGCCTGAGTAACGGTTATGGGTGACACGCCAGTCAAAGAGATGCACCTGTAACGGTCGTTAAATTTGCCTTAATGCAGCATTGGTTATACACGCTGTTTTGCGCTAAAGTTGTGCCTAGCGAAATTGCGTGCGTCTTATTCTTATAATTTTTATTAATTGATATCGCGTATTTCAAGGTTATTAAGCTATCGAAGTCGTTGCTAACGGCGTGCCAAACCCAGCAGATAAATTAACTGCAACAAAGATGCCAAAGCTGCTGCCACATAAGTCATAGCGGCCGAGTTAAGTACCTTTTTGGCACCGGCAGCTTCTTTGGCAGGAAGATAGCCATACATGTTGATATACGCTAATGCTCGCTTGCTAGCATCAAATTCTACTGGCAATGTAACAAGCTGAAAGATTATCACACCAATATACATAAGAATAGCAACATAAATGAGTCCAACCATGCTTAGAAATATGCCGGCAAGAAAGGCGATCATCCAGAGGTTAGATGCCAAATTAACAACGGGCACAATGGCACCACGCATTTTTGCAGGCACGTAGCTCTTTGCATGCTGAATAGCATGTCCACACTCGTGGCAAGCTACAGATCGGAAGAG
>JAIRQA010000126.1 GCA_031256715.1 Coriobacteriales bacterium | reverse complement strand
CAACGAAATAATGGAATGCAACGAAATAATGGAATGCAACGAAATAATGGAATGCAACGAAATGGAGTCAGGGGTGAATGAAGAATCAGGCTTAACGCGCCGTAGCCTGCTTGTAGGGGCAGGGGGCACTGCTGCAATGCTCACGTTGGGAGCATCTATACAAGCGTTTGGCAGTGAGGATGTTTGCCGTCCACCGGGTGGTCAGGATGAAGATACATTTATCGCCAGATGTTTGCGATGCACAAAATGCATGGAGGCTTGCCCTCAAAAAGTTTTAGTTCCAGCCAAGATAGAGACCGGTCTGCTTAACGTGCGCACGCCAACCTTTAACTTTAAGCAAGGATGGTGCGATTATTGCGAGGCTAGTAACGACGGTCGTCCGTTATGCGCTGAAATTTGCCCAACGGAAGCACTAGCGATGCCGGAAGTAGCAAGTGCTAGCGAAATTATACTGGGAACTGCATTTGTGGTTGAAGACTGGTGTCTTGCTTGGCAGCTTCGTGGCTGCAAAATCTGCTTTGACGCCTGTCCATTTAACGCAATAGAGCTAGACGCGCATAACCGCCCCAGCGTCTTACCGCAACAATGCAACGGTTGTGGGCTTTGCGAAAATGTCTGTATTTCTATGAAGGCAGGCTCTTATATTAGCGGCGCAACTGACAGGGCGATTACGGTAAAACCAGTTCAGGCTGTAAGAGACATAGATCCATCGCGCGCGCCTGCTATGGGGCAGCAACGTCGAATTATTTGGAGAAGTGATGAAGCGACTGAAAGCTAAGACTATCCGAACCATTGTTGCCACTGGCGTTTTATTTATTGCAACAATATCTTATGTGGCAAATTTAGACATAGGCAATCTTTCTGTTTTTGGATTTCGCGCTATTGCGGCGATCTGTCCGTTGGGTTTCTTAGAAACCGCCCTTGCCGACAAATCTATTGTTTTGCGCGCACTGTTCTTTTTTGCTTTTGCCATAGTACTTGTACTTATATTTGGCAAAGCATTCTGTGGCTGGGTGTGCCCTATACCACTTATTCAACGCGTTTTGCCACGTAAAAAAAAGAAAGAACTTAATTCTGGTGGCGATTGTGCATTGGTATCTAACGACAACAGCGCACTAGCTTTTTGCGATGAAGGTGCACTTACTTCTGGTAGCGAAGTCGCACTAGCTTCTAGTAACAAAGTCAGACTTAACTCCGAGACGTTTGCTTATAAAGACTGTGCCGATAACTCTAAGGATGTTGCCAATGCCGCACAAGATGTTTCTGATGCAGAACAAAGTGTTGCGAACGTCGCAGGCGCTAACATTTGCGACAGCGCCGCTAACGCTAAGATTTGTGCCAGCGCTGCCGAAACGGAGATTTGTGCCAGTGTCGCTAACGCAGAGATTTGTGCCAGCGCCGCTAATGCAGAGATTTGTGCCAGTGTCGCTAGCACAAAGAAGCGCCATTTGCCAAAACTTAGGTCGCAACATCTGGTTTTGGGTGGTTCTTTGCTTTCGGCAGCTATTTTTGGCTTTCCGGTTTTTTGTCTTGTTTGCCCCATAGGTCTTTCATTTGCTACCCTGATGGTGCTATACAGACTTTTTGGTTTTGGTGAGGCGACATGGGCATTGTTGGTTTTTCCGGCAATTCTAGCTTTAGAGTTGTTGGTGTTAAGAAAGTGGTGTGCACGCATTTGTCCTTTGGGTGCCCTAATTTCACTATTTGCTAATTTAAATCGTTTCTTTAGGCCGCAAGTAAATAAGCAGCTGTGCCTAGAAAGCTCACACGGCACGCATTGTTCTAGGTGCCGCGATGCCTGTAAGAAGGAAAAACTAGATCCTCGGCGCCAGAAAGACGCATCTAATTCGCTTAACGATTGCTCTAAGTGCCGCGATTGTGCCGATGCCTGTCCCACAAAAGCCATCACGTTTCCATTTTTAAGCAAACGCAAGGACTAATGAAACCAATTAGGCTTTAGGCTTTAGGCTTTAGGCACAGAGCATGTTGTTTCTGAGATAAGCTTACAAATATGCAGTAGTGCACGACGACAGTCTAAGGAGCTGGGAACATATGGGTAAATATGGCAAAGACCATTTCCCGGATAAAACCCAATTAGGGCATTGGCGGCGCGCAACTGCTTTATAAAGTCAGGCATAAGTGGGTAAAAAATTTCTTCGCTGCCGCAATAAACTGCTGTGGGAGGGAAGCCTTTGCAGCTTCCTTCTAGTGGCATTAGGAAGAAGTCATCACGCGTATCTTGTGCTGCCATCATTTTTTGTAGAGTATCTAGCAAACTAATGGGTATCATTAAATCGCGTGGCGCAATTGCCAGCATTTGTTCTTTAACTAGCGGGTTATTAACAATGCATGTTGGCGGCGATATGAGTATTAAACGATCAGGTATATCTGTTACGGCAGGAATGTCTGTGGTATTAGCAATATTTGCTTCTGTAGTTAAGTTAACATCATGACCCGCACTTTCGCATTGATCTACGCCTTGAGCTACGCCTTGATCTACGTCCTGAGCTTCACCTTGTGCTACGCCTTGATCTTCACCTTGAGTTTCGCCTTGCTGTAGGCCTTGGTTTGCTCCTTGTTTTGCGGCAATTAACGAGCGTGTTGCTGTAATTGCAAGATATGCGCCGGCAGAGTCCCCAACAAACACAATAGGAGTGTCAGATAAGCCCACAGATGCAAAATGAGCTTTCATAGCATAATAGCATACTAGCACAGCATCGGTCGATTCATAGAAAGTTGCCTCTGGCAATTGAGGGTAGCTGCAAAACCAAAGTTGCGCTCCTGTCTTGCGAACAATGGTTGCGGCAGCAATCCAGTGAACTGGCGCCGCTTCTATTAAAAAGCCGCCACCGTGAATAAAAAGCACTGCTGGTGCGCCTGGCTTGTAACCTGTGCGAGGCTCGATGATAGGACAATTGCAGCCAGCGATTTTCTGCTCTTTGCAAACAAAGCTCTTTTTTATCCATGCAGGGATTTTAACCGTACGCAAAGACGTACCCTTGGCATCAGCGAACCACTGTGAAAGCTCAGTGCAATTTTTTGAGAAGATCTTGCGAGGCGACAACATTCGTATTATGGGCACTTGTAGCTTGTAGAGCAAATCAGCCATTTTTGAATCCCTTCTTTGTTGCGCTTAATTATATATATCTAGCGTATTGCAAGCGAGTAATCGTAAAAATTTTTACCACCTTTTTTGCGCCTGCTGACGGTCTTGTTGCATCTCTGTTGCCGCGTGTATTCTTAGTGATATTTCATGAAAACTACTCGTACAACAATGAATGAAAGTGTTAAGGTTTCAGATGCCGCACTTTCGTATGATATTTTAGCGCAATCGTTACTTCAGATGGCTTAGGAGTAACAACAATGTTTTCATATGTTTAGTGCTATTCATCATATTGTTCTTTATTCTTGGTTGAATGACTGACGATTCCTGTTAATATGATATTCGTTAACAAAAGAACACCAACATTGACACTAGTACTAATGCCAATGAAGGTCATGATGTAGACACTGAATCGGGCACAATTAGGCAGTCGTCACCATCATTAGTAATAGTTGTCATAATTAATGAGCTAGCCATATCTGGTGCGAAGAGAGAGCCAACCCCAACCCCTCCATCTCTGCTCTGTCTTCCACATTTTTTAGCGAGGAGCACTTTTCAACCCCTTGGAGTGCTCCTCGTCCATTTTCTAAAAGCACGTAACGCCAACTTTCTCTTGTTAAACTGTTTAAAGCTCTGCTGGTGCCATTTAGTTCATTAAATGCATTCTTAAATTCGCCCTTGCTTCACCTTTTGCTCACTTTCTGCTCGCTCTTGCTTCACCTTTTGCTCACTTTCTGCTCGCCCTTGGTTCACCATTGGTTCACCCTGAACATGTTAGTGGCCTGTGCTCCCCTGCGTGCGGCATGCGCTATTGGTTGTGTGTCTCCTTGCGCGCGTTATGACGTTCGCTACTTAGATGTTTCATCTTCACGCTTTATTACACAAGACAGTTATCTAGGCACAACCGATAACCCCCTTAGCCTAAATCGTTATCTATATGCTTATGCAAACCCACTAATGCATCAAGACCCCACAGGTAAATGGGGAATCTTTGGCGCTATAGCTCAAGCAGTATCAACTGCAGCAAGTTGGGTAAATACAAGCATTGTTAAACC
>JAIRQA010000120.1 GCA_031256715.1 Coriobacteriales bacterium | reverse complement strand
GCGAAGCTACCGGCGACAAGATTACCACCGAAGCCGCACAGGCTATTGCCAGGCTTGGTGTTGGCGTAAAATGCGCAACCATTACTCCAAATGCCGAGCGCGTGCAAGAGTATGGGCTTAGCCAGATGTATAAGTCTCCAAATGGCACTATTCGAGCGATTTTAGATGGGACAGTTTTTCGCGCACCCATTATTGCCAGTGGTATTACGCCATACATTCCCACTTGGAAACAGCCCATTACAATTGCGCGTCACGCTTATGGTGACATTTATAAGTCAGTAGAGATTCTTATAGACCACATGTTAGGCAATGCCAAAGTGGAATTGGTTGCAACCGCTCCCGGCGGGGGTTTAAGCAAACGCGTTTTGGTACATGATTTTATAGAGACTACTGATCCAACTGGTATTGTTCAGGGTGTTCACAACACAGATGCCTCGATAAAATCATTCGCTCATTCTTGCTTTAGCTATGCATTAGACACTAAACAAGACCTTTGGTTTGCCACAAAGGATACGATATCAAAGATTTACGACAGGCGTTTTAGGGATATTTTTCAGAAAATTTACGAGCGCGAATATCGCGAGCGCTTTGAAGCTAGCAAGATAGCATACTATTATATGCTTATAGATGATGCAGTTGCGCGTGTTATTCGCTCTGAGGGCGGCTTTATTTGGGCATGCAAAAACTATGATGGCGATGTCATGAGTGATATGGTTGCCACGGCGTTTGGCTCACTGGCTATGATGACTTCTGTTTTGGTGTCTTCGCAGGGGTGCTACGAATACGAGGCTGCGCATGGTACCGTTCAGCGTCATTACTATAATTACCTTGATGGACAGCAAACATCTACTAATTCTGTGGCAACTATTTTTGCTTGGACAGGAGCGCTTGCTAAACGCGGCGAATTAGACTCATTGCCAGAACTGGTTGCTTTTGCTAAGCGCCTAGAGCAAGCAACATTGCAAACAATCGCCGATGGCGTTATGACTGGTGACTTATATGCAATATCGTCATTGCCAAACAAGCAGAAGGTAGACAGCAAAGCGTTTTTGCATGCGGTTGCGGCAAGACTTTAGCTACTAGCGAAAGCGATGCTGCGGCAAGACTTTAGTTGCATATGATGTTGAGAAAAGCCTTTAGCCGCTAGCGATGCTGTTGCAAGGCTTTAGCGGTTGGCGATTTTGCGGTAAGGCTTTAGTGGTTGGCGATTGTGCGGTAAGGCTTTAGCGGTTGGCGATTTTGCGGTAAGGCTTTAGTGGTTTGCTCCTAAATGGAAGTACATTTGGCGTATTTAGGATAACAAAATTTATATTGTTTGTGTTAGCTTGCAACTGTGAAAAAGGCATCAACTGTCAACCATCAACTGTCAGATTAAGGCAGCGATTAAGGCAGCTGATGCCTTTTGTGAATGCATGTGAATCATGCAAATGCGCATAACGAGTAGGGGGGGCTACTCTGTTCTTAGTGCGTCAACAGCATTTTTGCGTGATGCAATTAGTGCGGGTATGTAGCCACCAAGCATTGCTAGTGCAGTACTAATTACAATGAGCAGTACCGAGTAAAGAGGGTTCATCTGTGCGACATTGGCAAGTTCTGTCATGTCCATTATGATGTTGTTTATGGGAAAAGTTGCAAGCCAAGCAATTAAGATGCCTATACATCCAGAAAACAAGCCAATAAGGAAGGTTTCGGCATTAAACACGCGAGTAATGTCTTTACGTCTTGCACCAAGGGATTTAAGTATGCCAATCTCTTTGGTTCGCTCTAACACAGAAGTGTAGGTTATGATACTTACCATTATCAGACTGACAACCAATGAAATTGCAGAAAACGCGATTAGGACAATGGTTATGGCACTCATAATTCCGCCGGTTAAGCCAGAGATAGTGCCTGCCATGTCTGTATAAATTACCTTGTCTGCCTCGGCCTTGTCTGAATTGTATGCATCTAAATATTCAAGCACTGTGTCTTTCGCTTCGAAGTTAGTGGGGTAAATCATGATAATCATTGGCACGGCGCTTCCGCCAAGGTAAGAAATAAACGCGTCTTTTGTTTCTTGGCTCATTTCTTCCATAGTCATGACGTTGGTCTTGCTATTTTGTTGCGCCTTAACAATCTTACTGTCTTTTGCTCTGTCAACTACGAGTTGCGAAAGATCGTCGCTATAAACCAGGCCGGTACTTAAGATTCCAATACCTGCATCGGGATTTTGTCTAAGAATGCCTGTTATAGTTAATGTTACAGACTTAGACGCATCGTACATTTTCTTGTAATCGCTACCGGGCAAAAAGGTATCAAACTCGGTTTGAACATAATAATCGTCATTACTTATTAACTTAAATTTGGTTCCTACGATTTTCTCAAACGCTAAATTGCTGCCATCTTTTACATCGTAGCCTAAGGATTTTAGGGTAGAGACATTTAGCTTGTTTTCATTGTCTACAATTAAAACCATCTCTGTTTCATTGTTGGGATAATTACCTGCGAGTAAATCATAGTTAGATTCTAAATAGCCTTCATAGCCACTTTTGCTTGATGGATAGGAAGTGATGCCGGCATCAGTCATGCTTCCCATAGACGACATCATTGATTCCATACCAGCACCGCTTCCACCTGCAGAAGAGTCGCCGCCCATACTGATACCGGCAGAAACAGAAACTGGCTTGACATCACCATTGGTTTCACGCAAAAGGTTCATTGCGACAATACGGGTGTAGCCAATGTTCTGGCAAATTTCAGGGTTTATGTCATTTAGGTAGCTCAGGTATTCGTCAGTGAACTTGTTTGTGTGTGTGATTGAGTTTTTTTCTGGGTCATAAGCAGTTACGTAGTCTGTGTCTGCGTATTGGATATCACTGCCACCTAGCTGAGCACTCATCATGCTTTGCTGCTCCTGCATTGTGTCTTCATTAAGCTCCATTGTTGTGCGCGAGACTATAATTGGAAAGCCTGTCATCGCATCTTCCTGAAAGCTGTCTACCTGACCCTGAAAGCCGTTTGACAAGCTTAAGATAATTGCAATACCAATG
The DNA here is from genome assembly GCA_031256715.1 of Coriobacteriales bacterium. Taxonomy (GTDB): domain Bacteria; phylum Actinomycetota; class Coriobacteriia; order Coriobacteriales; family UBA8131; genus JAIRQA01. The sequence goes on along the minus strand of JAIRQA010000120.1, from coordinate 12,008 downwards.
ATGCCAATGCTTGATGCGAGCGCAGTAAGAAGTGTGCGCCCTTTCTTTGTGCGTATGTTGTTAAAGCTAAGGTTAATGGCGGTAAGAAAACTCATGCTAGTCTTTTTAAGGCTAAAATGCTCGTGTTCAAGCTGCTCTGTGTAGGGATTTGAGTCAGAAACTACTTTGCCGTCGGCAAATTGGATGATACGCTCGGCGTATTCTTTGGCAATTTCTGGATTATGCGTTACCATGATTACAAGCCTGTCTTGTGAAATATCCTTAATAAGATCCATGATTTGCACGCTGGTTACAGAATCTAATGCTCCGGTTGGCTCATCGCAAAGTAAGATTTCAGGATTGTTAACAAGTGCGCGAGCAATAGCAACGCGTTGCATTTGTCCACCGGAAAGCTGGTTAGGACGTTTGTGTAGATGATCTTTTAAGCCAACATCCTCAAGTACCTTTATTGCACGTTTACGCTTTTCACTTGTAGATACGCCGCTTAATGTCATGCTTAATTCGACATTTGCAACTATGCTTAAGTGCGATATAAGGTTGTAATTTTGAAAAACGAAACCTATCGAGTTGTTGCGATAAGCGTCCCAGTCTTTCTCTTTAAAATCCTCTGTTCGTTTTCCTTTGATAAGCATCTCGCCGGAATCATAACGATCTAAACCGCCTACGATATTAAGAAAAGTTGTTTTTCCGGAACCACTTGCGCCAAGAATTGCAACCATCTCTTTCTCGCGGAACATGATGCTGACGTCGTCAAGAGCACGAGTCTGGATGTCACCAATTGTGTATGTCTTTTTGATGTTTTTTAGTTCAAGCATTTATAAATCCTTTCGTTTAATGTGTTGCAGTTTACTAGATTAGTAGGGTTGGGGCGTAAACTTTGTTGCTTGGTTTCAATTTTGGTTTCAAGCTTGGCTGTGGCAACTTATGTTGAGAAACGCATACGTGACACACGTCGTTAAGAAACGCTGCTGCGTCGTGCATTGTTGAGAAACTCATACGTGACACACGTCGTTGACTGAATTCATTCAACAAATGAGCAAAAAAAAAATGGCAATCTCTAACTTAGTTGTTAAACAACTGTAGCGACTACTTATGCAACCACTTTAAGGAACTCCTAAAAGTCTGGTAACAATATCATTAACTACATCTTGCTTAACTGTCTTGTTCTTAATATCGTCATCAAGTGTGTCATAGTCTACTAGTCCGCTCACTCCCTGCAAAATAACAATGGCTGTTTCTTTTGGATATTGGCAGTCCCAAGACCCATCTTTATTGCCGCGTTTTATTAAATCCTCAAAGAAAGGCACCAAGGAATGTGACATCTGCTTTTGGGCATATTCCATAATTCCCTTATCGGCAATGAGCGTAGGTAGAAGTTTACCCAATGCTTTATGCTGAATCTCGCCAGAGAGCAACTCCTTAACAGATTCCTTTGCCGTTCCAGGGTGCTTTTCTATTTGCCTTCTTGCTTGTTCAATTTGTTCGGCAACGAGCTGGTCTACTACAGCGTAAAGGATGTCGAGTTTAGAATCGAAATAGTGATAAATCAATCCCTGTGCTACATGTATCTTTGAAGAGATATCGGCGACATTGGTGTCGCCAAAGCCACGAGAAATAAATAGTTCTCGCGCTGCTTTAACAATTTCTTGCCTTCGTACCTCAACAGGTTTTGTTATTCGCATCTTTTGGTTCCTTTCGCTATTCCAACAAAAGCATTAACTGCTATTATTCGCTTCGTCCTTTAGAATGCAAAAAATAAGTGTGCTGCATTCTTGCTTTGCAAAGCATTATTTTGTAAACAGCAAGTACAGGGTTGCCAAGTAGGGATGTTGGATAAGGACGCTACTTACTGTTGAATATATTCAATCACTATTGAATATATTCAGTCAAGCACTAGAGCAAGTTTGTTTACGTGATGTGGATTTGCTGTCTTTGCATTGTTATATTTTGCACGTTATTAATAGACAGCTATGAAAAGCAAAAGCCATCTATAGAAGGCAAAACATGCTTGTTTTCATGCAGAACTAATATTACTGAGCTAATATTGCAGAGCCAATATTACAGAGCCAATATTGCCTTGCAGCTTGCCTTGCAGTTTGCTTTATAGCTTACTTTACAGCTTGCCTTGCAGCTTGCCTTGCAGTTTGCAAGTTAGATATCAATAAGGCCTGCTTTATTTGTGAACTGTGGCATGCGAGAAACGATTAAGATCATTCCTGCATGCCACTTAAATAAACACTTAAACAAGTTGACTGTAAATGCTTGCTAATAAATTGCTTTAATGTATTACTTCTTTGACGCGTAGACGATATTTTCTTTGCTTGATTCCCATGCGGGAAGTTTAAAGACGCGATAGCCCTTCTCAAGCAAAATATTAATCTGAGAAGATATTTCAGAGCTGTTAGCTTCTCCATAATAAAGCGCTTCTGTTGGGCAATTGTATACGCAATATGGCAGTTTTCCATCTTTGGTGCGACCAGAACAAAGAACGCACTTTTTAGACCACACGGGCAACCAACCCATAGTTAGGTCTGGGTAAATTCCAGCAGGACGATCGATGCCCTCGCCACTGCCAAGTGTGCGAACTGTTGCCCACCACTCGTCGTCGGCTAGACCATTGCCAATTTTGCAGGCCATGGCACAGCTCCAACAGCCAACACAGCGCTCAAGGTTTACCAGGATTGTATTCTCGGCCATTTTAGGACTCCTTTCCAACTACATATGGACGTACTGCGCAAGCTACATCCCATAGGGTATCCCAAGCGCCTGTAAGTTGAGCATCAGAACTTAAACAACAGTCGATTTCATTACCAGCTTCGACATAATCATTCCACCAATGATCTGCAAGAGCGTCTACGGTGCTGGGGTCTGTTATGGGAACCATAAGCTCGCTGTAGGTTCCCTTCTCAAAATGACGCTTTCGCCAACCGAACCAAACATGTACTGTGCCTGGAGGCACCGCCTCATCTGTTCGCAATACTGCAACAACATGTCCGCGCTCGTTGTAGACCTCAACCATGTCACCGTTTTTTAGACCCTCTTTTACAGCGTCTTTGGGATTCATTCGAGTTGCTGGACCGCCGCCAGAGAGTTCTTTTGTGATTGGATCTTCAGTGAACATGCTTTGCATGAAAAAGCGCTGGCGTCCTGTAAATAGTTGGTACGGGAATCTCTCGTTGCCATCGATAACCGGCGACTCATAACATGGCAGGTAACGCGGCACCGCAAAGCCTATATCTGCTAGGCGCTCAAAGTAAAACTCGATGCGTCCTGTAGCTGTGGGAAAGGTGAGAGAGGCAAATGGATCAAATTTTGGCTCTACAGGAGCATTTTGACGCACCATCTTTTCAGCGCGCAATCGCTCTAGCGTCAACTTTGGCTCAAGAGAAGCTATTGGTGGATAGTCGGTATCTAAACGTATTTGCAGCCATTCATCTTCAGACTTATTAAAATACTCTCCAAGACCAAGTCGCTTTGCGAGTTGCGTCCAATACCATGTGGGCGATCTAACATCGCCTTGCGGCTCTATAGCAGGTTCCTGCAATACGATGTGATTATATTGTGCCGCGCAGACAAGCTCTGTCCTCTCGAATGGCATAGCGTCTGGTAAGACATAGTCTGCAAGTTCACCTGTATCTGTTAGCCAGATATCTATGTCTACAAATAACTCAAGTTTGTCTACAAATCCTAGCCACCGACTACGATTTGGGAACTGATGAACAGGGTTTCCTGCAGGACAAATGAATGCTTTGTAAGGACAGTCACCACGCTTAACTTGTTCAAAGAACTCACCTTGACGTACAGGATTGGTCTTGTTTCCCTGTGCACCGAATGGTCTTGTTATGGCCAGGTCGTTAAAGACAACAGGGTAGCTTATTGGGATAAGTTCGGTTGTGACGCCTGCACCTGGGCGACCCATATTACCAGTGATAGTTGCTAGCAAATCGAATGCTCGATAAGTCTCGCCCTGATTTGCGTATCGAAGCCCAAGAGCTCCTATTAAGTAGGCATTCTTTGCGCTTGCGTATTCGATGGTAATCTGGGCGATTCGCGAAGCGCTTACTCCACTAATTTTTTCTGCCGCATCTAAGGTGTATTCAGACAAGCCCTCTTTTAGTAACTGAAATGCTGGTTTAACATGAATTGAGCCTTCTAAAACATAGTTGCCTTCTAATGCTGGAACATCTGCCTTGATATCACCTTTTTGTGGTGTTACAGCGACTGCTTTGCCGCTGATGGTGTCCCAAATAGCAAAGTTTCCAATTTCGTCACGATAGAAGCGTCCGTCATCGTCTCGTACCAGATAGGCAGCAACTGTGTGGTTGATAAGAAAATCCCTGTCTTCTAAACCTAATTCTAATATTTGTCGTGCCATAGCTAAAGCTATAAAGCCGTCACTGCCGGCTTTTACACCAACGAATTCATCTACCCAGCCAGCAGTACCATCAAAGATAAGGCCAATGTCGATAATCTTAGCGCCGGCGTCGCGTGCTCGCACAAGATTTTGTGTGATACGCATTTGGTTTTCGATTGGGTTTGCGCCCCATACGATTATATAGTCTGCTCCGATAAAATTACGTGGGTCTATAAGCAGGTAACCCATGCCATGGCCAAAATTATAGAAGTTAGTGTAAAACGGTCCGTTATCAAGGCCAAACGATATCAGTGGGTCAGTGACACCCCAAAGTGAGCCAAACCGCTGCGAGAGCAGTGTGCCAAGTCCACTTGCAGGAGGGACACCAGCAGGAAGAGTCCATAATACAACCGATTCCGGACCGTAGCGCTCGCTGATATCTAAGAGTTTTGTGGCGATTTCGTCTAAAGCCTGATCCCAGCTTATTTTTTCCCACTTGCCTTCGCCACGCTCGCCTTTGCGCTTAAGAGGGTATAACAGGCGATCCGGATGGTAAGGTTGCCGTCCTGACGTGAGGCCTTTTTGACAGATATGTCCATCGCAAAGTTCGGGTTCTGAATACTCAACTTTTTCTGTGCGTACAATCTTACCGTCTTTAGTAATGGTTTTTATAACGCAGTAGTCGTGGTCGCCCCATCCAGGGCAGGCAGTATAGACAAATTTTTCTTCTTGCATCTGCACTCCTTTTCTGTGACATTAGATAAGATACATGTTTTGTCAGAAGCAGTACTGCAGTTAATAAGCTTATTAAGTCATTGTAAGACTAGCTTGCATAGGATACAATTTACAATTGCTTAGAGTTCGTACCATTGTTTATGTAGAGAAGTGAATCTAGGAAGCATCGTGCACAAAGTTATGCTGGCACAACCACAAGATATTGCACTTAAGTTTCCAGTCACATCAGACTGCATAACCTCTATAGCGCACTGGTTGCGTTCTTACAAACTAAGATACAGACAACACGCGAACATAACAGAAACGCAGTACATTATTTTAGACCTTTTAGATTGGATGGGTGGTTCATCTAACGTAAATAAGCTAGCAACCTGTTTGGGTATGCAGAAATCTACTATATCATCGGCGCTGATTGGATTAGAACTATCAGGACTTGTGATGCGAAGGCAAGAAGATACGGACAGGCGTCGTATAAATGTTATATTAACCAACTCGGCGTTAGATATCCTTAAGCACGCCAAAAATATCGCTGAGGACATAATGCAAGAGGAGTTAAAGCCGTTAGGCAAATACCTTAAAGCGGCAATGTTAGATGTTGCCGAGAATATAGTGGTGTCACATAAACTAGACAATGATAAATTCTTAAAATCTGATATGTATTTTTATCGCATCTGCCTTTTTTGCGAACAGCTTTTTCTTAATTGTTTAAAAAGCGAAGGTCTTAGTTCACTTGAATTTCGTTTACTATTTGAGCTAAAGGACTATTCAAGGGGTATTGGCATAAAAGAGCTCGCTTATAGGCTTCTTGCGTATCTTTCAGATACTACCATCGTCTGCAACGCATTGGCAAGCCGTCAACTGTTGGCATGTAGCAAGAATTCTATAGACAGGCGCGCGACAATTGTAGATATCACCAGCGATGGTTATGCATTATTACAGACTGTTGCTCCAAAAATTGATAGTTTACTTATGCAGCTTGCTCCAAACCTTAGCAAATATAATAGGCAGATTTTACTTAAGGCAGCTCGTTTGATGTGTGCAAATCAGCGCCGTAGCTTTTTACCATAGGGGTTGGGGAGAAGCCAATAGTTGTGTCCTAGAGCCTGAGGGGTATAAGGTACGTATATGTTTGGGTTAGTAATTTAGTTTATAAGATGTGATACAATATGCGTAATAATTATCTCATTCTTAGGATAATTATTCATCTTGTTTGCATATTATCTAAATTAAGAAGAATCTTTAGAGAGGTTACTTTTATGTGTTCTGCTAAACAAAAGAGGTGCGTAAGGCATGATGGGTCAATCTTCACAGTTAGTTTATTTGTGGCTATAGTTGCTGCATTTTCTTTGGTCTTTGCTTTGCTGCCACAAGCTGCATTTGCTTACTTCGATCGCGGACCTGTGGGTATATCGCTTGGTGCTAGCTCTGTAAGTGTTGCAGCAGGATCGTCGGTAAATGTTAGCGTAGCGCTGTCTCCTGCTCAAGATGATCAGACAATAGGTTGCGGCATGGCTGAATGCCCGCAAACTTGTGGAGAAAAAGGCTGTCTTGATGCAAACGGACAATGTGTTTGTGCCGGGGGTGCTTACTCGACATATTATACTCAGGTACAGGCTGCATCAAGTAATGGGGCCGTTGCCACAGCGACTTATAGCGGAGGAGCACTGACAATAAATGGTGTAGGTGCTGGGTCGGCAACCATCACGCTTACTGCGTCATTGCGACAGCATTCTAGCACCAGTGCTATAGTAAATGTTACTGTTACAGCTTCCGCTGGCACAGACACGGGAAGTGGTGCCGGAGGCTCTAACGCAACAGGCGGGGGTGCAACAGGTGGGGGTGCAGCAGGCGGGGGCGCAACCGGCGGCAGTAACGCTAACACAAGCAATGGTGGGACTAATAGCAATAATGCTAGCAATAGTACAAATACTAATACTAGCAATAACTCAGGCGCAACAAACACAAATAATGGACAGTCTGGCGCTTCTCAACAACAGTCGCAAACAGGTGCAGCCATTGCCCAAACAGCCAGCGAAGGTGATGGCACATCAAGATCAGAACAGACAGTTCAATCTATGATGGGCACAGACATTCATCTTGTGCGCTACAGTGACACAACAGATGTTGTAGCTGTATTGCGACAAATTGCGGGCACCAAAGAAGAGGCCACATTTTGGATGGGTGGCACAGTAGACAGACCTAACTATTCTTGGACATTTAAGGGCGAAAGCCTAGATAGTAAGTCTCTTGATGTTTATGGTTCGATTAATCTGAACATTGATATCTCTGAAAGTGGCACGGCTGCAATAGCAGAAATGCTAAAGAATGGGAAAGCAGACACTAAAAAAACAGTGGTGTTAGGCTTTGCGCACTCTGGAGCTCTTCCCGCTGCCGCGATAATTTATATCGCCGCACCGTCTACAATGTCACAGGCAGATGCGCTTTCGTTGTATTATTACGATTCTGCTTCTAAAACATTTGCGAAAAGGCTAGATGGTCTAAAGGTAGAAAGTGGCTATATCGCTTTTAGCGTTGACCATTGTTCTATTTGGGCGATTTCTGCAAGCAACTTGTCTGCGCTTGGCAGCAAAACGCAGGCAGATACGGCAGCTGATGCGCAAGTAGACTTCTTTTTTGGATTGGGCATTGCACCATTTGTGATTGTGGGCGTGCTGGTGCTTGTGGTTATTCTGATGCTTGTACTGGTATTTATGTCGAGAAGAACTACGGTCGCAGCCGCAAGTCCTACAGGGGTCGCATCTGTAACTTCTGGTGCCATTGATTCTGTAACTGACATAGTCGCAAACCCTGCCGATGTTGCAACAGTCGCAGCCGAAAGCTCTGCCGCGAGTGCTGCTACAGTCGCAGCCGAAAGCTCAGCCGCTACTGAAATTAGCGAAGCCAAAGCAGCCGCAAACACCCCCACTAACTCATCAGCAGCAGAGCATGACTAATGAGAAAAGCCTTCATCACTACGCACAAAAGCTCTAACCTTATGCAAAAGCACCAAGTCTTACTGCGCGGGCAACTTGATGGGATAAGTTAAAAATGCTAGTAGTTAACTCATTGCAAAAGAATCCTCGTCTGCCTTACAGACAGCTTAACCCTAACGCACACGACCTTCTTGGCAGTATGCGTATGGCGCTACCAGTGGCGCTACTTGGGCTATGCGTCTTTGCGCTTTTGGTGCCAGTGTCTACAGTGGCAATTGCGGAACGCTCGATATTTAATGTTAACTATACTCATGACCAAATTAAGTTCCGTTTTTTTGATGAGAGCTTAGGTCTTGCTATTTGTTTAGCTGCTGTGGTTTTGGGCGTGGCGTTGGCGCTTGTGCTCTTTGCCTTTTTACGCGACCGCAGGCATACAGCATCGCTCTTAAGTTCCGGTATCTTGCGTTGGCGGCTCTTTGCGCATCGCTGGGTTACAGGTGCCATAGCGATAGCTGTGGCGATTGCAATTCCTTTTGGTGTTTCACTGGCTTTAAATGTCTCGGCGTTAGACTGGCATACAGGAGAGCTACATGAGCTGTTATTTACTGCTAGCGGCTATTGCGTTACCGCGCTTGTGGCGTTTTCAGTTGCGGCGCTGGCGGCAACTTGTGCAGGTACTCTTTTTGAAGCAGTGATATTTTCTTGTACTATTTTGGGTTCAGTGAGTGTTGTGGCTTTTGGGATGCAGTCGCTTTTTGAGCATCTTTTAGTTGGCAATGCCTTTGGCGAGATTGCCTATGGAATGTCAGAGCCTGTGGCTCCATCACTTTTAGGTATCTGCGAGCAGATAAATCCGGTGTTGTTTTTCTTTAGCGCTGGCGTGGCTCATCAGAGCTTTACCGTACGCTTTCCAGTTACAGAGCCAATCTTTGCGCCTTGGTGGTCGCAAATCATATGGCTTGTTGTTGCTTTGGTACTTGCAATCATTGGTGCTATTATGCTAGCAAAACGCCATGGCGAACAAGCGCAAATGGCCGGAATGTGTGCACCGTTGTCATTTATTGCTGCAGCACTGGCAGGATTTGGAGCCTTTGCGGCTGTGTTTCAAGCGGTTGCAAGCGCAGATAGGTTTGTCGCGCTTGCCGCTGGAGCCATAGCTTTTGCGGCAATATCTATCTGGCTTTTGCGTTGGCCTTTGCGCGGTCGTAGTTCTAGAGCTCGTTCGCTTGCGGTTCTTGGTGGTGAGCTGGTTTTGTTGGCGACAGCAGTGGCGGTTGTAGCAATGGGCGGTGCGGGTTTCTCTACATGGGTTCCTAAAGCTGCAGCCGTGGCCAAAGTTGAGCTTAGCTATATAGGTGCTCCATCATATTTAGCTGTTCCCTACACAGGAACGGCTTCTAATGGCGCCTATTACTTACACTCGAGCTATATTTTTGAAGCCCAAAATGATGCTGTCGCCATTGATGTTGCCTGCGATGCGCACAAATTACTTATTGCCGAGGCAGATGGTTCGCTTTCTGCCATAATGCCAGATGCCGACTTTGCGAGTACCATAATTCCTTATGACCTTATCATGCGTTATACGCTTACAGATGGCAGTGAAGCCGTACGTTACTTTGATCGCGTTAGCATAGCTACTTTACAAAAGCTTCTGGTTTTAGACGACAGTGAGCGCGTGCGTGCACTTCAGTCTGCGGTGATTACAGGGGATGCGACGGGTCTTAACGATGCGGATGTAAAGACGTTGCGTTCTTCTCAGGCAGCGCTTGCCTATCAGGCAGGTAGTGTCTTTTTGGCTGATGCAAACTACAACATAATATTGCCTGTTTCTTTGGACGCGAATGGCAGACAAACTCTATTGCAGGCAATAGCCAAAGACGTTGCGGCACAAAGTTTAGAGGATCGATATCTTCAAGAACAGCAAGTTTATGGGACTTTGCTCTTTACCAACTCTGCGGCAACTGACATGACAAACATGGGTTTTTCGTTTTCTAGTGCGATTGTGCCTTTAACGCCCAGTTTTCAGCAGACACGAAAGTGGCTTATAGATGCGGGTTTACTTGTAGCTAAGGCAGAAGATGACGCCATTGCATCAGGCTTGGCAGCAGGGATGAAGGATGACGCCACAGAAGTCAACATGGATGACACCACAGATGGCAGCATAGATGACGCCAATGCTGGCAACAAAATCACGAGTGGCGACATTGCTAACGACGCCGGCACCGATGACGGTTTTGCTAACGACGCCGGCGCCGATGGCGGTATTACTGGCAACAAATTCACAGACAACGGCATAAATCCCGCGCTAATAGAAGAGATGACCTTCATGCCAGATAACCCTTATGCTTCTGTTGTTGCTAGACAAGGCGGGGGCATTCCCGCACCAACATCACGGTTTTTCATAGCGTCCCGCTCTGCTGTACCAGGACGATTTTGGGCAGTGCAAGACTTTGGCTCTTTGAAGGCAATATCTGATGCTAGCAAGATAGCACAAATTGCGCCTAAGTTGCGCACCGCCTGTTTTATGGGCGGCGGCTACTTTGTGCAAGCTAAGCTACGCGGTATAGAGGCATATGTTTATTACTACTTACCAGAGTCTGAAGCGCCAACATTTGTTAAAGGTGGTGGCATGTGATGATGTCGGCATATTATAAGCGTTATAAATTAGGGCGTCATAAGCATGCTGATAGGTCTTTAATGCATGTTGAGAATAGCTTCGCGGATTTAGCGGTAGCAACAATGAAGTTCTACCACGGCTGCGAGCCTTTAACGTGCGTTAAGAACAAATTTGCGGGTTTAGCCGCACTGGCAATGAAGTTTTACCATGGCAATGAGCTCCTGATTTATGTCGAGAAAAACACAACGGACACAGCGAGCCAGAGAATGCGAACTTGTTATAATGATGACTTCCAAATTGGATTTGGTGGAGCAGAGGTTGCAAGAAGTCACAGCAGAATGCGGGCTTGCCATACACACGACTCGCAGATTGGAGGCAGCACAAAATGATAGAGGTGCAATCTCTGACTAAGCGTTTTGGCGGCAATATGTTTGGCATTCGTTCTGGCAGTGGCAAGCTTGGCAGCAGCAAATCTGATGGTTCTAAGTCGGGCAATGATAAATCTGTTGGTTCTAAACCTACTAGTTCTAAAGCTACTGGTTCTAAACCTACTAGTTCAAAATCAGCGGACGATTCTCTTCTTAACAAAAGTCAGCAACAGCGCTTGCGCATTGGTGGTAAAGGTGGCTTTTTGGCTTTGCAAGATGTGTCGCTTACGGTAGAAAGTGGAGAAGTTTACGGATTAGTTGGCTACAATGGCGCTGGCAAAACAACACTTTTAAAGTGCATAGCCACAATTTATCGCCCAGACAGCGGTCGTGTGTTAATTGATGGCATTTTGTCAGAGCGTACATCCCCGGGCACACTTTTTATCGTTGCCGATGAGCCATACTTCATGTCCCAGGCAACGCCTGCCCAGATGCAAAAGTACTACCGAGGCTATTATCCAGCTTGGGATAGCGAGCTTTTCTCGACATTACTTGAAATCTTTGGGCTATCTGCCAGTGCGCGTATCGAGGGCTTTTCTAAAGGTATGCAACGGCAATGCGGCATCGCTTTAGGTCTTGCAAGTGGCGCGAGCGCCTTGCTTTTAGACGAAAGTTTTGACGGCCTAGACCTCTCTAAACGAAACCTAATAAAACGCCTGTTGGCCGCATACGCAAGCGAGCGACATGCCTCTGTGGTGATAACCTCGCACAACCTTACAGAAATTGAGGATGTCGCCACCAGCCTTGGTATGATAGACGGGCACAAATTGGTATTTACCGGCAGCGTCGCGCAGGTACACCAGCTCTATCCAGACAAGTCTCTAGAAGAAATCTTCTTAGACACCGGGTGTCATGGGGAGGTGGATGTTGCCGCACTCTTTGCGCGTTAATGCTGCCTTACGCGGACACGGGCGCGGACATGGGGACGGTTCATCTGTCCG
>JAIRQA010000070.1 GCA_031256715.1 Coriobacteriales bacterium | reverse complement strand
TTAAGACATATAACCAGGTACAGCAAAACCGTCACTTTCAAGGTCTGGGCTACAAAGGACTGCAGCGGTTGTTGCCGATGCCATCTCTTCTCTTAATGCCAAAGAAACATCAATACAAGGTGCTAGCGGCCTGCGCATCCAAACCTGGTTGCGCCAGCAAAGCTCTACCACACCTTGCTTGCTTGCCAATGATGGCTTTATTAGCAACTCATAGCGCAAATCAAACTCGAAGCCAGCAAAACTATCAGGCATACGCAAGCGCACAATGCCATCTTCAAGACTAGCGCGGCAACGTAGTTCTGTCTTAGGATTGTCGTAGCCATCAAAACTTACTAAACGCATGTTAGCACTGCGAATAAGGAAAAGCGCTAACAGTCCAAGTAGAAGAAGTGAAACTGAAGCAGCCGCAAGAACAACAGGAAACCAGGGGAATTGTGCCTCTTGAGCATCATCTTTATTAGCTATTGGATGAGTTAAATCACCAGAAACCAAGGGTATCGCTGCAGCCTCTAGTCGCCCGTCTGTTATTGTCGCTTCATCGCTTTTAGTAGCTTCGTTTTCGCGAGCTTGCACCTGTGCTTGTTGCTGTGCAGGTTCTTCTACAAAAACAAGTGATTCGTTAGGTCTATTAGGCTTAGGGGCTTCTTCCGATTTTGATTCTATTGCAGGTGCCTCAATTACACCAGCGTAATTTGCTGTCACTAGATAGTGATGTAGTTCTAGCCACTTCTCTTCACCTCTGTAAGTGGCGCAAGCCTCATAAGCACTTGGGCGCCCCAAGTAATCAGCCGACTGGATTTTATAAACACAATCAACCAATTTAAGTGTTTTGATTCTTGTTGCGCCTTCGCTTTCTTCGCTTGAAACATCAAAATCCATTTGCAAAGGTATGCGAGAAAGATCGTTGTCTGGCAAGCCACTAAAAACATGTGATCTATCTACTTGTCCGGAAAAAATCTCATAGATATTACTGATCTTAAATGCGTCTTCTGAGCGCAAATCGATCGTACCACAAAAACGTCCATCATCAATAGCAACGCTTTCAGGGAAAAATTCTTGCAAATTGCTAATGCCTTCTAAGGGAATCTCTTTAGTAATTTGATGTTCATAGTGCTTGCTATCTTTGGCTTCACCTGCTGGTGCACTCTGTTGCACAGTAGCATAAGCACTGGTTGGTATAGCCAGTATAGGTATATAGTTTAATGCTAGCACAAACGCTACAGCTAATACGACACCAAAGTTCTTTTGTGTTTTTAGTTTTTCTTTTGCACCCAATATCTTAGGCAGCTTAGACATTTTTAAGATTTTTGTTGTCGTTAGATTCATGGACATCTTAAAGCAGCTCCAAGCATCGTTTATTATATCTATCATCGTCACTTACGCCCTTTTTGCCTTACTTGCCTATATTTACAAGACGTAAGCACAAACACTAAGCCAATAGCTACAAGTGACAAAACAAAACCCGCGACGATAAAGGCATCGTCTCCTGTAAGCGGAAAGCCAGGTGTAGAGTTATCACCAGAGTCTGGTGGTGGTGTTTTCTTGCCAGGTTCGTCATCGCCTAAGTCAGGCTCATCTGGTTTATTTGGCACGTCAGGTTCATTTGGTTTATTGGGGATATCGCTATTTGGGTTTTCGGAATTTTGTGTTAGTCCCCAGCTTTTTGAAGGAACCTCAAAGTAGTCTATGACACGTGTCTCTACCATATCGATGTCTAAATCTGTTAGTACGGCAGCACCATTTGCCCAGTTGCGAGCAATGTCTGCTCTAACGCTGCCACGCATCACAGTCTCGTTGCCCTCTGCATCTACCAAACCAAGCGCTTCTGTGGCAACTACAGCATACATCCAATCGTCTACATCTGCTGCCGCTTTTTCTGCCGATGGATGAATGCGCACTGTTGCCAAATCATTTGTCATGCTTGCATCGGTTTCTGTGGGAGATTTAAGTGACTTTACCGTATGCGGATCAGCCTGCGTATGCCAACCATTTCCGGTGAAAAAGTCCTTCTCGACACCTCCATAAACAGCTTTAATGCCAATGATATATTCTTGTTCGCTAAGACAAAGATCGGAAACATCAAGTCTTGTTGAGGTAGTTGTGGGCAGTTGCTCTGCCCAAACGCGCCAGCCACCCAAGGCAGAAGTTTGCATGTTTTTTTCTGGATTGTTGGGATTGTTGGGGTTAGCACTTAGCGGATGATACTTAAAATCTGGAGTTTCGGCTTCTGATGTTAGGTTGGTTTTGTAAAGCACGGCAACTAAATTGTCATGGTCTAGGTCTTTTAGAGCGGTACCTGTCCAAAGTGTTGTCATGCGATAGCCTAATTTTGTAGCCGCCAAAAGGTCGTCAGTGACAACAAATTCGTCTGCGCGCACATTGGCATTAGAGCGAGCCCCAAAGCGATAGATGTATTGTTCATCGCCAACATTGTTTGTTGCACCCACGCTGCTGGCGTCTAAAGCCGAAGATGTTAGGGCTATGGTCTGTTTGTAAACTTCTACAGAAATCTGAATTAACTTATTTGTAAAGACCTGAGCTTCATTTGTAGTTGTTCTTTGAAGACCAAGCATTCGCACGTTTGCCTTTGTTTCATCTATTGGCGCATAAAGTGGATTAGGCTTACTTTCTTCGAGCTTATAATAGCCAAATGGAAGATCTTTAAATACCAACTTGCCATCTGAATTTGTAGATAGCCTATCGCTTATAGGTGTTGTGTATTGTGTTTCGGCATCGATTTTTACTACACTGCCTTGTTTGTCGTAAGCATAGCACTCGCTAACGCGCTTCCACGCCGTATCATCTGCTTTTATGGTGCTAGTGTCATCAACAATCATGCCATCAAGTATGTTAACCGGATAACAATAGATACTAAATTCGGTGTCTGCAATTGGCGTATCGTCGTCTATATCGCGCTTTTCTACCTCGATTTCTGTTAGCTTGGTATCTTTAAATGTTAGCTCGACCACATCTGTGTTTTCGTCGATTACAAAAAACTGTTCTTTTGCACTACCGCTCATTTCCGGTAGCTGATAACCTGGTGTCGCTTTTAGCTCTACCAACTTGTAATAACCTACAGATACCGGCATAAATTCGCAGTTGCCATTGTTATCTGTAATTTTGCGCGCAAGTTCATGCCACACACCTGTATTTGGCGCTTCTTCTTTGTAAAGTACAAACTCTGTTTTTTCTAGCGGATCGCCGGTTTGCGCATCTAGCTTGCGCACTTTGGCAATATGTGGCTGTTCATTAACTTTAATAGTATTTACGTGTGAAACCGCAATCTTTGTTGCATCCATGGCTATTTTTTTCACAAAGACCGGATTGGGGTTAGGTAAAAGATAACCTACAGGCGCCTTGGTCTCTTGAACAATTAAAGTCCCCAAAGGCATGCATGGCAAACCTTTATCATTTTTGTACAATGCGTCGCCACGAACTAGACAGCCATCACTAAGTTGCGCTTTGCCACCAATTTGTGTAGATAACACCCAAGTACGCATAGGAGCACCAGAAGCCTCGGCTGCAAATACACTATCATAGTATCCAGACCAATAGCGCAAAGTAAATTCTGCACCAGCAAGTAAGCTTCCGTTTTGATCGTCTTTGCCAAAGGCTTTGTTAGTTACGCTATCAATTTTTTGCACTAGCATGTCGATAGTATCGCTTAGCGGCATATTGCTAACATTTAATACAGGACATGTGTTGCTTGCGCTCACATCTATTGTAAAAACAGTAGGTTTGCCGTCTTTATCGCGCGCAGGCATATAACCTAAAGGTGCAGAAATTTCACTTAGATAATAGGTCCCAAAAAATAGATTATCCAGTTGACCCTTTCCGTTTGCATCAGTAGTTATTTTACCAACCAAACCAGCATTGCCTGCTGCTTTGGCATTTTCTTTTGTATCATAAACACCAAAAACCGCACCTGCAAGACTATAGCAAGGATTGTTATTGCTAATTGATGGATTACCGCTTGACTTTACAATGGCCAATGACCCTTTTAAAGGTTCGTCATAGCAATAAAAAACTGAATCTGGTGCCTTTGCCACAAAGGATTCCCACTGCGGATGGGAGTTAATAAAGCCGGTAGGAGCACGACTTTCGCGCCAGTAATAAGTTTCGCTTACAGTAAGGATATTAGCAGTCCAAGGTGTAAAGCAATAGCGTCTGCCATCGGCAGTTGTTCCTTTATCGCCTGTTGTAGTAAGCGTTGCTATGACATTATAGTTTTTGTCGGCAATCTGAAACTCGCCATCGTCTAAACGATAATGAGATGGCAATTTGTCTGTTATGGGATCTGCGGAAAGTTTAGCGATGCGAGCATCGTCTTTAGGCTGTGTATAGGTGATGAGTATGGAGCCGCCCTTGATCTTACAGTCTTGCCTCTCTAAATAAAACTTTCCGTATTTTAGGTGAAGCCAAATATCTACTTGGCCATTCTCGTGCAGATAGATACTATTACAAACAAACTCGACATTTGTAACAGTAAAATATGCTCCCTGTGACGGCACATTCGGTTCACAGCATTCAGCCACACCCTTAAACGGTTTCCCGTATATAGAGCCAGTCAAAGACCAGGTATCATAATCATATACACCTCCAAAATATTTCCCACCTATCTGATCAAACCTAACATTTGTCCAATAGGAGCCGCCCACGTAGAATTGTTCGGAGGAGTCAATGTTTCCTCGCAACTTCATAGAGGTATCTGAGTCAAGTTTATCAATAAGAGAGCTTTCAGCAGACTCATCATCGTCTAAATCCTCTGCGGTTTTTAATTTAAAGCCTGTTGGTTCGTCTTCATTTTCTTCGTTAGTTAGGTTGATAGTGCTGTTGATTTGGGGGTCAGCTGCGCCAGTTGCTGTTGCTTCTGTCGCCGCTTCTGCAACCGTCACATCTTCCGTTGCCACATCTTCTGCTGCTGCTTCGCCAGCTGCCGCTTCTGCTGCTGCTTCGCCAGCTGCCGCATCTTCTGCTGCTGCCACATCTTCTGCTGCTGTTGCGCCAGTTACCGCTTCGCCGGCTGCTGCATCTGCTGCCGCTTCGCCGGCTGCCGCATCTGCTACCGCTTCTGACAACTGAAATTCGATTACCACATCTGTTGTTAAGGGAGAAGCGCTTTCAGTTGCCGCTTCAGATGCCGTTTCGGATG
>JAIRQA010000127.1 GCA_031256715.1 Coriobacteriales bacterium | reverse complement strand
CATGGTTGTGTTTCCTCGTAAACAAGCGGGCTTACATGGTTGTGTTTCCTTGTAAACAAGCGGGCGACCAAAGGTCGCCCCTACGCTCTACCTTTCAATAACAGCAAACATTAAGCTAGGTTTGTAGGGGCGACCTGTGGTCGCCCGCATCTTTAACTCAGTTGCGCCCCAAGCGGGCAACCAAAGCAACGCCCCTACACTCTCGTAGGGGCGCGAATACTAATCACGAAGCTAGAATATGATAAACTACGAAGCAGATGGCTGACAAATCACGAAGTATATATTTAACAAATCTTGAAGCGTTCGTTAAATCAGACTCATGTTACAAGGCCTTCTTGATTCAAAGCCTTTTCCAACTCAAGCCTTGCGGCCTGCAAAGGCGCAAAATCTCTAATCTGGTGAACGCATTCAAGTGCTTGCTTCATATGATGTTCTTCAATAAACATTTCGTGCGGATAGCGTGGTTGAACACCATAATCAGTTAATACGCTGCATTGCTTTTCTATCTTTGTAAAGCTCTCATCAAATTGAAAGCTCAGAGCGCAAAGTCGGTTTAGGTCGTGAGTTTTTGGCGGCAGTTCAATGCCTTTGTAGACAAGAAAGCCCTTTAAAAACTTCTCGGCGGACTGCTGCGAGAGATAGCAGATGAGTTCTAAAGGACGTGGGTGCAGGGTAAGAAGATGTTCTGCAGAAACCAGATCCGCCTCGGCATACCGAAACCACTCATAAACGAAATCAGGCTCCATATATCACCATTCCATCCTGCGCGATAACCCTTTCCAATGTCGGACCTTGTTTTCTTCTATTAAAAACGCTGGCTTTTCCGATAAGCAAATCCAAAGTCATTGTTTGTTTAAGCCAAAGGTTATGCCTGATTTCTGCGCGAGTATCAACTAAATCAATGTCAATATCTGGCACGACTACATAAATATCAAGGTCGCTGTCCTCGGCAGGTGTTCCATAGGCGTAAGAGCCAAACAAATAAATCGCCTCAGCGGCAACAGTTTTTAACACGCTCTCTTTAATTAAATCCAACTCTTGCTGCACTCTTTGCTCCATGCGGTTCACCTGCCTTTCTTGCTTGCCTTTCATTGCATATCCCAAGCTCCGCACACCTCGTTTGCAAAACCTTAATGTCATATTAATATTATAACGGCAATCTAGAAAAATGCCGCTTAGCCTAGCCCCCACTGGCAAACAAAATAAGTTAGATATATCTAACAAAATGTTGAGAAAAGCAAAGCCCCTACGTTCTACTTGTCAATAACGGCGAACATCAAGCTAGGTTTGTAGGGGCGACCTGTGGTCGCCCGCCAAACTAATAATCGTCTTCCTGCCTACTCTCAAGTCTGAGCTAAATCCACACCCGCAAAAACAAACTTCGCAAGCCTAACGTCCTGCAACTGCAATACATCCCAAACCATTTCAAAGATTACAAAATGTTAATAGTTTGATAAGTTCAGATACGTTGCAGATAGGCCAATGTGAGCATAGGCTTGTCAATGTACGCAATTTAACTAACAGCGCACAGCGAATGCGCTTAACTGACACCACGCAGCAAACGTTGCATGCCCGACAGCGCATAGCGAATGTCGCATGACTGACACCACGCAGCCAAAGTCATGTGTCAAACGCCGTGCAACAAAGTCGTGTGACAATCACCACGCGGCGAATGACGTCCGACATGCGGTTATACTTAGCCGTAACGCAAGCAAAGGAGATAAAATGCAAGAGAGAGACAAAATGGACCTAACACGCCGTACCTTTGTGGCAACTGGTGCATCCGCAGCAGTAACTGCAGCAATGGCAGCATCGCTAACAGCAACAACAGCGGCTCTTTCAGGATGTTCGCCCGAGACTAAGCCGCAAGCCGCAGACAGCGCGCAAAAGACAATCTTTAGGCTAGACCCAGAGCTAGACCCAAACATCGATGGTAAATGGGTGCCTGTGGCCTGCTGGCACAACTGCGGCGGACGCTGTGCCAACTACGCCTTTGTGTCTAATGGGAAGGTTTTGCGCCAGAAGACAGATGACTTTAAGGATGACAGTTGGGAATCTCCGCAGCAACGCTCCTGTTTGCGCGGACGCTCGCAGCAGTGGCAAACATTTGCAGAAGACCGACTGCTCTACCCAATTAAGCGCAAAGGCTGGAGTCCCGATGCCCCCAACGGGCAGATGCGTGGCAAAGACCAGTGGGAGCGCATTAGTTGGGATGACGCACTAGATTACATTGCCGCAGAGCTAATTAAAGCCAAAGAACGCTATGGTAATAGCTCGATTTTCTGTCCAGCCAACAGCAATATCACAATTGGTTCTGCGTTGGCGGCATTTGGAGGCTACACCAACTACACAGATTCTGCCTCCTTTGGTTGCTTTAACGACAATATGGCCGTCATCGGTCTACCTCTGATGGGTCTTGGCAACGCCTATGACCGTCTAGCCATGCAAAAAAGCGAATACATCGTACTTTACGGCTGCAACCCCGCATGGGCTTCAGGCGGCAACCAGACTTGGTATTTCTACCAGGCCAAGGAGGCCGGCGCCCAATTTATCTTCGTTGGCCCGGAGTACAATGTTTCTGCTTCATTGCTAGATGCCCGTTGGATTCGTGTGCGCCCTGGCACAGACACAGCATTTTTATTGGCCGTAGCCTACGAAATGCTAAAGGCAGAAGAGGCTGCCCCGGGCTCAGTGGTTGATCAGGATTTTCTTAACAAGTATTGTGTTGGCTTTGATTCTGAGCATATGCCAGATGACGCCACCACGACAGAGAACTTTAAAGATTATGTACTTGGCGCCTTAGACCAGATGCCTAAGACCGCCGAGTGGGCAAGTGAAATAACTGGTACACCTGTAGAAGATATCCGCTGGTATGCGCAGATTATGAGCAAGCAGAACAAGGTTGGTATCTTGCACAGCTTTGCCGCCGCACGCTGCCATAACAGCGAGAGCTTACCACAACTATTTTATGGTATCGGTGCCATGGGCGGACACTTTGGCGGCGAGGGCAACACGGTAGGATCTGCCTATCACACACAGGCCGGAAACAATGGCTTTCCGCTCATTTTGCCTGGCGGCAACCAAAACAAGGAGACACCCAACATACAGGGCGCAGACACTCTAAGGGCGCCGGAAGTCTGGGATGCCATTCTAAACAATAAATACAATTATACGGGCGACTTTAGCATGCGCCAAGGCACGCATATGCCCTCTGAAGAAAGAAGCATAGATATACATATAATATATAACGAGCATACTAACTATCTTCAGACTTTCCCGGGCATAAACAAGGGTATAGAAGCTTATCGCAAGGTAGATTTTGTTGTAACACAGGGACACTTCTTTAACACCGTTGCCAAGTATTCAGACATCGTACTTCCGGTAACAACTCTTTGGGAGCGCGAGGACGCGTCGGTTATGACACAGATGTCTGGTCGCGAGTTTGCCTATTATCCACAAAAAGCTATAGAGCCACAGGGCGAAACCAAGGATGACATCCAGATTTCGCGACTTTTAGCCACACGTTTGGGGCTAGACGTAGATGCCATTTATCCTTTTACCGGCAAGCAAGCCAAATACAACACGCTAGCATCTTCACTGACCTTTATCTCTAAAGACGGCATGGGGCCTTTGTTTACCATTAGTCAAGAAGAGATAGACTCGCTTGGAGCAAGCGGCAAGCCGCAAGATGGCATGATGCCGCTATCGGTTATTGCTCAAAGTGGTTATGCGCAAATTCCCCGAAGCGAGGGCGACCACCTCTCTGTTAGCGGCTGGGATGCCTTTCTGGCCGACCCCGACGCCAAACCGCTAGCATCTAAGAGCGGACGCTTTGAGTTTTATTGCGAAGAATGGGCAAAGATAGTCAACCAACAGGGTCGCAGCACCATTAAACCCTACCCCACCTATATCAGACCAATGGACGGCTATGAAGATTCTTTTAGCGACTGGGAAAACAAAACTAAAGGCGAATACCCATTTCAGATTACTAACCCGCATTACCTGCGCCGCTCGCACACCGTCTTTAATAACATTGGTTGGCTGCGCGAAGCCTACCCCAACCCCGTCTTCATTAATAGCGACGATGCTAAAGCAAAGGGAATCGCACAAGGAGACACTGTTTTAGTGTCCAGCAAATACGGTGCAATTTTGCGCCAGGCATCGCTTACAGAACGTCTGATGCCAGGCGTGCTAGCGCTGCCGCACGGCTCTTGGGTAGACATAGACGAGAAGACAGGCATAGATAAAGGCGGCTGCGACAACAGCCTTGTAGGTCCGGTATGTACTGGTGCAGGCATCTCTGGCTATAACACTACTTTGGTTAATGTCGAGAAGTACACCGGACCTAACTTACAGCCTGATTACCTGTGGCAGCCACAGATGCCGCAGATGGCGTAAGTAAAGGTTGCAGAGACCCGAAGTTACAAAGTAGACCCTAAAAAGTAGACCCTAAAAAGTAGACCC
Source organism: Coriobacteriales bacterium (assembly GCA_031256715.1). GTDB lineage: Bacteria > Actinomycetota > Coriobacteriia > Coriobacteriales > UBA8131 > JAIRQA01. Next base: position 11,723 of record JAIRQA010000127.1, on the reverse strand, counting down.
TTTAAAGTAGAACCAAAGCAGTCACGGCGTTGCGTCTGCTTATGCAAAACGTAGCTGTTCAAACAACCGATATTATCAACATGAAGAATATTTAAGCATGAAATGCTAGATGAGAGGAGAACGTATGAAAAACCTTGGCTTTTACTACAATCAGTCTGCATGTAGCGGCTGTCGCACCTGTCAGATTGCCTGCAATGATCGCAACCGTCTAGAGCCGGGAACGCTCTTTAGAAAGGTGAGCTCTTACGAAACCGGAAGCTATCCCAATGCGAGCATCTATCATTACTCCGCAACTTGCAACCACTGTAAGACACCGGCCTGCATTGCTAACTGTCCCACCGGTGCTTTACGCAAGTCGCCCGATGATGGCACAACACAGCGCGACGACGAACTTTGCATTGGCTGTGGCACATGTGTAAAGACATGTCCTTATGGCGTCCCTGCGCTGCTGCCGACTGGCAAAGCCGGATCTTGTGATGCTTGCAAGCCGTTTCGTGATGCTGGCAAAAAACCTGTCTGCGTAGATGCTTGTCTGATGCGTTGCTTAGATTTTGGCGATCTTGATGAACTTGCGACACGCTATGGCACCACAAGCGAAAACGGCGAGCTTCTAAGCGAGCTGCCGCTGTTGCCCAGCTCCGAAGAAACAGGACCGCATACACTTATTAACCCAAAGAAAGCAGCATTAGAAGCAGACTTTCGCGAAGTGATGCTCTAATATCGGTACTTCCTTACTTTCTGGTGTATCCTTAGATGATGCACAATAATAAAACATATACGGGTTTTAGAAGTCTGGCAAAAAAACTGCTTAGACAACTACGTCTGCGTAGCATGATATTGCCTGCAGTGATGGCGGCGCTATTACTGGTCGTCATCACTATTTGGCGAAGCTACGTGCAGCACGAGCAAATAGAGCGCGAAATGCTAGAAACAACGCAAGTGCTGGGAACAGAGATGAGCGCTGTCTGGGACTTCATGGAGCGCAACCAAATTCAGTTCGTGCGCCATGAAGATGGCACCTACAACCTCTACTGTGTGGTTGCCGCCAAGGCGGTAGCCAAGATATTTACTAACAAAAGCGATGATTTTGTTATTCGCTACACCAACATTAGCACACGCAAGCCAGATGACGCGCCAGACGAGTTTGAGGCACGTGCGCTTAACGCGCTGGCATCTGACCCACAACTTGGTGCCTACTTTGAACTAGTTACAGAAGATGAACCGGCCTTTCGCTATGTTGAGCCGTTGTACTTTAAGGAGTCTTGCCTAGAATGCCACGGGCAGCCTGCAGGCGAGCTAGACATCATGGGCTATCCCAAGGAGGGTAAAAATGTTGGCGATTTGGCTGGTGCCGCCAGTATCATCATGCCCGCTCAGACCTATGTAAACAACATGCAGATGAACATCATAACCGAGTCTATCATCTTTGCTGTCTTGCTACTTTTTGGGTTACTGATAATCTTTTGGTCTGGTCAGCGACTGGCGGCAGCACGCATGCGCGGCCTAGAAGAGGTCAATCGTCAGCAAAGCAGCTTTTTAACCATTATGAGTCACGAAATACGCACACCTTTAACTTCTATACTGGCGTTTGCGGATATCTGGCAAAGCACACACAAGCCGCGCAACGCCGAGGAAGAAAGTATCATGCGCGAAATGCGTATTAGCTCACAAATATTGCTGGCTATGGTAAACAACATACTAGAGACTGCTCGCGCCGACGCCGGCCGCCTAGAGCTAATGCGCGAACCGGTAGAAGTCTGCGATTTGCTGGGTGCCACTCGAGCCCAGATGAGTTTTCTTGCCGAGAAAAAACAGGTGCACATAACAGTAAGTATCGCCCAAGACATGCCCGTAGTTCTAATTGACGAAGAGAAAGTTCGCCGTATACTAGAAAATCTAATTTCTAATGCTATTAAGTTCGTAAGCGAGCATGGTAATATACTAGTATCTGCTTCTTATGATTTTAGGAATAAAGAACTTCTGCTGTCTGTAAGTGACGACGGCTGCGGCATTAGCCTAGAAGATCAGCCCCACATTTTTGACCGCTTTGTTCAAGGACATGAAGTGGAACACAGCTTACACAGCTTGCACAACTTGCATCAAGGCGCCCATAAGCCTGTTCACTCGCATAGCGGCAGTGGGCTTGGTCTTGCAGTCGTAAAAGAGTTAGCCGAGCTTCATGGAGGCAGTGTGCATTTAAAAAGCAACGCCCAAAACGAACATGGCAGCACATTTATTGTTCGACTACCCGCCAGCTATGAGGACGAGTTCTTCTCGGCATAAATAATATGATAAAGCAAAGGAGATTGTATGAGGATTCTTCTTGCCGACGATGACAGCGGAATGCAGACATTAGTTAGTCACATCGTACGCGAGGCTGGTCACGAGATTATTATAGCTAAAGATGGCGATGAAGCGTTTGCGCTTTACGAGCGAGAGCGGCCAGACCTACTCATCGTAGACGTGATGATGCCCAAGTTAAACGGCTTCGAGCTTACAACGCGGCTGCGCGAACGCAAGGCGACGACGCCCATCATTTTGCTCACTGCCAAGGGCGATATTGTAGATAAGACAACCGGTTTTAAGGCCGGTGCCGACGACTACTTGGTGAAGCCCTTTATTCCTCAGGAACTTCAATTGCGCATTGAGGCATTACTTAGGCGTGGCACAGGTGGACGCAAGCGCGGCTATCTTCCCGACGTTCTAACCTTTGATGGGCTAGAGATAGAGGCTCGCAAGCGACGTGTAATCGCGCATGGCACACTGACAGAGTTAACACCAAAGGAGTTTCACCTGCTATACATGATGGCTTGTAACCCCGGCATTGTCTTTACTCGCGAACAACTTATAGAAGACATCTGGGGACCAGACTATGTGGGCGAAATTACCGGCATAACCGTGCTTATTCACCGTATTCGCGAAAAAATTGAGGCTGACCCCCATAATCCACGTTATATTCAGACAGTTTGGCATGTTGGCTACCGCTTTGGCGACTGAATTTTGTTTGAGTTGAGCCTAGAGGCTTCATCAATCAGAGCTTTTTTAGCAGATCGATCGGCAAAATAACTTTAATGGGAGAACCCTCAAAATGCTTTGTGTCGCGAGTTACGATATATTGCACCTTGTGTCTCTTAGCGCAGCACGTAAGCAAAGCGTCCTCAAAGTCAGATACAGGCGAATAAATTGCTTTCTCGCAGTCTGAGCCATTCACGTCTAACACGTCCAGAAGTGTGACAATCTTTTGCACATTTTGCTTTGCTTGCTCTGCGCTATGAAGTGCTTTATTTAAGATGTAATAGATGTCTGTGATAGAACTTGCAGTCACGCATCCGGTGACCTTCTCCTCCGCGCAGGCAAGAACAAGTTTTTCGGCCGCTTTGCGCCATGGTTCTCGACCAAGACAAGCATCCAGTATGACGTTGGTATCAATTAGCAGCTTCATAACGTGCCCGCCTCTGCTCTTTAGCCTGCTCTAAAGTAATACCACAATCATTGGCAACCCCAAACAAGGACTTCGCAAGTTCTACTTTGTCCTGTTTGGTACTGGTCAGCTTGGCAATGCATTTTCCGTTTTTAGTAATGAAGATGTCTTCGCTGGCAACTAAAGTAAGATATTTCCCTATGTTACCCTTAAACTCGGTTGCTGCTATCAGCATAACAATTCTCCTTTGCGCAGGTGAAGTAAATCGAACATAATTTTATGCTTAATGTGTTAAGAATATTATAAGCTAATCGAACGTATTTATCAACATAAACCGTTCGATAATAAATTCACACGTTAAAAAATCACAAAGGTGCGCTAGAAAGTTTCTGCTTGCTTTAGCAATGACCGGATTCTTAATCCAAAGCCATTTTTAGCTCATGCCTTGCAGCCTGCAAAGCAGATGTTCAGCGGAAACTACATAAATATCAAGGTCGCTGTCCTAGGTAGGTGTTCCATAGGCGTAAGAGCCAAACAAATAAATCGCCTCAGCGGCAACAGTTTTTAACACGCTCTCTTTAATTAAATCCAACTCTTGCTGCACTCTTTGTTCCATGCGGTTCACCTTCCTTTCTTGCTTGCCTTTCATTGCATATCCTAAGCTCCGCACGCCTCGTTTGCAAAACCTTAATGTCATATTAATATTATAACGGCAATCTAGAAAAATGCCGCTTAGCCTAGCTCCCACTGGCATACAAAATAAGTTAGATTAATCTAACAAAATGTTGAGAAAAGCAAAACCCCTACGCTCTACTTGTCAATAACGGCGAGCATCAAGCTAATTCGTAGAGGCGCGCCTGTGTTCGTCCGCCGCTTTAACATGTCTTGCTCCTCAGGCGGGCGACCAAAGGTCGCCCCTACGCTCTACTTGTCAATCGCAGCGAGCATCAAGCAAAGTTCGTAGGGCCGCGCCTGTGTTCGCCCGCCGCTTTCACTTGGCTGCTGCGCCCCAAGCGGGCGACCAAAGGTCGCCCCTACGCGACATCAAGCACAAATCACATCAAGCTAATTCGTAAGGGCGCGCCTGTGTTCGCCCGCCGCTTTCACTTGGCTGCTGCGCCTCAAGCGGGCGACCAAAGGTCGCCCCTACGCGACATCAAGTACAAATCACATCAAGCTAATTCGTAGGGGCGCGCCTGTGTTCGCCCGCCGCACTATGCTGCACAATGCTTTCGCGCAAACTGCCAAGCCAAACCGCCACTCTTAAATCGCGCAAACAAACTACATCATGTCATATGGATCAATGTCAACGGCACAGTTTACGCCTTCTAAAGTCTTATAACCGCGCAACACCGAAGCTACAAAGCCAGGGAGGTCTACGCAACCAATATCGCCAGTGCCCCCAACACTTCCCGTACAACCATGCCTCGCTGCTTTAAGCACTAGGTGCCAACGAAAGACACCCTGCCGCTTAGAGATCAAACAAGGACTTGGGCCCACTATTTGTATTGGCAAAGTTTTCGAGCGCTCAGGATTTTTGGCACTTCTCAACATAAATTCCTTTTTAATAGCTCCACCATGCATCGGTGCATTCGCATTATTAGTCGCCGTGCTACTTAACATTAAGTTTTCCAGCGCGGCAAAAAATAGCTTGCGTAAGTCATAGATGCTTTTTTGCACGTTGGCATAATCCTCGCCCCAGACCAAGACATTGGCAAGCCTTGCGTATGGCGGATAGTTTAGTTCACTGCGGCAGCTGCGCTCCTCTGCAAGTAGCAGCTCGCGGTCGTGCGCGGCGGCGGCGCGAATGGCAACATGCTCCGGCCAATAGCTTTGCACAATAACACGTCCGTTTTTCTGGGCACGACCCGCGCGTCCCGCCAGCTGCTCGATAAGTTGATATGTGCGCTCGGCGGCGCGAAAGTCGGGAAACTTTAGTGTTGTGTCGGCGATAAGCACAGCGGCCAATGTGACATCGGGAAAATCCAGCCCCTTGGCTATCATTTGCGTACCCAGCAAAACACCATACTCGGCAGCAATAAAGGCGTCAAGCTGACGCTCGTGACCACCCTTGCCCGATGTAGAGTCGGCGTCCATACGAATGATGGGCGTAGCGGCTGGCAACAAAGACTGCAATTGTTCGTAGGCGAACTGAGTACCAGGTCCTAGCTGCTTAATATAGCGGGAGCCACAAAGTGGACAAACAACCGGAACGTTATCCTCGGCACCGCAATGATGGCACTTTAGCTTATTAGGCGAAGTATGAAAGGTATAAGATGTCGAGCAACTATCACAGCTAGGAACATATCCGCAATCGCGACAAAGAAGAAAAGACGCAAAGCCACGGCGATTTAGCAGCAACACGGCCTTCTCGCCATTATTAATGCACTCACGCAAGGCAACTTGCAAGGCACGCGAAAACATAGACGTGTTGCCACTTTTAAACTCCTGCTCCATACTTACAATTTCTACTGGCGGCAATGGCTTGCCCGAGGCGCGCTCGGACAGCTTAAGAATCTGCCAACCATTATTCTGAACTCCGTACAATGCCTCCATCGAAGGCGTAGCAGAACCCAAAACCAAAACAGCGTTTTCTAGCTGCGCTCGCTTTATTGCCACATCACGTGCCGTGTAGCGCGGCTGCGATCCTTGCTTGTAGCTGGACTCATGCTCTTCATCTATAATAATGAGCTTTAAGTTGTGAATTGGTGAGAAGAGCGCCGATCGCGCACCAACCACTACGCGCGCGCTGCCACTGCGCAAAAGATCCCACTGATCCAGACGCTCGCCAGCCGAAAGCCGCGAATGCAAAACAGCAACCTGCTCGCCAAAACGCGAGCGAAAGCGCGCAACCGTCTGCGGCGTTAACGAGATTTCCGGAACCAAGACAATAGCACCGCCGCCATTTTGCAGCACATGACGTATAGCCTGCAAATAGACTTCTGTTTTTCCGGAGCCAGTGATGCCATCAAGCACAAAGATGGGTTGTGCTTTGGCTTGTAACGCGTGTGCGGCGTATGCGTCTTGTTCAGGTTGGGCGGCATTAATCGCTTCTAAAGCCTGACGCTGCCCTGCTGTTAACGTGATAATGTCTTTTGTTGCCGGCAGTTGAGGTAGCTCACCACGTAGGCGCCTACGGCAAAAGATCTCTACGACACCTTGCTTAAACAACGAGTTTAATGTCGCCTGAGCATTTGAGACTGCCAGCGAGAGTTCAGCTACGCGCATCTCGCCAATACGCAATGCGTCAATGATTGCCTGTTGTTTTGTAGCACTGCGCTTAGGCACAAAGTCCTTGCCCGCATTTGTTAGGCAGACCCATCGTTCATCTGCGGCTTTTACGCCAACACGGTTCACTTGCCATTCGCCTAAGTCCGTCCTTGTTAAGCGCACACCCGAGCCTGGTGGAGTAAACAGCCGCACAACATCGCTTAAAGGCGCAACATACTCGTATGATAGCCAGCTAGCAAGCTCTGCAGATTTTGTTGAGAAGTACGACTCGCTTAAACAGGCCACTATAGGTCGCACTTTTCGTGCTATTAAGTCTTCGGGTAGTTTGCAGCCTATAGCAGTCACGTAGCCAATAACCTTGCGGTGGGCAAATTCTACAAGCACCATACAGCCCACCTGCACCTCTTTAGTTAAATCTTGCGGAACAAAATAAGTAAAGGCATCATGAAACGCTCGCGTAGAAATATCTACTACGACTTGAGCGTAACCGCCATTGTGTTTAGGTTGTTCATTAAAAATCTCAAATTGGGTCATGCTTTAACTTTATCATTAGTGCGACATTTGTGTGATGTTCGTGCGGTGCTCGCGCGTGCGTTTGTGTGCGTTTGCGCATCATACAAGTGCGCTCGCATGCTGCAATAAACATCAGGTTCTACCAAAACCAATGTCTTTTTCTAATGGCAACAAAAATGACACTGGCACCAACTAAAATTACAAAAAGCACAGCAATAAATCCCCAACTCAGCCACTCTGAAATTAGCTCGTTTTCGCAAAACAAATATTTTCCGCTAAAGTTAACATAGAAGCTGTTCTTGTCATAGACAGCATTCAATTTCTCGTATGCGTTCGTTGTATTGTTATATATATAAAGAAACTCATAATCAGATTCGCTCATTATCTTGATATCAATCTTACCAGGAAGGGAATTTTCACCGTTAGTAATTATCTGCAAGTTGCCATCAATAAAAGTTAATTCAAGAACTGTGTCCAGCTCGTTATTAATATTCAAAATATCGGCGCCAAGCAAATTAACAGTATAACTATCATGTACAACAGTTAACTCTTTTCTTGTTCCATATAGCACCTTCAGAATATCAGAAGTCACAATCCTCATATCAGCGCCACTTACAATAAACTTGGCGTCGTCAGACGAATTTACTATATCTTGCAACAAGGAAACGGCTTTTGTACTCTTTAAAGAAAAATCACTACCAGTGGCACTATTTGCCTCTATAGGGTCGCCTTCAACAAGACTGACATCAGCATTCATCAAATCGCCCGAATTAACAATAACATTGACTACCCTGCTCGTATCCCAAGTTTTTACAATAATTGATGCCGAGCCAAGCCCATTCGCGGTAACCATTCCATCACCTGTAACGGTTGCAACTTCAGTATCGCTAGATTTTAACTCAATTGTTTGATCTGCGCTTGCAGGTAAAATCGAAATTTCTAGACGCACAGAGTCCCCAATTTTCATAACAATATAATCTCTATTCATAACCAACTTGTCTGTTGGCGTCTTAACACAAAGCCGCATGACTTTTTTTATGCCGTCTGCCTCAACAACAATGTCTGTTTCACCAGCCGCTCTACCGGTAATTTTTCCTGAAGAGCTAACTGTTGCCACAGCGTTGTCAACAGAGTAATAGAATAAAGTTTGCTCAGTTGCGTTTTGTGGCAAGACTACAGCCGTAAGATCAATTGTCTCGTCAACTTTTATTGTGTCTTTAAAGCCAGATACCTCAATATCACTTACGCGAATAATGTCCGTTTCCATAGTTTCGCCAGAATCTGATGCATCATCTTCAGATTGTTCAGTATTGTTAACGATGGTGTCTAATGCCCGTTTTTCTATAACATCTTCGTTGCGTTTTGCAATATGTGACTGCATTGTAAATAAACCCATTGTCGCACTGTCATTCGCATTAGCAGGATAAGACATATTTACACTATTAATGTTAGCGCTAACTAATGCAAGAACAATAATTGTCCTGAAAACCGTATTAGAGACACTCACTTTTTCACCTCGTTAACACTCCCAGCGATTCCATTAGATACCCAAAGTACGTTATCTCGTCATAATTAATGCGAATGCCAACAACGGTACCATTTGTTAAATTGTATTTTCTTCCAGAACTACTAACAAGATAGTAGGCGTCTGTTTCAACTTTAACTTTAAAATAGCTTGCAGATTCACTAGATGCACCTTGCTGAGCATCCTGTTTCAGTGTGGTTATATCACTGTCAATGTAAGTCAATTTGCCAGAAATGGTTCCATATGTCGATTCTAGCAGCCCCGCCACAGCAACATCAACTTTATCACCTATACTAACTCGCGGCATGTCGCTCGCACTAATGTACGCAGAAATAATATAACCACTATTTTCTTGGGCAATACTTCCAAGAACACTGCCCGCCTGAACCACCATCCCCGACTTATATTCGCTGCTTAAATGCACTATACCGTCTGTTGTGGCTTGAACTACATACTCAGATTTGCCTTTTGCGATAGCTTCCTTTTGTGCAATTAGGCTAGCTTTTTCTGCTTTAATATTGTTTAGCGATTCCTCAATAGACTTTAACATCGCGTAGTAAATTTCGCTTATCTTTGCCTGATTTTTAAATATCTCGGCATCTATCTGAGCATCTGTGTAGCCATAAGTCACATAAGCGCTAACATCTATCTGATTCTGAGCTATCTGACTTTTATATGCCTCAAATTGGTTGTAATACAAACTGTCCTCAGGAGCAGAGACATCAAAAAGATTTATATCCTCAAGAACAGACTTCCTAAGACGTTCAAATTTCTCAATCTGCACTGCACAAACATCAAGCTTTGCGTCCACTTGAATATTTTGTAAATCTAAATCCACACTTTTTACCGAAAAAAGTTCGTTACCGGCTTCAACAATATCGCCACTTTTCACTTTTACATCAGCTAGTTCTCCTGAATACTGTGACATAATGTAGCTTTTTTCGTCACCTTCAACGATGCCGCTACCGCTAACGATGTATGTTTTAGTTGTTATAAGACTCCAAATTAGTATACCAATCAACAGTAGTGCAACTAAAATTATAATCATATAGCCAAAAGCTGGAACCTTTCTTTCATAGAGCAAGCGACTGTCACTAAGCTCATTTAAGGTTTTTACTTGTATCAAGTCACTCTTGCTCATTGCTCTAATCTTTCCATAAAAATATCCGCAACCATCTGGTCATTCTCCATATTTACAAAGATAGTGTAACTGCTGCCCTTTAATGCTATATCTTCTTCGTATGCAGTTACTGTCAACTTGTCGTAAGCATGCTTAATGTGCGATTCTTCGCCAGTAAATCGCGTGTAAAGACAATCTCTAACGCGCAATATAGACTCCATCATATATGGACTTTCTACATGATTGATATAATTGTTAGATTGTCGCAACAAGCTAATACGAACTTTAAGCTTGCCTTCCTCATCTACCTCGGCCGAAGAGTGCTGAATTAATGGACCTATTGGCTGATAGCCTTTTGCCTTGATATATTCTTCCATCATGATAACCGTTTTGCCAAAATCCATAAATTCGCTTTCTTCAAGTTGACGCATTAATACATTGGTAAGCTTTAGAGTCTTGTTGTTTGATATTTCGATTGTCTTAGGCATTTGTTTTTGTCTCCTCAATATCTTAGTAACATTTATGGCGCTGCCCCAGGAATTGTTTCCATTATAGATTGCATAATTAACATCAAGGTCACCATATATAGCGTGGCGAATAGCACGCCAGTGACATTAGAAGTAGTCTTAAAACTAAGTGGTATGTCTAGCTTAAACACTATTATATTCATAATATAATATGCTAGCAAAATTAATATATTTAAAAACAAAATATTGTAGTGCACTGCACAAACAACTAAAGCGAGCATGACAATATCCAGCGGGATAGAATTCCAAAATTGAATATAGGGTATGACAGTCTTTTTCTTGCAGTTACAGTAACTGATAATAGAACCTGAAAGTTGCCAACAATACACCGTATTTAAGTGAATAAAAAGCAAAGCATATGCTCCAAGAAAAATAATGCCAAAGGGAAGTACGGCTTTGCCCAGAAAACTTAAGCAAAAGCCTGAAAATAAAACTGCAAAAAAGAGCTTGTTAAAAGACAGGTGCGACATTTTTTTGTGCATCATCAGATTCATGTTAAGTACCTCTGCAAAAACTCTGATTGAAGCATATATGGTTCAGATTTCGCACACGTAAAAAAGACATCATATCAAATACCTCTAAGCTTTTCACTAGATTGGCTAGAAAACGCCAAAAGCTTCTTATCACGAATCTCTATACGATTATAAAATCTGCGCTTGATATCCTCTTCATTTGACGCAACAATCACAATGGACCCATCCGATGCCGTTTGCTTAAGCCATATAAAAACCTGTTCTAGGTTATCAACATCCAGATTGTTTATATATTCGTCTATTAAAAGTACATCTGGTCTAAGGTAGGAAAGCATATGTAGCGCTGCTGTTTTCTTCTCGCCAAGAGAATAGGCTGCAAGAGTGGCATTTTTATACAATGGTATGTATGGTTCATCAGGTTTAATATCATTTAACCAAAAAATGTATTCTGCGCAATCTTTTTCCCTTTTATTTGGCAATGTTAGGTCATTTTTTACATGAATCAAATTGCTGCTGCAATTTATAATCGTATCATTGTTAATACCCATTTTCACTCTAGACTCAGCTGTTGCAGCCAATATATTCATCAATGTTGTCTTGCCAGAGCCATTCTTGCCATCTAGCAACCAAAGCCCAGAGCCAATACAAAGCTCTGCGGCGTTAATAACTAAGGTTTCTGCCAAAGGGATTGTTGCGTCTGCTTGTGGATAACCAAATGTAAGGTTTTCAATCTTAATCATGAATACTCTTTCCATATAAGCCGCAATCCCAATATCGTCATAAAAAGAACACCTGCCCCAAAGACACAAATCAACCAAAAACTTCCTTCTACAAGCAGAAAAAATAATCCAAGAAAAAAAATCGCATAGCAACTAGATCTAAAAGTGCCCCTTATTTTATTTGTTCTCATAAA
>JAIRQA010000044.1 GCA_031256715.1 Coriobacteriales bacterium | reverse complement strand
TTTCTTTCAATTCATCGTTGATTGGTAGCGGCTCCACGTTCATCAGGTATCCAACATTCGCGCCGCATTCCGTCTTGAACGTGTCATACTCCATTACTGTCTTAACGGTGGCGATGTCTACGGCAAGTTTTTCAATCTCGTCCATTGTGTAGGTGAAATTGTTGAGCTTAGGCACAGTGTTAAATCGGCTGGTAAAGTTGCCGAGCGTATCGGTCACGCGCTTTGTGGCTTGCTTATACTGCTCTGCGATATGGGACGCAACAAGCGGCTCGCCCCAAAGTGTGAAGTCGCTGTCTAAACGAGATTTTGCTACCACAGTTGAACGCACAATCTCCTGCGTTTTGGATATCAACTTTTCAAGGCCGACCTCACGGTTGCTGGGGTCAGTAATTGCTCCGGTAGGTAAGTCAAGTACCTCGAACAGACGTACAAGCTCTGCGAGCTGCAAGTCCTTTGGCTTGCTGATGTGCTTGAACTGGTAAATGTCCATCACGCCGATCTTGGGGATGGTATCAAGGTTTGAGGCGGAAATCGTCGTTCCGTTCTTCAATGCAATCACGGCTCTGCCTGTGTAGACAAGGCCGAGCAGGACGATAGGCAGTAAGCCATGATGGATTTTGAATTTCTTGTCGATGTAGGTGTTAATACCTCGTTGTAGATGTCGTTGAAATTCAGTACGCCACCTGCTGGGAGCTTGTCAAGCAGGTTGGCGTAGTATCCGGCATACTTTGAGTTCTGAATCGTAATATTTTCGCCGTTCAGCAATCCAAAACTATCAAGCATCGCATTGCCAAGCTGTTCTTTCCTCCCCGCAAACTGGTCATAGCCCTTGCGCATGACTTCGGCTTGGTTCTTCAAGGTTATCGTGGTCTTAAACACCGGGAAATCCGGGTACTTATCGTTGAACCAATCGTCAAGCAGTAGCGATGCCACCAAGTCCACCGTTTCCTTGAACGGATTGTCCGGCTTATAGTTGCCTTTCATTACCTCGACTGGCTGCTTCTTCACGCCGTTGTAGACGACATCAAAGCAGGTGCTTCTGTTTTCGTACAGATACTTCGTAAGCCGCATTTTGAATACTTCTGCCTTGCTCTGATAGGCGGCCTTGTTGTTCTCGTCGGCTTGACCCCGTTGCAAGAGAGCGGCAGCGTATAGCCGCAAGTCATTCTTGAATTCCTCATTGTCTTTGAAGATGAAAAACACCTCGTCGTGCTTCTTTTCGTCAGTGTATGCTCCATTGCCGTATGGTGGAACGAAGTAGATGTAGTAGTCTTCCGGCGGTTGCGCGGTTGGGCGGCTTTCCGGCGTTCCGAGGAACAGGTAGCCTTTACGGAATATATGGTGCGAAAACCAGTTCAACGTATGCTCATAGATTTTGAAATTCGGCACATATTCGCTCGTGTCCCAATCCAAACAGTAGTAGATGATGTCATAGAAATAGTTGTTCAGGCTGTCGTCTGCAATAGTCGCGGCACGTTGCGTGATTTTCTCATCGTAGTCAACATCTTTTTTCAAATCGAGATAGTATTGCCCGTTGTCCTCGTCGTGGTCGATGAACTGACCGCTGACGGTGGTCATCACGTCTTTGAGGACGGTCTGAACAAGCGTCTGTAATGTGTCAGAGCTTTGGTCTGGTAGCCCCGGCAGGTAGAGGCAGAGGTCATCGCGCAGATTCTCGCTTGTCAGTCCAGCACGGAGTTGGATGTCACCCGTGGTGAGCCTGTGAACCGAAAGCGCATTGATGATTTTCAAGGCGAGCGGCTTGTAGAGCCTCTTCGGGAACGAACGCGTGATGATGGCTTCGAGCTGCCCGCTTTTCTCCACAACTTCCTTGATGTTTGCATCCGTGCGGTACGAAAAGTTGTCTTTAAAAAGAGCAAAAACCCAAAAATTGCAATTGCGCGTCCCGCGACAAATAAAAAAGCCAAAGCCAACTTTGTGGCTTTGACCTGTAGTTTTGTGGCGGGATGTACGGGACTTGAACCCGCGACCTCTGGCTTGACAGGCCAGCGCTCTAACCAACTGAGCTAACACCCCGTAGGATTTCATCGCTGCTAATTTTATTGCTGTTAATTTCATTGCTTTAAAATGCAGCGTGTGATATTTTACTGGTTCTTATTATTCCTGTCTAGCACCGATTGGATGTTCGCATGATTTTTTACCGCAACTGGTTACGCGCCCATGCTGAGCACACTTTGTAGTGGCTCTCCTTCGTTCGTCGAAGGCGTGCAGGTCGTAGGGTGGCACAAGCACACAAGCCATTGTGCTCAAGCGGGCGAACTCAGTTCGTCGAAGGCGTGCAGGTCGCAGGGTAGCACAAGCACACAAGCCATTGTGCTCAAGCGGGCGAACACAGTTCGCCCCTACACTTCTAAAATATCTGTGATTAGATCGTAGTGGCTCTCCTTCGTTCGCCCGCAAGTCACAACGGGCGAACAACTTTACGGGTAACCGAAGGAGAGCCCTACGCTCAACTTTTCATTTCAGACTTGATAAACTTAGTGTATCTGCGCTACTTAAACTTGCATAGCGCAAGTGCTCCGGTGCCTGCAAGACCGATAACGCACATTACAATGCCAGTGAACATCCATGCCGACATATCGGGACCAAGCAACATTGGCACTAACCAGGTGCCTAAAAATTGCCCAAGGCTCTGAATTAACATCAGAACGCCCATACCAATTGACATCAGTTGAGGACGACCGAGCACATGAATGTAAGATGTTAGGCACATAACTGGGCCGCCTAAGCCAACCAGACCCATAACAATAGCGCCAATCCACATCAAAGGTCCAGTCTGGGTAAGCAGAATTAACGTACACGGTCCCATAACCAACATCGCAATTAAATAAAGCGGCTTGCATCTGCCAAGTTTATCTGATAAAGCTCCAAAAAGCGGAGACGAGATAACTGCCAACAGCATAGGCAAAGTGCTAACAAATCCTGACAGCGTTGGGTCTACACCCTGTTGCTGCATAAATGTCGGGCCAAAGCTGAGTACGGCGAGCAGTGTCAAGTTAAACACTAAAAACGCTAGCAGAAACAGCAGAATATTTGGTTTAAAAAGATCACCATAATTCACTTTTTCTTCTGTAGCAGAACCTGTTGCATCTTCAATCGCCTTGCTGGGGTTTTTCACAATAATTGCAACGATGACTGCAAACACAACTGCAGCGGAAGCATAAATAACCCAAACACCAACAAAGCCAGTGAGGGTGTATAACGTAGGAGTTAAGACACCTCCAACAACTGAGCCAAGGCAAACCCATAGCGCCCAAATGCCTGTTGCAGAACCTATTTTGTCGGGAGCCACATACTTTTGAACAGCTAAAGGTCCGCATATGGTTACGAATATAAAGGCAACACCCTCAACTGCGCGAGAGATAATCAGAATTAAACCATTACCCGTAAAAGCGCCCAAGACTGAGCCAGCGGCAATGATAACGGCAGCTGCAAGCATCATTTTTTTTGGACCAAACTTCTTGGCAAGCGCACCAGTTGGCAGAGCCAATACTATACCAACAAAGGTAAATATAGACATCAGCCAAGACGCAGAGTTTGCATCCATCTGCATTTTGTTCATTATGTCGCCCATGACAACAGGTACTTTAAACTGAATAGTTGCTATTGCTGTTCCAAATAAAAGCATGGCAACAGCGATCATAGCCCAACTACCGTATTGCTTTTTTTCTTCCATAAGACACCTTTCCATCCTAAGGTCTTAAGATACAGGTTAACAATGCATATTTGCTCTTATAAGCTTTTACAGCTTATTTTGTTTCGTTACCGTACTAATCCGCCACTCTAGCGGCTTTGTGCAGTAACCTTGCTTCTAAATTAAAGCGCAGCAATGTTATCTTGAATGATTTCAAAGCGCTCATTACCAGGTCTTAACACCACACCCCTACTATCCCTGGTCGCTTGAGGTGGCACTTAAAACCTCAGCCACCGTGGCATTCTTCATCCGTAATTCGCTGATACATATAGTATCCAAAGGAAATTCTGTGACAGCATTAATGTCGCCAAAATACACATCATCAGTTGCTGTACGGCGCTTGGTTAGTTGCAGCGCTTTATCAACATCGTACGGGATTAATTGCTCCTTGGGCGAGTTAGCTTTTGCAATCCAATTAGGCATGGTTGTATTGGGATCAGGCATGGTCTCAATTTTGCGTGTATTGCCATACTTCTTTGCAAGCTCTTCTATAGGACCAAAGTCTAGAGCGCGCATCGGACAGGAGGCGACGCACAATGGTAACTGTCCGTTTTCTAAACGGTCTATGCACATTGAGCATTTACCCATCTTTGTTCCTGGTTCATCACTTGCAAACTTAGGCGCGCCATAGGGGCAAGCGGCAAAACAATTGCGGTCACCTTGACATTTATCTTTGTCAACCAATACTGCGCCATATTTGTCCTCTTTAATGATGGCGTCGTTGCCGCAGGCCTCAACACACACAGGATTATCGCAGTGCCCGCAGCTAAAGGCAAGAATGCCTATCGAGGTAAGCGGAAACGTGCCCTTCTCCCACATATAAACGCTCATCCACTTTTCTGCTCCAGGAGCAATGTCATTCCAGTCTTTGCAGGCTACAGAACAAGCCTTACAGCCATAGCAACGACCTTGATCAAAGTAGAAACCGTACTGGGTCATATTTATTCTCCTACCTTTCTTATTTCTACGAGGCCAGCTGTCAGCAGTGCACCCACGATATGGGGCAAGTGCGTGTCTCCGATAAGAAGGTTGCAGTTGCCTGCGGTGTCAATGCCGTAGGGCATAAGCTTTGACTTTCGAACATTATCAAACTTAGACCATTCACCATGTCCAATTGAAACTGTTCCTGGAAGCAATTTCGAGGTAACGTATGCCGTTATTTCGACTTCACCAAATTGGTTGTACACTAAAACTCTGTCGCCTGTCTTAATGCCGCGGTCTTTCGCATCGGCAGGTGACATGCGCACCATATGCTCGTAGCAGTCCCCTTTTAACCATGGATTCTGATCATTAGAAGAGTGCTGGCGATACGTAGATACCGGTGTCACCATAGAAAGCGGATAGTTTTTTGTCCACGAATGGTAGTAGCTGTCGTTTGCCGGCTCGTCTTGATAGGTTGGTTGCCAGCGAGGATAGGCATCCATTTGCCCACCATAACGTGTCTTAGTTAAATCGTTGTTATTTAGATAAGAACTTTCAAACTCGATTTTGCCCGATGGTGTCTTAAAGGGAGAACGCCCCCATTGAACAGTATTTTTGAATGGATAAAACCACTCCCCAGGCTCACCTGGAACACGAACAATAGGCAGTTTCTTGAATTCCTCCCAGGGTCGCGCAACGACACCATAGTAGTCTAGAAGGCCACTCTCATCCTTAGCCCATTCTTCATATGCAGGTTTATAGATCCGCTCGATAACCTGCTCGTCCCAGTCGCGCCAATCGGTGACATCAAGCATCTTTGGGCAATACTTATCGGCAAATCCAAGGCGCCGTGCTAGTTCCATCCACACCCAGTCTTTGGAGCGAATCTCTCCGGGAGGATTAACGCCTTTGCCTGCAAAGAGAAAATAGTTTTGCATCCCAGATGGAGCACCCCAGAAGCGATTAATGCCAAAAAAGTGCATATCTGTTGATTCAAACTGGATAATGGGCGATGGTAGTACAATGTCTAAAAATTCGATGGAGGTCTGGTCGGGGTAATATTGCCAACCCCACGAAAACTCCATGTTAGCAAATCCTTGCATACGTTTTGAAACATGGTGTTGGTTGTTGATGTAATTGTTTGGAATAATAGCCATCTTCAGATTTGGCAAAGGGCTGCCCTCTGGACAACCGATACGGCGTCGAAACTCTTCTTCGCTAATCTCACCAGCTGCATAGAGTCTCTGGCAATGCATAACCTCAGTCACTTTATTATTGTTGTTGGTAATGGGGTTAACAACATCACCGCGTATTTGTCCGGTATTGGGTACGGGTGGAAATATCCGAGGCTGCGTGACCAGATTGGCACCGCCGCCCTCGCAACCTCCTGGGATGCTTAAATTGCCAGTCATAGCTTGTAAGAGTATGCAAACAGCAGCGGCATAGTCGCCAAGGTTGCGCTTAGAGACACCATACATCTGATGCATGTGAACGGGCTTCATGGCAGCGTAGTAACGAGCAAACTCGCGAATAGTTTCTGCCGGTATGCCTGTGATGGGCTCTGCCCATTCGGGAGTGTGCTCTACACCATCAACTTCACCAACGATATACTTGCGCCACTCTTCAAAACCGACGGGCTCAACCCATTGCGCCACATACTCGTGGTCATAAAGGTCTTCGCTATACAAAACATGGGCAACAGCTAAGCCAAAAGCAGTGTCTGTGCCTGGGCGTATTGGAATCCACTGGGCGCCTAAGCATTCGGCAGACACATTATACACAGGGTCAAGCAAAATAAACTTGCATCCACGCTCTTGGGCAAGCTTCATGTAGTAAGGCGTGATGCCAAACCAAGCAACCATTGGGTCGAACCCCCACAAAACAACGAGCTTAGAATTAAGCAAGTCTGGAGCTTCAAAACCAGGAAATGCGTCGCTTGTTCCCTTAATCAAGCAGTCAGTTAGGCGGACACCTAAATGAAAGTCCTCTGCTGCCGCGCTGCCTGATGTGGAATGGTCGCCCCAACCGGTAATAGTTCCGGGCATATAGGACGCAAATGGGAAGTCAGAGCTCTCGAAAGCTACATAGTAGCAATAGTACAGCCATGGTGTGTCCGGATTTTCTTCAGCCAATTGCTTCATCTTGTTAGCAATTGTGTCTAGCGCCTCTTCCCAGGAGATGCGCTCAAAGTGACCCTTTCCCGCGCCTTTTTCGCCTATACGCTTCATGGGATAAAGCAGGCGGTTTTCTGAGTACAACTCTTGTCTCCAAGCATGACCCATTGGACAAGCACGGGCTTGAATCATACCAGTCTGAATGGCGTTTTCATCATCGTCTTCTCTTGCAATGCCTGGGTTTACTGAGTCGTCTGGCTCGATAGAAATGATCTTTCCATCTTTCACACTACACTTGATTAGACAGGTAGCGTCCCAGCAGCCGTTGTTGTGACAGGTTGTGTAAAAATAATCAACCTCCTTATGACGCTCTGATAACTTGTTAACAATCGACTCTCTTGACATCTTACCTCCTTTCATTTCGCAACTACAACAAATGAATATGACTGCTTTTTGCGCAAGCCTTGCGCAATCCTGCGTTTTTCTCAATTTTGCTTTTTCGCAAGCCTTGCGCAATCTTGCGTTTTTCTCAATCTTGCGTTTTTCGCAAGCCTTGCGCAATCTTGCGTTTTTCGCAATCTGCGCTTGACCACACTTTATTAAAGTCAGCGCATCACCAAGTCTACTTTCTGACCACAAATACCACCAAGAACATTTCTGGTTTTTTGTGATTCAAAGAGAAAATCTTTTGACAACTTGTTGGTTATCTATTTTTAAGGGTAATAAATGCCAGTAATGACCTTATGTGCTAGAATATTAGCTTCTAGCTTAAAAAAGTAAATGCGTGAGTATGATTAGCGTTTGTAGTGCAACGTCTACTGTTTTTGCCAATATCTATTGCGGGTAGTTTATTAGGAGCAAAATGGACTATACAAGCCTTTCTTTTTCCGCTGAAACCCAGGCTGAATTTTTTCAGGCAGAATCGGAACTGATACGGCTCAGCGAAAGACTTAGCTCAAGTCCGTCAGCAAAATACATGAAAGCAACACTGCTAGCAATTGATGCCATCTTTGCTATCCGGATATCACGAGGTATCGTATTGCCCATTGTTCCGCTTTTGGCTGCTTATGATAAGGCAGAGTGGAAGCAGCGCGGCAGCAATGAACTTTGCCTGCGCGAACAATGGCACGATATTAAACCACCCAAGAATCATTTTGATGCAGCAATGGAGGCTTTACAATACATGCAAGCGATGGGATGGGTTGCATCCAATACACATCCGGGCATGGTTATCACAATAGATTCTGTTTTGCATCTGCATGAAATTCTGCTTAGCGGTGACATGAGGGACGATCGCTATCATGCCTTTAGAAAAACTTATCTGCCTTACAAAAAGGGAATAAATCCTAGTCTTATCTACTCAGAAATGAATGACCTTTGTAGCTTTGCCAATAAAGATTATTTCTCGCCAGTTGGACAAGCCACTGTGATACACCATGCTTTTGAAAGCATTGTTCCATTTGACACAATGATTGATCGAACGGGATTGGCGTTTGCCTTCATGACATTATTCAGGCGTGGACTTCTAACAAATGGTTACATGGTGCCGATTTGTTGGGGCGCCTCTTTAGAAAAGGAATACCGCAGACAGCTTAGAGATGCCTCAAGATACGAACCGTCTACTGAAGCACACATCTATTATCGTGAGCGCTGGGCAGCCTACAATGCCAGAAACACTTATATGTCTGTAATCATTGCCAAGTCTTTTCTTGCGGCAGCCGACAGCCTAAAGCAAGAATGGGAATCGCGAAATTTAAGGGTACCATTAAACTCTGCACTAGATAAGCTGATCTGCCTATGTCTGGTTGATCCGAGGTTATCTATTGCCCGCGCAGCTAGCATAATTGGCAAGAGTTACGGTGCCACCAACGAAGCCATGAGTCATCTGGTTAAAAAAGGCATAGTTAAAGAAGTGGCTCTTGACGGAAGAGAGCGAATGTTTGTTTGCGAACAAGCTTCATCGATGATTACAGCATTTGTAGACAGTCTGGCAAAAATTGGTGATAGAGCAGAGCCAAACACAGCCCTAGAAAGATAAATAAATTATTTCGGGGCTTCAGCTGTGTTGTCGCTGTGAAAATTGGAATAACCGCCAACTGCATTGGCTACGTATCTTCCCTCACTCTTAGAGAAAAATACCTGCATCATAATTAAATCTTTCGGGCTAACTCCAATTTCTTCCATTGCCTCTTTTTGGCTCTTTCCAGCATCAATAAATACGTTAAGCATGTCTGCCTTCTTTGATGGTTCAAGGGACATAAATTGTTCACGATTCATAGCAACCCCTAAATGTTGTTCTTTTCCTGTACATCTATGCATTATGACAGTGCCTGACAAAAAAGTTAACTATATTTTTGTTTTACCTATTTTCAGAAATATCGTTGCAGTTCTGCCCGTCGTCGTCGCCAAGACATCCTAAGATTGATTGTTTGCTATGAGCTTGCAAAGCTAAAATATTTTTCTTAGCTTTAGCAACTGGTTCCCAGCTAACATTTTCTAGAATAAATAAGCTTCACTATCACTGCAACAATTTCCAGAAGCAATAAGTTACAATGCTACAGTGACAATTCTAAACAGCAAAAACTATAATGCTCAACACAAACTTAAAGATGCCTTTGTTGCGGCACTGCCAATAATAGCTGGCTATACCGTATTAGGCATCCCTTGTGGCATTTTAGGCATTCAAGCTGGTCTTACCGTTTCCCAGATTGCCATTATGAGTCTTCTTTTTTATTCGGGCGCGGGCCAGTACATGATTCCTAATATGCTGATGACAGCAACGCCCATAGGCTCGATAATTGTAAGTGTTGCTCTGGTAAACACGCGTCAAATTCTTTATAGCGCGTCTCTGTCGCGCTTCCTTAAAAATACAGGCAAGCCACTATCATTTCTTTTTGCCGCAACAGTTACCGACGAGAGCTTTGGAGTTAACCTTGGCAGATTCTCCTATAATAAAAATAATGTTGAGAAAAGACATACACACCAAAATCACACGCGGGTAAAGTCTGACAAGACGCCGCAAGCTGATTTAATTGAAGGTTGGACAGTAACACAGGCAACAGCAGTGAATCTATTATCGCTGGGAACCTGGACGCTTGCCAATATCACGGGAGCAATCGCAGGCACATTATTTACTTTTCCAAGCGCACTGGCCAGCTTTGCCATGACTAGCATTTTCATTTGCTTACTCTTCATGCAGCGCTTTAAAACACCTACAGCAATCGCTGCAATTGTTGCCGCAATTGGCGTAATGCTCTGCAAGATACTAGGATTATCTGGACCTGCCATCTTAATTGGTGCAATAGCTGGCATTATTGCTGCGCTGCTTGTTAACTCAGCGACACGAACAACGCCTAACGCAATAGTTAGGAGCAAAGGCAACGACAAAAACAACGTTAAAGACGATGTAAATAACAAAGTTAACGACAATGACAAAGACGAAGTAAATTGTAACGTAAACGACAAAGGCAAGGAAAAATTGTGAGCTGGCTTGATTTTGGAATTATTGTCGGCCTTAGTATTGCTAGCATACTAGCATGCAGAGTGCTTCCTGCAATGCTTTTAAAAAGCCGCGAACTACCTGATCGCCTGCAGGAAGCATTAGGCTTTATACCACCTGCAGCATTTGCGGCACTTGTAGCAAATGATTTATTTAGCGCAAATTTTTTTGATGCCTTATACACAGATAGCATTGGCGCATTTCTACCATGGTTGGCAACAGCAGTTGTGGTGGCTGTTGCGCTAATAACACGCTCTCTTATCTGGTGCATAGTTACTGGCGTTGGCAGCCTTGCCTTGCTAATGTTTTTTCTCTAAAGAACCAAGTAAAAAAACCACTAATTTAACCGCTCCTCCTGCCACTGTTTAACCATTATTAACCGCAAGGCAGGAGGAACGTATGAAAGACAAATTGATAACCTAGATTCAGGCAAATATGATAAGTTGCCTGAATCCAAGCCAACAGGAGGAATTACGGCAGGTACTGACGTATCGCCTCCGCAATGTGAAAGTCGCGAAGCGCAAAGCCCCAGACCAACAGGACACGTGCGAGAATGGAGGACTGCTTGAAGTGTTTATAGTCTCAAAGCGAGTGAAAGGCTGTGCCGATTGCTCTGCCAGACGAATCGACTCTCGTTGAGTTCGAGGTTTTGGTAGGCATACTTATGGAGCAGTACGAATGTAATGTCCACGAATCAGAGTGCCTCGCCGCCCTACGTGACACCCTTTTACCCCGCATCATGTCCAGCGAGCTATCCGTTGCCGATGTGGACGGGCGGATGGTATCCGCCCCTACGGGCGACATTGGCGGGCGGATGGTATCCGCCCCTACGGGCGAGGAGACACCTGACGAGCGGGTGGTATCCGCCCCTACGGGCGAGGAGACACCTGACGGGCGGATGGTATCCGCCCCTACGGACGGGGCGGCGCTTGACGGGCGGATGGTATCCGCCCCTACGGGGGAATCGGGTATTGTAGGGGCGGATATCATCCGCCAGCAAACCAACGTAGCCGCTAAATGATAATTTAAACGCAGGTCTTGGCAAACCAGTGCGCACCTTAGAAAAAGGTGGCGATAACTAAAACCTTCTGGTTGCCAGGTGCACTTCTCAACAAGATAGACTTAACAAGCTAGACTGCAAAAAGTGCCCGGAAAAAATTACATTGTAATACGGCGTTCCATTTTGCGACTGCGTTTGTAATCGTACATAATCTCGTCTGCCATACTTAGAATCAAGCTGCTTTGGTGCTGGGAATCGGGAGTAACCTCAACAACACCATAGCTTATAGAGCGCTCATATTTTTCGTTGCTTTCTCCCATTAAAGCCTCACGAATCGACTCTAGCTTTTTATTGGCGTCAGCTTTACTCCAACCTTTTGCAAGTATCATGAACTCATCGCCACCAAGACGACTGACAATAGCGCTTATATCAAAACAGCGAAGCATCTGCGTGACGCCTAAGATGTAGGCGTCGCCTTCGCTATGACCAAAGGTATCGTTAACATACTTAAGGCTATCCATGTCTACGAAAGCCAAGATAAAGTGTTCCTGGTTTTTAATCCACTCATCTAATGTATTCATGCCAAAGAGACGCGAATACGTGCCTGTAAGAGTATCGTAGAATGCTGCCGACTCTAGCTCTATGCGACGGCTTTTTTCTTCGGTGATATCGGTAAAGACAAAAGCCAGTGCTTTTTCGCCATGCCAAGTCATTGGGTAGCGCATTGCCGAGAAAAACTGCCTGGCAGCAAAGTTTACGTTTGCGCTGCTGTCGGCTGCCACAGCACCACTTTTGCTTGCCAAAAGCTCGCTAAACGACACCTCTTCTATCTGAGGTGTTAGCTGTGAAGAAGCATCTACTTCATATAAGTCGATTTGGTCGGCAATCCAGCTGCGCATGACATCGGCCTCGTTAAGGTTGCGCAAAACCCTGCTAAGTTCGTGATTGCTATAAAGCCAACGACGGCTCTTGCGATCGACAACAACTATGCATTGCGCAATGCTTTGTGTTATAGCCTCGAAAAGATTGTTGTTCTCGCGCAGTTCATCTGCCTTTTGACGACTAGACTCCAGCTCATTGTTAAGAGCAGTCGTGCGTTCGTCAAGCTGCTTTATCATATCGTTAATTGCCTCAGAAAACTCACCTATATAACTTACACGCTGCTTGTAGTCTCCCTTAGCCACATGATTAATCTGCCAAGTAAGGTGCTTAAGCGTAGACTGTAAACTCTTAAAGTCAGAGGCAATTTCGTTTCCCGACGAAACCGGATTAGTGTCTAGTTGTCCCCGCGCAATATCTCTAGAAAGCTGTCTGGCCTCGATAAGTGACTGACCAAAATACAAAAGACCTTGCCCAAGCCTAACAAAAGGCTCTGGAAGTTTATCCGGCTCTAATTTAGCCTGCTTTGGATAATAAATGACATCTTTAAGGTAGTTAAAGAGTAGCTCGATGGCATCCTCTACACTCATATCTACGATTTCAGTTTCAGATTTATTTGCTAGCATAGTCTTATAATATAACAATCGTAAGTTAGCTACACAATTAAACTTAAAGCTCTACAGTACCACGAAAACGGCAGGTGCGATCGCCGCTTGCCCAGCAGTCAATCTCGCGCACTTTATATTTCTTGCCGGTGTAAGAATCTAAAATACCCGCAATAAAACCCTCGTCGTAATCGCATACCGTCTCGTTGGTAATTGGAAGCCCACTGCAATCTAGGTCCTGAGCAACTGTGAGCACTAGCTCGCCCGTCTCTTCGTTAAAGGACTCTAGTCGCAAAATGCCCACCTTTAAATCCTCTAAGGCTTTCTGCAAATTAGCAATGAAGATATCAAGGTCAACCGAAAGATCTAAGGTCGCCTTGGCAAGCTCGGTGCCAGCCAAATACCCTGCCTCGCGAAAAAGATCATTGGCAGGTTCTGCACCATAATGTTTGGTGAGAATATCCAGCATGGTAAATTGCATCAGACGATAGACCAATACAGGCATCTCTTCGCCCAAATCTCCACGTCCCTCTTTTATGTCGCCCAAATTCTCCCAACGAAAGATGTTGTGCGTTAATGGTTCTGAAGTCTTAAACACGTTATCCATTTGCTGCTTCTCCTTGCTTTCTTCTATTAACAATATTTGAGAATGTATCGTAAATACCCCTCAGTAAAAACGCTATATAAAAATAATATCATTTTCTTAGGTGTTACATGACGGCGCGCGCTTCAACGTTTGTTTCTGTTCATGCCCCCCCTGCGTCATCCTGAGATTGCCGCAAGTCAAGGCTTAAATGTTCTGACACTTCGGTCCGGCTAACTAGAACCTTTAAGCTCTCGCTTCGCTCGTCTCTAGATGACATGGGGTAGGGCGTGAACAGAAACCAACGATTGCGGCGATACAAGACGTAGTGCGGGACTTGCTGTTGCATTCTGGCGGCGCATAGGCGTTGCATGAGACTCGCACACATACCGCTATCACACACGCAGATGTGCAAACACCCGCCCGCTTCGCGTATCCCCCGCTTTAAAAAGGGGGCTACTTACATTCCCAACGCCTGCATAACAAAAAGCACGGCAGTAAGAATAACAACCAGAACAACTGTTGCCCACGTAAGCACATTTGCTAACTTACCATTAATCCACTGCCCCATAACACGGCGGTTGTTAATAATCAACACCAAAAACACTAACAGTATTGGTAAGAGAATTCCATTAATAACCTGCGCAGTGAGCATAATACCCATTAAGTCGATATCGGGAATAAGCACAACAATGCAACTGATGACTATAACAGCTGTAATTAAACCACGATAGATAGGCGCTTGAGCCCAAGTACGATCAGTGCCACGCTCCCAACCAAAAGCTTCACAAATGGCATAACTGGTAGTTAATGGTAAAACGCATGCTGCCAAAAACGATGCACCCACCAAACCCACTGCAAAAAGCTGCTGAGCATAAGGCCCAACTATTGGCTCAAGTGCTAAAGCGGCACTGGCGGCATCATCTACAACAATACCTTGCGAAAACAACACCGTGCCTGTAGTTGTGATGATAAACCAAACTACCGCGGCTGCAACCACTGCTCCAGAAAAAACATCTACACGCTGAAAGAATAGCTCGCGTATTTGCGTTCCTTTTTCGACAACATTGCTTTGCCCAAAAAAGATCATCCAAGGAGCAATAGTTGTACCTATCATCGCAATTATTAAGGCTATAAAACCTTTATCAAAAAGCACATGCGGAATAACAGTGTTGGTTGCAACCTCTGTCCAATTAGGCTCACTTAAAAACGCAGCAACCACATAAGTTAAAAAGACCAAAGAAATTACAAGAAAAACTCGCTCTATGCGCTTGTAAGAGCCACCCATAAGTAAAGACCAAACGGCAACGCCGGCAATAGGCACGGCTACATATTTGTTAATACCAAAAAGCTCCAGACCAGCGGCGATGCCCGCAAACTCGCTTAAAGACACTGCTGTGTTAGACACAAGCAACGCCACCATAGCAAGCGTTGTTAGGCGTAGACCAAAATTTTCGCGAATGAGTGCGGCAAAGCCCTTACCTGTTGCCGCGCCCATTCGCGCCGCGCTTTCCTGCACAACCATGAGCATAAGCATGGCAATTGGAACTGTCCAAAGTGCATGATAGCCATAGGTAGCACCTGCCACAGAAAATGTGGAGATTCCACCAGCATCATTTCCCGCTAGCTCGGCTATGATTCCGGGACCTGCGGCTGCAAGAATCAGTAATATTAGTGGTTTATTGTTATTTTTGTTATCGTTCTTCATGTTTAGCACCATCTTGTCACGCTGCGCCAATTAGCTTTAAGCCGCCTGCGTTTTTGTGGGTCGTCGTTTTTTTGTGTTAACAGTACGCTGCGCCAATTATCTTTAAGCCGCATGCGTTTTGTGGGTCGGCGCTTTTCTCGACATTTTATAAAACAATAATGCCATGAAACGCATACGTTAACGCAAACTGCATACCCAAGGACAACAACATAATAAGCAATGTTGTTGTCGTGTTAGAGAGCGAACGGCCTTTGTCTAACTGTCTACGTCCGCGCATCGTTACTAGCACCGCCAACAACATGACCGCAACAACAGTTATTAGCGCTGCCGCTAACGCGCTTAGAATGCCCCATGTTTCAGTGTCGTTAATCTGAGCTGACGCAAACGCTCCTCTAAGCAATACGGCTGCCGCAATGCCAATTACAGCTAACAATAGCGCTATGATTGTATTGCGAACAAGCAGGCGTCTGGTAGATTGAGCGCTTTTGGTTCCATCGTAGTCTAGCAAATCGTTAATAGACAGCGTTACTGTATTGTCAGCGAAGACAAGCACAAAAGGCACCAGCACCAACGCGGAAGCAAAAAGCGCAAAGCCGCCACTCATTAGCACCATTAAAGCGACTACCGTCCAAAGCACCAGCCACATTCCTCGGCGCAACAACCACTTTAGTTTATTTGCCAATGTATTAGCCTCATCGCCTGCCAATGTACCTGCACCGGCGATGGTTAAATCCTCAACATGTTCTTCTTCTATAACATCCATGGCGTCATCTACGGTCACTATGCCTAGCAAGTGGCGTCCTTCATCGACAACTGGTACAGCCAAAAGGTCATATTTAGAGATAAGTTCTGCCACTTCCTCTTGGTCTGTATCTGGCCCTGCGGTAACAAGATCCCGTGTCGCTAGTGCTGCTGCCTTTGTATCTGGTGTAGCTAGCACAAGTGAGCGCAAGCTTAAAGCACCGCTAAGCTCGCCGGTTTGCCCCAACAGATAAACATAGTGCACTGTCTCTAAGTCTTCGTTTTCGCTAAGCGTACGTATCTTCTCTATAACCTCTGCAACTGTCGCGTCCTCAGACACAGTAACCGTCTCGGGGGTCATAATGCCGCCAGCGGTCTTATCTTTATAACCCAAAAGCGCTCGAATACGTCTTTGATCCTGCACGCCCATCAGCCACAAAAGCTTTTCTGCCTTTTCGTAAGGCAAGTCGCCAAGAATATCGGCTGCATCGTCTGGATCCATAGACGCCAAAAGCTCAGAAGCCTCACTTTCTGCCATCTCGCCAATGATATCGGTCTGAAATTCATCGCCAAGCTCACTCATGGTTTGCGCCGCCTGTTGAGCGTCTAGGTGGTCGAATACCTTGGCACGCTGCTGCGGATCTAGTTGCTCTAAAATGTCGGCAACATCGGCTGGATGCAGCTCATGCAAACGCTTATGCGTTACAGAGAGCTTAACATTAGAAAGGTCGCGATCTACAAGCTCCATGTAGTTCCAAGCAATGATGCGCTCCTCCATAGGCGAACCAAAAAGTTTGGTTATACCCATGGCAAACTTTTCTAGCATAGGGCTAAGCGAACGCAAGAGCCCCCTAACGCCAACTTCTGCTCCTAACAGCCGCAGTTGTCTGCCGGATTGTGAAAGCTTAAGGTCGTTAACGCGCACGACTTTCATGCCTTGAGTATCTACGATTTGTTTGTTGAGAAGATCTCGTGCCAGTAGCAACTCATCTGGCTGCAAATACGAAAACCGTAGGTTATGACTGGGAACGTTTAAGACAATGCAGTCACTGTTAGCATTACGATTACGAGTAGCAAAGGGCATGCTCTTTGTTCCAGCGCTTGCTGATGTGTTTGCGCTTGGGCTCGTTGATGCGTTTGTATTTGCAGGGGCGCTTGCTGATGTGTTTGTATTTGGGCTCGTTGATGCGTTTGAGTTGGCGCTTGGGCTTGTGTTTGCGCTTGTGTTCGTGTTTGGGCTTGTGTTTGCAGGGGCGCTTGCTGATGTGCCTGCGCTCGTGTTGGCGGTCGTAGGTGTGCTCGTGGGTGCGCCTGTTGGTGCGCTCGTTGCTGCGTTTACGTCTGCGCCTGTGATCGCGGGTACTGGCACAGGTACATTTGCAGATGC
>JAIRQA010000006.1 GCA_031256715.1 Coriobacteriales bacterium | reverse complement strand
GCGACAGTTCAAGCGGTGGCACAGGCGGTAGTGCCAATGGATTTATAGACGCTAATCCTATTGGTATTGCCTGCGGTCTGCTTTCGGCATTATTTTATACAGCATTTTTGGTTGGTTCCAGTCGCACCGCAACCGATCTTCCACCTGCCAGCCGCTCGATGATAGTGCACATTGGCAGTCTTACTATTGCTATGGCTATCTGCCCAACCTATATTCCCGATGGCATTATCATACAAGTAGCTTGGGTAGGACCCTTCTTAGGACTTGCTATAATGATTCCTGTATTCCTTATTGCCAATAGTGCCCCTAAACTACCTCATGGATTAACCACTATCATGGCCGCAAGCGAGCTACCTGCTGGCATTGTTTGTGCTGCCATCTTTTTAGGCGAAGCAATGCCGCCAACGGTTTTCTTTGGAGTTATCGTTGTTTTATTTGGCATTGTACTATCCGAATCTGATACTATCGTATCGTTGCTGCGCAAGCACAAACAAAAACAACAATGAACACTTTGTCGCACAATAAGCGTATAAATAAGGTTACTGTTCATGCCCCCCTGCGTCATTCTGAGATTGCCGTGGCGGCAATGCTTAAATGTTTTGGCACATCGGTCTGGCGAACTAGAACCTTTAAGCTCTTGCTCTGCTCGCCTCTAGATGACATGGGGTGGGGTGTGAACACTGAATAAGTCCAAACATTACATTATTGTTAGTAAATGTTAGTAATTGTTAGTAGTTGTTAGCGACTATAGTTAATAAATAGGCTGAAAACAAAATTTTAAATGTAATTTGCAAATGAGCTAAAACTAGATTATGACAGTACTTATCAACATAAAAGACATACACCTAGAATACCCAACGCAGATTGTGTTTACCACTGCCACACTAGGTGTAAACTCCGGTGACCGAATCGGCATCGTTGGGCGCAATGGCGATGGCAAATCATCGCTTTTAGCGGTGCTTGCAAAAACAATAGAACCTGACAGCGGCGAGGCAACGCACCGCAGTGGTTTAAGCATTGGCCTTTTGTCTCAGGCAGATACTCTAGATGACAGTTTAAGCGTAGCGCAGGCGGTTGTTGGGGAAACGCCGGAACACATCTGGGCGGCAAAGCGCCGCACGCGCGCAATACTGGATGCACTTCTTGCCGATGTCTCTTGGAACGCTATTATTGGAAATTTATCGGGCGGGCAAAGACGTAGGGTAGACTTAGCGCGTTTGCTTATTGAGGATTGGGACGTGTTAATGCTAGATGAGCCTACAAATCATCTAGACTTAAGCGCAATTCGTTGGCTGGCGCAACATTTGCAAGAACGTTGGTCGCAAAACGATGGTGCTTTGCTCGTAGTTACGCATGACCGCTGGTTTTTGGATGAATCCTGCTCGCAGATGTGGGAAGTGCATGACGGACAGATAGACCCATTTCAGGGCGGGTACTCGGCATATATGCTTGCCCGCGTACAAAGAGAGCAAGTTTTGCGCACTACCGAACAAAAAAGACGCAACTGTGCTCGCAAAGAACTTGCTTGGCTAACACGTGGGGCAAGGGCTCGTGCCACAAAACCCAAATTTCATGTTAAGGCTGCCGAAGCTCTGATTGCTGACGTGCCACCAATACGCAATAGTCTAGAGCTTAAGCGCGCTGCAGTTTCGCGCCTGGGAAAACAAGTTATAGACCTCATTGATGCTAGCTTAATCTATAACGAAAACACTATCATAAACGCTTGCAATTGGATAATTGGTGCCGGTGAGCGCATAGGCATACTTGGACTAAATGGTGCGGGCAAAACAAGTCTGCTTCGCTTGTTAAATGGCTCTGTTGCCCCTAGCACTGGTCGTGTAAAAATTGGTGCCAGCGTACGCTTTGGTTCGCTTTCGCAAAGGTTAAGCGAACTTGATGCTTACGAAGAAGATTATGTTAGAGAAGTGCTAGCTAACTATAAGGCTAGCTATATCGTAGACAACAAAGAGGTCTCTCCTACCAAACTATTAGAGCATTTGGGATTTGAACGCGCTCACCTGCAATCACGCGTAAAAGACCTCTCTGGAGGGCAGCGCAGGCGCCTGCAACTACTTTTAACGCTACTGTCCGAACCCAATGTACTTATCTTAGACGAACCGGGTAACGACCTAGACACAGACATGCTAACTGTTATTGAAGATCTGCTAGACAACTGGCCAGGTACATTAATTCTTGTTAGCCACGATCGTTTTCTTATAGAGCGCGTCACAGATAGCCAGTTTGCGCTGATAGATGGCAACTTGTGCCACGTACCTGGGGGCGTAGATGAATATCTGCGCCTGTTAGAAGCCAGTGACAACGCAAGAAAAAGAATAACTGGCACTTCGCAAAGTTCAAGCCAAAACGCAGATAAACCCACAACAAACACTCGGGAATTAAAAAAAGAACTAGCCTCTTTAGAACGCAAGCTACAAACCTTAGAGCAAAAACATGAAACGCTGCTATGCACAATGCGTTCAACAGATCCTACAGATTATGAGTCACTAATAGAGCTTGGTAAGCAGCAGCAACAACTAAAAGAACAAACCGCCAATTTAGAAGAACGTTGGCTAGAGATTAGTGAGCTAATCTAATGATCACTGCGTGTCCCGCACATTTTCACGCATTTAATGATCGCTGAAGTCACCACACACTCTGACGCATTCTGACGCATTCTGACGCATTGCGCAATCTATCATCGCACAACATATATTGCTTTTACAAAGAGACTGTAGTTTTTCGACGTTACGCAATGCCAAAAGTATCGTTACATTTTTATTGCTTTCTGGCGTTCTTCTTGGCTTGCTGGTCTTTATTTGCAGCGCTTACAATGCCGCAAATTCCAGTTGTTTAAACTCATAGCCTTCGGCGGCGAGATCTGCAGACAATGGCTTGCCTAGAAAAAAAGTGCTAATCTGATCAAGCTTTTTAGTTGGGTCAATGTCTGAGAAGGCATCCGGATACACCACGGCACCAACTTGATAGCAGTTAGCAATTGCAAGCTCAATGTTTGCTCCGTAAAAACGATACGAAACCAAGCTAAAGGTATTGCCTGTCGCAACGGCATTTAACGAAGAGAAGTAGGCTGGATTGTTTATATAGTCATCTTTAACAAGAGACAGATTACTGGTCTCTACAAAGATGTATTCAGGCTGAGCCGCCAAAATCTGCTCAATATCTATGTCAAATGCGCCGGCTTGTCCGCTTACATCTGCAATATTGATCACCTTGGTCTCGACAAAGGGAGGAAACTGAGCCTCGGTGCCGGCAAATCCGTGTCCTCCGCGAAAACTGATTCCTGCCGCATAGGCAGTTTTTGTGCCGCTACCACTTGCTGCCGCCGCTCTGCCTGCCAGATCTTTTTGTGTGTCCTGCAGGTATTTAACAAGCTCGTTGGCTCTATCTTCTTTATTGATAAGCCCACCTATTAACTTAATGGCATCATAATACTGATCGTCAAATATCTTGTCGTTTTGCACGATACATACCACCGGTATACCGGTCTTATCCTGCAATGAGTCTGCCGCGTCTTTATCTATACTTGCAAATACAATTTGAGGCGCGACAAGAGCGAGCGCTTC
Organism: Coriobacteriales bacterium; assembly: GCA_031256715.1. GTDB lineage: Bacteria > Actinomycetota > Coriobacteriia > Coriobacteriales > UBA8131 > JAIRQA01. The sequence goes on along the minus strand of JAIRQA010000006.1, from coordinate 11,012 downwards.
TTCATTTGGCGTTACACCCTTAGAACCACCTTCACCAATGACGGGGAGCTGTTTAAATGTATCTACATTTACGTGTCTGTATCCGCAAGCAACATAGTCTTCTTGCTCCGCCATTTCTACACCTACAACAAGATCTGTTGCGCCAAGGTAAGAAATTGTACGCAATGGTACAGAGCCATAACCCACAATTCTCGTGGCGTTTAATGGCACATCTAGCGTGCGCCCTACCATGTCTGTAATGGTCTTTGTGCTTGCATTTTCAGCTTGATTTCTTGAGGCTCCGTGCGCATTGTCTGACTCTGACCCTACACTTAAGTCTGGCATGTGTGACTCGCCATTACAGCCGCCAAGCGCGAGTAAGGCAAATGCAAGCACAAGTGTCAATGCCACAGTGAGCATCGTGTGTAGAAATCTACTTTTTTCGTTCATGTCTATCCTCTCGTTGTTTTTTTGACATGTGGTGTGTGGTATGTAGTGTGTAGTATATAAGTGGTATATAATGTGCGGTGTTACGAATCGTGAAAGTGTAACACATTTTTTTTATACTTGCAAGCTAAATTTTACAGATAACGCGTCTACTTAGCGGATGCGTTACCGGATGTGTTACCATTCCAGTGTTACGTGATTTAAATTAGTGTTACACTATCATAAAGTTTGCTGTGCGGAAAATGCTAATCAGTCATCAAAAAGCTGTAAATGCCTAGTGCTACTAAAGGCAACAACAATGGTAGCTGCAAAGCCAAAATAAGATGCTTGGCAAAGACAGTTGCATGTTAAAGACAAGGTTAGCAACAAGATACGATGCAAAACAAAAACAAAAGGAGCAAACATGCTTGACTTAAATTTATGGGAACAGGCTGCCAAGTTTCACGGGCATAAATGCCCCGGACTGGCCATTGGCTTTAAGGCGTCAGAAGGAGCAATTGACCAGCTTGGACTTAGCGCCAAGGATTGGCCTGCCTTTGATGAGGAAATTGTTTGTGTTACAGAAAACGACGCCTGCGGAGTAGACGCCATTCAATTAATCCTGTCATGCACATTTGGCAAGTCAAATCTCATTACCAGGCTTCGTGGAAAGATGGCGTTTTCATTCTTTATTCGCAACAATGAAGCCGGTAATAATAAATGCGGCGCGACAAAACGCGCAGTCAGACTTGTTCTTACGGCAAAATCACCACTGGGTGCAAGTCGTGAGGAGTTTATGAACTACCTGCTTAGCACCCCGTACGACAATCTCTTTAGCATCAAAGAACCACATTATGATCTGCCGGAAAGCGCCCGCATGTTTAAGTCACATGACTGTGCTGCATGCGGCGAGAGTACTGCAGAGTACGCGTTGCGTGTTCAGGATAGCAGGCTGGTATGTGCAGACTGCTACAATGCCTACGATCGTGAGGGTCTTGGTGGTTAAGTCACACAAGCATGCTTGCATTCAGCCAAGCGAGCACCCGGCAGTGCAATCAGCACTTCGAATCCAAGTATCACAACGCCGCATTGAGTTGCGCTCGCGCATATCAATTGTGACTATGCTTGTTGTGTGCGTAGTTGTGGCGATTGTTTCGCTTACCTGCGGCGTGCAAAACCTAGGGCCTATAGAAAGTGTGATGGCGCTTTTTGGAGTTGGCGACACACAAATCGTGATGACCATCTGCTCTATCCGACTTCCGCGCATCATTTGCGCTATTTTTGCCGGAGCAGGACTTGCGCTAGCTGGTGCCGCACTGCAAAGTGTGCTTGAAAACCCGCTGGCGTCTGCGTCTACCGTGGGGATTTCGCAAGGCGCTGTCTTTGGGGCAACCCTGGCAATTCTGTTTGTTGCACCGCTATTTGCGGGCACGGGCGCTGATGTTGGTATGGGAACCGTGGCAATTTTTGCCTTTGCGGGTGCCATGGTATCAAGCTTAGTAGTTTTGCTATTCTCGCGATTTGGATTTACAAGCCCAGAAAGCATCATTCTTGTGGGTGTGGCGCTTTCTTCTTTATGGGCAGGCGCGTCTACTATTCTTCAGTATTTCTCGGACGACTTGGCACTAACAAAAGTCATTTTTTGGCAATTTGGCGACATTGGACGCGCTACTTGGGCTCAAATTGCTTTCATGGGCTTTATGTGTGGGCTGGGAGCCGCATACTTTTTCTTTAACCGATGGAACTATAATGCGCTGCAAAACGGCGGTCACATTGCCGGCGGGCTAGGTGTAAGTGTTAATCGCACACGGAATTTAGGTGTTGCAGTGGCGTCTCTTGTTGCTGCTTCAGTTGTTTCTTTTGTTGGTTTAATTAGCTTTATTGGCCTCATTGCACCACATATTGCTCGGCGCTTTGTGGGTAACGACTACCGTTATTTACTACCTGCCTCCTTGGTACTTGGCTCTGCTATCATGCTAGCAAGTGACCTTATCGCACGACTTGTAATATCACCGGTAATCCTACCAATTGGAGCAATAACCTCGTTTTTGGGCGCGCCACTCTTTTTGTACCTGCTTTATCGCGGCCATAAAAGGAGCAGGGCATGAGGAAAACTTTACGTGATAACCCCGCGACGCCTGCAATCAGTGACTTGCATAGCGCAGACTACACACATAACGAAACCGCGACGCCCGTAGACTGCAACTTGCACGCTGACGACAACTCGCAAAACGAGACAAAACTGCTACTTACCAATGATTTGCACATGCACACCCATGAGCACACAGACGGCACCGTGCACAATCACTATCATCGCCATCCCTGCGGCAGACAGGCACACGAACACAACATAAAAGGCGCACAGGAGCATATACACTATGGTGGCGAGCAAACACACATACATTCAGATGAAGACGCGTACGCATTTAGGCACTACGCCAAGAGCGAACACGCTCACGACTACGACGCCTTGCCTACGCCGCCTACTCATTTGCATGCGCACAATAAAATCAAGCGCGAAATCATCTGTGTCAAAGACCTAGAGTACAGCTATCGCAACGCTACAAAGCCGGCGTTTAGCTCAATAAATTTCAGCGCCAAAAGTGGCGAAATGCTCGCGATTTTAGGCAATAACGGTGCAGGCAAGTCCACGTTGTTAAACATTTTGGCGGGAACACACAAGCCCACCAAAGGTGAGGTCATTTTGGAGGGGCACAAACTACACAATCTTAGCCGGCGCGAACTGTCGCGACATGTTGCCTGCGTGTCTCAGCAGCAACACGACGTCCATCTAAGCGTCTATGATCAGGTACTACTTGGACGACGACCCTACGTAAGCTGGGCACTTAGCAACTATGACAAGACCGTTGTGGCTGCCACTATTGCCCGTCTTGGCCTAGAGAGTTTCGCCACTCGTTATACCGACGAACTATCAGGTGGCGAGCGTCAAAAGACTTATATTGCTCGCGCTTTGGCTCAAGAGCCGGAGGTCTTATTACTTGACGAGCCAACCAGCGCACTAGACATGAAAAACCAAATTGAGGTTCTTCAGCTAATAAGCACAGAAACAAAGCAAAGCAACTTAGTTACCATATTGGTTATCCATGATGTTAGTTTGGCTCTGCGCTATTGCGATAGTTTTATATTGATGAATGATGGCAAAGTTGTCTCGCAAGGCTCAATAAACGATTTAAGCGAGCGAGACCTGTCTATGGCGTATGGAATTAATGTACAAATTGCTCAGCTAAATGGCAATCGCGTGGCAATATCGGGCTAAGCGTGCCCTGCTGCCTGCAGTGCGTCATCCAAAATGTATTTGCCCGTGGCTATGATTTTTTTCGCTATGATTTTTTTGCACATTATTTACCGTTCACGGATTTAGTATTTACATTACTTAGCAAACATGTAAGATTACAAAGGTAAGTTGGGTGACGTTGATGCGCTGCAAGGGAGCAACTGCTGAGGGCAGTTGATATAATTGGCAGGGACAGCAATGCGCCTATAAGTATCCAAGCGTGACAAAGGAGTCCATAGTGACCGCTGCTTATGCACACCGTCAGGCCTTTGGTCTGACAATGTACATGCGAATGTACAACTAACGTCTCCGCCACCCTTTTGGCGAAGCGATGTTTATGGTTGTGTCGCAAGCAGTAATACGCAGTCTTTTCTCCACAAAAAAAAAGAATATGGTTTAAGAACATGTTTGTAAGCGAACGCTTGAAGATAGTTAGTAAGATGTTATAAAAGCGCTAAAAACATGCACATACCAACCAATAGCCTGCAATAACAACCAAAGTACGTAAACTAAAAGGGAAATTTGCGCATAAAGGCGGATGCGCACTGTCTGTGTCCTTGGAATAGCAACCCATTAGACGATACTCGGCAGGCAGTTATCAATTTGGCTCAAGCAATCAAACCGTTAGAAAAAAACCGCAAGCAATCAAACCGTTAGAAAAAAACCGCAAGTAATCAAACCGCAAGTAAGAAAACAGAAGAAACGAAAGAATCTAAAGAAAGGAACTAACATCATGGCAATTGTAACCGACACCTCAAAATGGGCATTCGAGACCAAACAGATTCACATTGGGCAAGAAATCCCCGATCCAACAACAGATTCCCGCGCTGTGCCAATCTATCAAACAAGCAGCTATGTCTTTCCGTCTTCGGCAGTTGCTGCTAACCGCTTCGTTTTAACAGATCTGGGCAACATTTACACGCGCATTATGAATCCAACTTCTGATGTGTTTGAGAAGCGCGTTGCCGCACTTGAGGGCGGCTTGGCTGGACTTGCAGTGGCCTCTGGTGCCGCAGCTATAACTTATGCCGTTCAAAATATCACTCGCGCCGGAGATCACATTGTTGCCGATAAGTATCTTTATGGTGGTACATATAACCTCTTTGTAAACACCTTGCAAGAATTTGGCGTCGAAACTAGTTTAGTAGATTCCTTTGATATCCAGGCAGTAAAAGATGCAATTCGCGAAAACACCAAGCTAATCTTTGTAGAGTCACTGGGCAATCCTAACTCTACCGTTGCCGATATCGAGTCTTTGGCAAACGTTGCTCACGAAGCAGGCATTCCGCTTATTGTAGACAACACCTTTGCCACCCCCTATCTACTGCGTCCCATAGAATATGGTGCCGACATCGTTGTTCACTCTGCCACTAAGTTCATTGGCGGTCATGGCACTTCTGTAGGCGGCATAATTATTGATAGTGGCAACTTTGATTGGCAGCAAAACGACAAGTTCCCAGGCTTAAGCCAGCCCTGCCCATCCTATCATGGTGTTGTCTTCGCTGATGCCGTAAATAGAGCCGGAGTAGGCAATATCCCCTACATCATCAGGGCGCGCGTAACCCTGCTTCGCGATACCGGAGCTTCCTTAGCACCACTTAACGCATTCCTCTTTTTACAAGGACTAGAAACGCTTTCTTTGCGCGTCGAACGTCACATACAAAACACTCAGGCAGTTATAGACTACCTTGTTAACCATCCAAAAGTAGCCAAGGTTAATCACCCCAGTATCGCCGGCAGACATGATAATGCCCTTTACCAAAAATATTTCCCCAATGGCGGTGGATCGATATTCACATTTGAGCTTAATGGCACGGCCTTACAAGCGCTTAAGTTCACCGAAGATTTAGAGTTATTCTCGCTTCTTGCCAATGTTGCAGATGTAAAATCGCTGGTCATTCATCCAGCATCAACCACGCACTCGCAGCAGTCCACCAGCGAGCTAGCTCAGTCCGGCATTACACCAACAACAATACGTCTTTCTATAGGCACCGAAAACATTAAGGATATCATCGAGGATTTACAGCAGGCTTTTGATAAAATCAGTTAGTCACCAAAAGCAACGTTTTTTGCTTTAAACCAAAGGAGGGGTGGGCAGCTACTACGTCCACCCCACCCGCTATGTTAGTCACCTGTTATGTCCGCCTAACCTGCTACGTCAACCACAACATACTATGTCCGCCTAACCTGCTACGTCAACCACAACATACTACATCCGCCCCACCTACAATTACCTCGGAGACTTTCATGCCAGTACTCGTACCTCAGGGCTTACCGGCCGTCGAGACATTAAACAAAGAGAACATCTTCGTCATGACAGAAAGCCGCGCGCGCGCGCAAGATATACGACCGCTAGAAATCGCCATCGTAAACCTCATGCCTACCAAGATAGACACCGAGACCCAGCTCATCAGACTTCTCTCCAATTCATCCTTACAGGTACACCTGACATTAATAAACATGAGCGGGCATGTCTCAAAAAACACCTCTGAACAGCACATTAACGCTTTTTATCTGAACTCAGATGCAGCCATGCAGCGCCGTTTTGACGGCCTGATTGTCACAGGCGCCCCCGTAGAAACCATTGCATTTGAAGAAGTAGACTACTGGGACAGGCTAACACAAATCTTCGAGTGGAGCCGCACTAATGTCTTTAGTTCTCTTTATATTTGCTGGGGAGCAAACGCAGCTTTAAAGCATTTTTATAATGTCGAGAAACGCCTGCTTAGCCGCAAGCTTTCAGGTATCTATGAGCTTGAACTCTATGACACCAGCAGTCGCCTACTGCGCGGCTTTGATGACCACTTCTGGATGCCACAATCACGATATGCCACTATCCTTCCTGAAGACCTAGAGGGAACGGGGCTTCACCTGCTTGCCGGCTCTGCCGCAACCGGAGCAGTGGTCTTTTCAAGTACCGAACACCGCTCAGCCTTTGTAACCGGACATCTAGAATACGATGTTTTAACTTTGCATAAGGAATACCAACGCGATATTGCAGCAGGACTAGATATTCAGATGCCAATAAACTATTATCCCAGCAACGACCCGCAAAAGACACCAGTTATCTGTTGGCGCACCTACGCGTATCAGCTATTTTCTAATTGGCTAAACCATTATGTCTATCAAGAAACACCATTTGACCTTGGCTGCCTTGGAGTTTCGCCATACCAATAAAGGCAAATCTACTATAATAACTAATTGTAATTTTTCGCTGCACGTTAGCGATGGTTAAAAAATGCATTGCCCAATTGGCATTAATGCCTTAGACCTGTTCACAACAGATATGGAACCAAATGAGCGACCCTAAACGCCAACAGCATAAAGAAGACAGCAGCAACTTTGACCTTGACAAGTTCATGGCATCTCTTGATGTTAATGATACAAAGCCTAGAAATGCTGCCTCGGCTATGCAAGAAGCCTTAGCTGAGTCGCGCGCGCAAAAGAGCAAGACCGCAAATAGATTAACATCGCCCTCAAATGACAAAATAACACGCTCAAAGGAGCGTAGCGCAGCATTAGACCCTAACGCAACTATGAGCTACGAAGCACTTGGAGAAGACTATCCGGAGCTTCCTTTCGCTAGCAAAACAAGTGCTAGCACATCAGTTAATGCCAACGTTAACATTGCAAGTGCTGATCGCTTAAGCACAGAAAATTCGAGTTCTAGCCGCTTAAACATCAACCGTTCAGGTACTGAAGTTTCCAGAAGCACTGGGACAAGTCGCGCAGCTACAACTACGGGAACAGCAAGCAACGCAAGAAGATCGTCATCGTTAAGAACAAACGCGCGAAGCACCTCTGCAAGAGTGGCTACAGCGTCTACAGATGTCGCGGCATCGCAATCAGCTTTAACAGGTATATCCTCAACAAGAAAATCTAATATAAATGCAACGCCATCAAGGCAAGGGCGCAGAACAAGCGCAATGCTAACTTTGCAGCAAACGCAAACAAATTCACAGGCAGCGCAACAGCCTTTAGGGGCAGTAGCTGCGAAACGCTCACTAGGAATGGTTAAGCCCGCTATTGCGACGCGAAAAAATGGTCTTGCCCTATATAGCGGTGCTGGCGCTGATGCCATTTTGCCTATTAGCGAGGAGGAAGCATATAGCATACGTGGTGGCGGACATGCCACCATTAAGTCGCCCCTTTTTACTGCCGTTAGTGCCGCCATTATTGTTGTTGGTGTTGTTGTTATCAGCTTGCTTGTTTACAATATTGTTGGTGTTCTTTCTACCATTAAGCCAACAGCCAATAGCATTTCGTTTACCAAAGAGCAAACACGTTCTGCTCTAGATGGCAACATGCCTTTACTAACAGGGATTTTAGATAATGACTTTGATGCAGTTGGAGAAGGACTTAGCGCTGCGGGCTTTATAACATTTGTTAATGACCGCTATTCGTCAGACTCTCCGGATGCGACCGCCCAAGGGCGTGAGATTATTCGGATGCCAGAACAAGTCACAAATGATTTCATGTTAGGATTCTTTGAAGGCAACTATAGCGCCTATTCGCCAAAAGAACTGGAAGCCTCATTTAATGGCACTTGGGTTTTAGACCTAACCCGCGGCGATTTAGGCAGCCTTTATAAACTAAAGTATGTTAACTTTAAAGCCACAAGCATTGCCGATGAAATGGATCATCTGGCGCAGCTACAGGGAATGGATGGTAATGGCGTAAGCATTGCCGCCAAAGGAATTGACACCCGTGGCAACAATGTTATTCAGGGAACAAAAGTTGTTGACGATCGCGTTTACTACTTTAAGATTGCTGCGTGCACATTTAATGAAGTCTACACTGCAGCAAAATTAGATGACAGCTCTGTATATATTTCTATTACGATAGCCAGTTATGACTTTTATACAGGTGGAGACGAGATAACTCAAGCTAGCACAAGCTAATTATGTGTGGCTTAGCTGTTTTACGCGCTTTACCTTAAGTTGGCTTAAGTTGCTTTAAGTTACCTTAAGTTGCTTTAAGTTGGCTTGCCTCCTTGCATTAAACAAGCTGAAATGATGTTTTGTGTAAATTTACCTTGAACACGCTGGCTTAAGTCGCAGTTGGTTTAAGTGATGCGCAACGTTTACTACAGCTTACGCAAGTCCTCCACATGCTTCGCTTTACCTGTGGTTCTTTCTATGGAGCCAGGAGCCACCAGCTTCACATCTACACTTACCTGTAGCACGCTACGAAGTTTCTCGGCAACATTTTGTCTATAAGAATCCAGCTCGGCAAAACTATCACTAAAGTAAGCTGGCTCTAACTCTAGTTTTAAGGTCAAACGATCTAAGCCGGTGCTATTCTCAACAATAAGACTATAAAATGGGCTGGCACCTTTAATGTTATGCAAGATGTCCTCAAACTGGCTGGGAAATACATTTGTGCCTCTAATAATAAGCATGTCGTCTGTGCGACTTCTTACCTTAGACATACGCGCGGTCGTGCGACCACAGGCACAAGGTTCAGTAGTAACAACTGTCAGGTCGCGAGTGCGATAACGCAACACAGGAAATGCCTGCTTGTTCAGTGGCGTTAACACAAGCTCTCCTTCTGACCCCTCTGGAAGCACTTTGCCTGTCTTAGGGTCAATGACCTCCCAATAAAAATGATCCTCAACAATATGTTGCTGATCACGAGCAAAAAGACATTCTCCGGAAACTCCTGGTCCCATGACCTCGGTAAGCCCATAGTTGTCGGTGCAAAAAATATGCATGCGCTCTTCAATTCTGTGCTTTAGAAGCGGCGGGCAGGGCTCACCGCCAAACAAGCCCACGCGTAGCGAAGAAGAAGACCAATCGTATCCCAGCTGCTCGCCAGTCTCGCACATATGCATGGCATAAGAGGGAGTAGCGATTAGTACGGTTGTCTTGTAGTCATCGATCATCATCAGATGACGTTCTGTGTTTCCAGAGCCTGCAGGAATCATCATGCAACCAAGATCCTCAAGTCCGTAATGCAAGCCAAATCCTCCGGTAAACATACCGTAGCCAAAAGCCATCTGTGCCCTGTCTCCAGGAACAACCCCTGCCATCTGCACTATCGTCTTAATGCAATAACGCCATTCCTCTAAGTCGTGTTGGTTATAACCAACAACAATAGGCTTTCCTGTGGTTCCACTTGAGGCGTGCAAGCGTACAACTGTATCCATAGGTACGGCAAAAAGTCCAAAGGGATAAGTGTCGCGCAATACATTTTTGTCTGTAAATGGCAAAGATTCTACATCAGAAAAGTCGCGCAAATCGCCAGGCTTAAAGCCTATGGCATCTAGTTGTTGTTGATAGTAAGGCACATGCTCATACGTCCATGCCACCTGCTTTTTTAGTTGTTCAAGCTGTTTGGTTCGAATCTCATCGCGACTAGCACACTCGAAGTCCTTGTTAAAAATAGGTCCAGTTGCGCTCTGATTATTATTGATAACGGAATTGCTCACTCTCCCACCTCGTCAACACTAAAAGCCATAATGTCGTCCTGACTCACAAGCCTAACCGGGTGCCCATCTAAACGCTTCTTGGCTGCCTCAAGGTCATATACCTTACAGACAACAAATGTGCCCATCATAGAATAGGCGTATTCGATATTTACGTCAGCTTTCTGCAATATATTGGCAACGCGATTAAGTTCACCTGGGTGGTCGATTAATTCTACACAAAGTACTTCGGTAAACTTAACAGTATAACCTGCCGCGCTAAGTGCTTCGGCAGCTAAGTCTGGGTTGTCTACTACCAAGCGCGCAATACCAAACTGCCCAGTGTCACTCAGAGCAAAACCTCTGATGCTCACCTTTGCCTGTTCTAGCACGCTAGTTGCGCGCGCGAACTGACCTGGCGTATTCTCTACAAAAATACTAAGTTGACGTATAGACATAATAGTCCCTCCTAAATACCACTGCCAAAACAATAATAATAAAGGCAAGTAGCTTGTTGTTAGCAAGCGGTTGGTTAGCAATTTGATGCTTAGTTTGATGCTTAATCTGGTGCTTAATCTGATACTTAATTTGATACTTAATTTGATGCGCCGTACTAAAAATTAAAGCCATCTAAACCACTCTGAATTTTGCCACCAAAAGATTACCTTAAACTTGAACCTAGCTAGCAAGAAAAGCGCATCGAAAAAGTCCCGATTTGCACCAAAGACCCATCTACAAGTTCAGCTTCACTAACAACCTTACCATCTACCCAAGTGCCATTAAGCGATTCGCAGTCACGAATAAAAACTTGTTTACCATGACGCTCAATAATAGCGTGCTCGCGTGAAACTGTCATATTGTTAAGAAAGAAGCCGCAATCTGGGTCGCGTCCTATAGTGACAGGCA
>JAIRQA010000060.1 GCA_031256715.1 Coriobacteriales bacterium | reverse complement strand
AACGGGACGCTGTGGACAGCGTCCCATACGATGGTAATGCAAGGTGTAGGTGACGCTGTCCACAGCGTCCCGCAAGACGGCAAAAAAGCCATCTGAACTAACTGCAAATTGCGTCATCCTAAGATTGCCGCAAGTCAATGCTTAAGGATCTGACTCTTCGGGCTGGCAAGCCGGATCCTTAAGCTCTCGCTTCGCTCGCCTCTAGATGACATGGGGTAGGGCGTGAACAGAAACATCTAACGCACCTAACGCACCTAACGCACCCAACGCACTTCACACACTCACGCCCTTTGCGCGTTTTGTTCGTTTATGGCACAATATCTTGTGTGCATTTTCACTTTATAACTTTGCAAACCATATCAATCGTAGATTGTTACACAACAATAGTAAGGAGAAACAAATGCGTTGTCCCGAATGTGGTTCTGTTGACGATAAGGTCATCGATTCGCGGCCGTCCGAGGACGGTCTTTCGATTCGTCGCCGTCGAGAATGCTTGGAATGCGCTCATCGCTTTACAACCGATGAGACGTACCGCAAGCGTCCGCTGATCGTGGTTAAAAAGGACAAGAGCGCCGAGGCATTTGACCGCGACAAGCTTTTGCGTGGTTTGATGCGTGCTACGGTAAAGCGTGGCATTCCGGTTTCTAAGCTTGAAGATCTTATAGAAGATGTCGAGAAGACCTTACGTGATCGCATACGCAATGATGTACGAGCAGAAGTTCTAGGTGAACTTGTTTTAGAGCGTTTACGTGAACTAGATGATGTTGCCTACATTCGCTTTGCCTCGGTTTACAAGGACTTTCGTAATGTAGAGGAGTTTCAGATGGCGCTTAAGGGGCTTAAGTAAGTTTTGCGTGTCGCGCTTAATGGCTTAAGTAAGTTTTGTGTGTCGCGCTTAATGGCTTAAGTAAGTTTTGCATACCATGCTTAAGAGCCATAAGTGAGTTTTGTATGTTGCGTTTAAGTTAAACATGTTTGTAGTTAGTTGTTGGCAAGAAAGGTATGAGGAAGGACTGTTTTGGCAAACTTGGATTATGGGTGCAATTTTGGTTATCCAGCTGATGCAACAAGCGTTAAGCTTAAAGTTCAACGTTTGAACACTGATTTGCCATTGCCTGAGTATGCGAACATAGGTGATGCGGGAATGGATTTGCGGGCTTGCGAAGACATTGTTTTGCAGCCGTTGCAGCGTGCTCTTGTGGCAACAGGCTTAAAAGTGGCTATACCGGAAGGTTATGCGGGCTTTGTTTTGCCGCGAAGCGGACTTGCAGCAAAACAGGGGTTGTCTTTGGTAAATTCACCTGGGCTAATAGACAGTCACTATAGAGGCGAACTTAAGGTCATTGCGATAAATACCGATGTCAGTGTGCCTATTACTATAGCCAAAGGCGATCGTTTTGCTCAGATGGTTATATTGCCGGTGCCACAAGTAGAACTGCTAGAGGTGACCTCGTTAGATGAAACTGAACGCGGCGAAGGCGGTTTTGGTTCTACTGGGATATAAAGATTTAAGAGAGGATAAGAACTTGAACTGGAACACATTCTTTAGACCTAACATTAACAATATGGAGGCATACCAACCAGGTTTGCGTGAGGAGCAAATTCGCGAGCTTGTGGAAGTAGATCAGATATATAAGCTATCCAGTAACGAAAGCCCTCTACCGCCGTTTTTGGCTGCGTTAGACGCTATGCAAGGCGCATTGCAAGGACTTAATGAGTACCCTGATGGTTCCGGCTATCATATGACTAAGACAATAAGCGAGCATTATGGTGTGCCAGCAGAGAATATCTGTTGCGGCAATGGTACTAACGAGATTCTAACACTGATTGCAAAGACATGCCTCACGGCGGGCAGCAATGTGGTTTACGGCTGGCCTTCTTTTATTGTTTATCGCTATTCTGCGCAGCTAATGGATGTTCAATTTCGTGAAGTGCCCCTATTAGATAATGGTGCATATAATCTAGAGTCTTTGCTTGCTGCGATAGACGACAAAACCAAGTTGGTATATGTTTGCACGCCAAATAACCCAACTGGAGCGTGTGTTAGCCACGCAGATCTGGCGAGCTTTATTCAGCGTGTTCCCGAAGACGTTCTTATTGTGTTAGATGCTGCCTACGAAGAGTTTGTTACAGACTTAGAAGCGGCTCGTACATTAGATTTATTTAAAGACACGATAAATAGCTTAGACAAACATGCGGTAGTGGTTTTACGTACTTTCTCTAAAATATACGCGCTCGCAGGCATACGTGCAGGCTATGCCTTTGCGCCGACTATGTTAGTTCAGGCAATTAACAAGATACGCGAACCATTTAATGTAAATAGCCTTGCTCAACTTGCAGCGGCTGCCTCGTTGCAAGATACAACAGAGCTTAATAGGCGTCAGGAACTAAACAAAAACTGTCGCGAGCGTTTGCAGGCTTGCTTTGCAGAGCTTGGCTTAAGGTATTTACCATCGCAGGCAAACTATGTTTGGGTTGATATTCCCAATCCACAGCAGGCTTTTGAGTTTTTGCTCAAACGCGGTATTATTGTACGTTCATTTGCTGCTGCTGGTGGATTGCGCATTGGCGTTGGCGATGAAGCTGGAACAGCAAGCACAATTGCTGCTTTTAAGGAGCTTTTAAGATGACAATCGCATACAAGCAAATACTTATAATTGGCGTTGGGCTTATTGGTGGTTCAATTGCCGCCGCCGCTAAATCTTTAGATGAGCCGCCTATTGTTTATGCAATAGACACAGATGCCGCAACTGTTCATGAAGCTTTAGAGAAGGGCTTTGCCGACCACGCAGCCTTAGATAGCTGCGAAAAGGCCAAAAAGTGGCTTAGTGGCAATGGTGAAACGTTTGCAATTGACCTTATTGTATTGGCGACGCCTGCAAGCGCTGCTATTGAATGGTTAAAACGCATACAAGAAGCAGGATTTAAAGGCACTATAACCGATGTCGCGTCAACCAAAGGAGCACTTTGTCGTGCGGCAGCAGATATACTTGTAGAGCCAGATTGTTTTATCCCTGGGCATCCTATGGCAGGCAGTGAAGTAAATGGTATTGAGGGTGCTCGCGCCACACTTTTTAAGGGAGCGCATTGGATTTTATGTCCGGATGGCAGCGATTCATCTGCAAATGTCATGGCAGCAAACAGTGCTTTAACAGCTGCAACAGATTTAAAAGAAAGCGTAGACGCCAAAACAAGCAGTGACACTACTACAGACGAGAAGTCCAAAACAAGCAAAGACATTGCAACAGACAAAGACACAAAAACAAGCAACGACACCAAAATAAACAAAGATACGCAGGCAGCTGAACGCTTTATAGATTTGCATGAGTTTGTCTTGGCGTTAGGAGCTAGACCTATTACCGTAGATCGTTATGCTCACGATGACGTCATTGCTATTGTTAGTCATGTACCGCATATGCTAGCGGCAGCACTTGTTCAGCTAGCAGGCGAGCATGCTAGTAAGTCTGAAGAGCTTTTTCGCCTTGCTGCCGGGGGCTTTAAGGATACAACGCGTATTGCCGCCGGATCTGCCGAGCTTTGGAGTGGGATTGCCATAGATAATCACGAAGCACTTGCCGCAGGTCTAGGTGAGCTAAAGCAGATTGTAGCAACGTTTGAGGATGCCGTGCGCCAATGCGATACGAGCCGTGTTAAGGCTTTGTTACAAAGTGCCGCAGATTTACGTCAGGCTATACCAGCACAGTGGCTGCCAAAGACCGAACGACTTGTAGAGTTTCGTGTGGCAATGGCAAACCGCAGCGGTGTGGTGGCAGAAGTTACTGGTTTGGCGGCAAAGGCTGGTTGCAATATAGTCTCTATAGATATAGATCATATGACTGCAGACACAGCAATGTTAGAGCTGGTGTTAACAGATGAAGGCGATATTGGGCGCTTTTCTGGGGCGCTTTGGGATGCGGGCTTTGATGTCTTTATGCACCCGCTTACTAACGCTGGCTAAAAAAGCACTGGCTAGAAGTGTATAGCACAAATGAAAACGAATTAATAGAACACGGATTAGGATATGAACAATAAAGAAGGATTAATAAAACCGTTGCTTGGAAGCTTACGCGTGCCCGGCGATAAGTCCGTCTCGCATCGCGCAATTCTTTTTGCCGCCATGGCCAATGGCACCTCTATATTAACAGGAGTTTTAGATTCTTTGGATGTAAGGTCTACATTGGCGGCAGTTGCGTCATTAGGCGCTGAAGTAACAATTGTGCAAGATATGAAATCGTCAAACAGCGATGCATCTTGTGGGCTTGACATACGTATAGTAGGCTGGGGAGAAAAAGGCCCTGTCTGTAAAGCAAACACTGTAATAAATTGTGGCAACTCCGGTACCACGGTGCGCCTTTTAATGGGAGTGCTGGCGGGGTATGATATATCTGTGATTTTGGTAGGCGACGATTCGCTAAGCAGTCGTCCTATGAGTCGTGTAGCTTTGCCTCTTTCGCGCATGGGAGCAACTATTGCGCCTCCTGACAAGCGTTGTATAAGCTGCGATAAGAGTTTAGATACTTTGCCATTATTAATTAAAGGCAAAGAACAACTTAAGTCTATAACTCACAATTCACCTGTTGCTTCTGCTCAGGTAAAAAGTGCTATCATACTAGCAGGATTGCATGCTAGCGGCACTACAGTTGTTAGCGAACCATATCTGAGCCGCAATCATACAGAGCTAATGTTGCCGGCATTTGGCGTTAAGTTGCAAGTTGCGCCTAAGGCAGATAAAGTAGCGACCAAAGCAGATAATACAGATTTAGATCGCTCTTTTTTGGCGGTAGATGGCGACACAAGCGAACTTGAGCATGCAACGAAAGATGGCGACACAAGCAAACTTGAGCATGTAACGAAAGATGGCGACACAAGCAAACTCTTACAAGCGGCAGCAGGTGGCGGCGTTAGCAAGCTAGCACAGGTAGCAGTTAAAGGCGGTCAATCCCTTCAAGCTGCAAACATAAATGTCCCAGGCGATCCATCGTCGGCAGCGTTTTTACTTGTGGCCGCAGCACTTATTCCCAAAAGTGATATTACGGTTCGCGGCGTTCTTCTCAACAAAACTAGAATTGGTTTTGTAGAGGTTATGCGTCGCATGGGATGCGATGTGCAAATAAAAGTGGATGACTCGTGGCAATTAGGAGCCGAGAAAGTTGGTGATATTCGCGTTTGCTACAGATCTGGTTTGGTGGCAACTAAGATACCTGCTTACGAGATTCCCACACTTATAGACGAGATTCCCATTTTGGCATTATTGGCGACGGCAGCAAGTGGAGTGACCGTCTTTAGGGATGTGGGTGAACTTCGTGTTAAGGAATCAGACCGGCTGCAAGCTATAATTGATATGCTTAGTTCATTGGGTTATTTAGCAACAAGCAGTAACGCTAAAGACGCAAATGATGCCGACGCCACAGACTTAATTGATTTATGTGTCACCGGCAACCCTGAGCAAGAACTTGCGCTTGGTGGCACGCCACTTTGTGTTAAGACAAATGCAGACCATCGTTTGGCCATGACTTGGTTGGTGGCTAAACGAGCGTTTGGTTTGCCCATACAGTTAGACGACGAGGCATGTGTAGCTGTAAGTTATCCACACTTTCTTAAAGATTTGGAGGAACTGCGTTGATAATTGCCATTGATGGTCCGGCGGGATCAGGAAAATCGACAGTTGCCAAACTGGCGGCTCGCGACTTGGGTTTTGCTTATTTAGATACTGGCGCAATGTATAGAGCTGTAGCTTGGCGGGCGTTAGAGGAAGGTATTGGCCTAGAAGACGAACAGGCTTGCGAGCAAATTGCCTTAAACGAATGCATCGTTTTTGGTTATAGTGACGGCGACCCTTTGCCATCTACAGTTAGTATTGGTGGTCGCGACGCAACCTTAGCGATTCGCACTCCCACAATTGATCGCGCGGTTACGCCAGTATCGGCGTTGGCTGCTGTACGTAGCGCGCTTGTTTCTCAGCAGCGCATAATTGGGCGCGAACGCGACACGGTCATGGAGGGCCGCGACATTGGTACTGTCGTTTTTCCTGATGCCGAGTTAAAGATTTTTCTTACTGCAACGCCTGAGGCACGTGCCTTAAGACGTGTAAAGCAAAACTGCGAACGCCATCAGGCTGCTTTAGCAAAAACCGGAATATCAGAGATTGCGCCTGAGGCTATGGACTACGGTTTTATACTAACCGATATACAGCGGCGTGACGCTGCTGACTCGTCTAGAGAGGTGGCGCCGCTAAAGCCAGCAGATGATAGCATAACTATAGATACTACAGATATGACAATAGCAGAAGTGGTGTCTTGCATAGTTAAGCTTGTTCATGACAAGTCATTTTCTTAGACCGGTAGACTTAAAGATGAAACCGCTAGACTACTTTTGGGACACATCGGCATCTGGCAAAGATGCTTATCCACAGCGCTTTTGCACGTTTTTCTTTTTTCTTGTGCGAATTTCTTTTACTCCGATCTTTCGTTTGCGCGTCATTTTTAGTGACGTTGCAAAATTCGTGCGCAAGCAAATAAGTGGCTCTGTTGCACAGGAATCTAGGCATACTGATGGCAAATCTGCTGGTTACATCTTTTGCGGTAACCACCGATCGTATCTAGATCCCGTATTTGTGATGCTTGCGCTTCGCCCTATGCCTATACGCTTTATGGCCAAAGAGGAATTTTTTGCCAACAAAGTAATTGCGCGCATGGCATCTTGGGTAGGCGCATTTCCTATAAGTCGTGGCAAAGCAGATATGAAGTCTGTAAAACGTTCTGTGGCTATCCTTAAACGTGGCGAACCTTTAGGTATTTTTCCCGAGGGTACGCGGGTGCGCGAGGGTGCGACGCGCAGTAAGGAGCTTCACGATGGCATTGCCCTTATCGCGCACCTTGCGCATGCCGATGTCATTCCTTTTCGTCTTTGGGGCACAGAAAAAATATCGCCACCTGGTTCTAAGCGCTGGCATTTTCCTAAAGTAGAGCTTACGTTTGGTGAACCTTTGTCGCTTAATGACACTAAATATAATGATATGGAGAAAAACGAGCGCTTCGCTGCCTTTACGCGTGATTGCATGAATGCCGTTTATGCTCTAGAGCGAAAAAAGCCTGTGGCGCAAACGGGTGGTGCGCTTAATGACGCACAAGCTGGTGTGCTTAATGACGTACAAACTGGTGCGCTTAATGACGTACAAGACGGTGCGCTAGATGGCAGTGATGGCCAATGAGAGTATTATTATCTGAATACGCCGGCGCTTGCTATGGTGTAGAAAGAGCGCTTTCTTTAGTTGAGAAGGCCGCAGCAACTGAGTGCTGCGACTTAGCCGATGGCTGTATAGCAAGGCGCGTTAGCACTCTAGGCCCGCTGATTCATAATCCACAGGTTGTTGCCGAGCTAGAACGACGTGGGATACATGAGGCAGCAACAGTTGCCGAGGTTGCCGATACGCGTGGCGGCATACTTGTTATACGTTCACATGGCGTTACACCTGACGTTATAGAAGAGGCTGAGGCAAGGGGACTGGTAGTTGTGGATGCCACTTGTCCACATGTTTCTAAGGCACAGGCTGCCGCACGCGAGCTGCGCGAGCAGGGCATGAGTGTTTTAGTAGTGGGAGAGACCGGTCACCCGGAGGTAGAAAGCATCAGCGCTCATGCCGGTGGCGATGTGCTTGTGGTGCAAGAACCTGATGATCTGCCTAAGCAGATGCCAGGACAAGAAACCGGCATCGTAGTGCAAACAACGCAAGCGCCTGCTGCCTTGGATGCAATAGTAAATGAGCTTAAAAGGCGTGGCATAAAGCCGCATGTGCGCAATACTATTTGTTCGGCTACGCTAAAGCGTCAGCAATCGGCAGAAGCTTTAGCACATACTGTAGATGCTATGGTGGTAGTAGGCGGTCGTAACTCTGGTAATACCACGCGCTTAACTCAAATCTGCTCTGCTGTTACTCCTGCAACTTATCATATAGAGACTCCAGATGAACTAAACCCAGAATGGTTTATTGGCTTAGAGAGCGTTGGCGTGACCGCTGGTGCGTCTACTCCACAAAAACAGATTGACGCTGTTGTGCAACTCTTAAGCTGCATCGCCGATAGAATAGCAAATGAAAGCTGAAATAACAGGGGCTGTAATTGCCTTTGTAGATACAGATAGTCCTGCTGCACAGGCAGGCATCAAGGCCGGAATGCGCATCCTGTCTGTGGATGGCATGAAGATACGCGATGTTATAGAATGGCAGTGGTTTGCCGCAGATGATGTTATTGAACTTGTTCTTGATGTTGCTGATTTAGACGTCAGTAACCTTCATGTCGGTGACAGCGGTGGCCTAAGCGACAGTAACCTTCACGTCGGTGACAGCGGTGGCCTAAGCGACAGTAACCTAAGCGACAACGCAACCTTAAATGTTGTTTTAGAGCGTCAGCCTGGAAAGCCTTGGGGTATAGAGTTTTCTCAACCTGTTTTTGATAATGTTAGACTTTGCAATAACGATTGTTTGTTCTGCTTTATGAAGATGTTGCCTGGTTTAAATTTAAAAAAGACATCAGACAAGTTATCACAAAAGTCATTTGTAAATTCTTCTGTAAAGCAATTTGTAAAGCCATTTGTAAAGTTGCCAGATAAGCCATCGCATTTGCTGGCAGACTTCGCATCAGATGATAACCAACCCTTGCGCTCATCACTTTATTTGCGCGATGATGATTATCGCTTATCTTTCTTGCAAGGCAACTTTGTAACGCTTACCAATCTAAACGATGACGATGTAAACCGCATCATAAGCCAGCGCATCATGCCTTTAAATGTTTCTTTGCATGCAATAGATTTTGCAGCTCGCGAACGATTGATGGGCAAAAATCACGCGAGGGGAATTACTGCCTTAGAGAAGCTGCTGGCAGCCGATATTCAGGTGAATGCTCAGATAGTTTTGGTTCCAGGCTACAATGATGGCGTAGTTCTAGACGAGACACTAGATTGGGTTTGTGCTCGTCCAAATATAACAACTGCGGGTATCGTACCTTATGGCTTTACGAAATTTGCTAAGTTACAACGCGGTTTTACTTCGCAAGAGGCTAAATCTATTGTACAGAAGTGCCTTGCGTTAGCTCCAAAGATTCAACTTGCAGACGAGTTTTTTTGCCAAGCATTTCCCAATGCTGTTTTAGAGAATCTGCCGCTAGCAAGCTATTATGCTAGCTATGATTTGCTAGAAGATGGCATTGGCATGTTGCGTCAATTTGCTGACCTTTGGATAAACGCTCAGCTGTCGGGTTCTTTGTCATCTATAAAACGGGCAAAGGCGCTTGCAAAATCGCAAGTGAAGTCGCAGGCAAAGTCGCAGGCAAAGTCGCAAATGGAGTTGCAAAATCAAGGTAGACTAAAAGAAGGCATGGCTGTACCCATACTTGCAACCGCGACTGCGTTTGCTTCTTTTCTTGTAGAACTTGGCGAACATACAGGACTTGGTCTGCCTTTTAAGCTGCTACCTATAAAGAATAATTTTTTTGGTGGCAATGTAGATGTTGCCGGACTGCTTACAGCAAAAGATGTCATTTGCCAACTGAACGCCTATCTTAAAAAACGCGAATCAAGTCTTAGCGTTAACTCGGCAGAAGATTCTATGTCGCACACAAGCTCAGTTGCTGTAAAGGCCATAAATGGCGTAAAGCCTGTAAAGACTCAGGTGCTGCTGAACAAAAGCATGTTTAACGACGACGGTCTGACTTTAGATGGTCTAACACTGGTAGACATTCAGATTCAAACTGGCTGCCAGGTAATCTTGGCTGATGTTCTGGAAGTTTTCACTAAAGGGTTTTAACTAAACTCTAAATAGCTTTGCAGATTTTGGTGGATGGCTTTAGGCACAACCACCTGTGGTTATGTCACGTAAGGAGCGCACGAAACCAATGCAGATGTTTGTGGATGGCTTTAGGCACAACCACCCCACCTTCCTACCGCTCACCTTTTTATTGCGGCATTCACATCTCTCTCTCTCTCTCTCTCTCTCTCTCTCTCGGTGTGATAGCCTTTACAAATTAGGGTCGAATGTGGATTGAATTTGATATAGATGAATAGTTTGATTTATCAAGAAAATATGGATAGTATAATTTAGTTATTCTGTAACAGGGATATAAATCCGGCAGGAGGAAAAATCGTGTTGATTTTAAGAACATATGAATTAACAAAGCAATATCGTCATGAAACTGCAGTTGATTCTGTAAATATGACTATCAATCGCGGTGACATTTATGGGTTGATTGGTAAAAATGGTGCAGGGAAAACGACATTGATGAAATTGATATCTGGTTTGGCATCGCCAACATCAGGAAAGATTGAGTTGTTTGGGTCAACAAATTTGACGGAGCAAAGAGCAAAAATCGGATGCCTTATTGAGACCCCTGCCCTATATGATCATATGACAGCGATACAAAATCTGAATATGATAAAGACGATATTAAAAACGACAATTCGTTTTGATGTTAATGAGGTATTGGATATTGTCGGTTTGAAGGATGTTGGCAAGAAGAAGGTAAGTAAATTTTCTCTTGGTATGAAACAACGATTAGGTGTTGCTTTGGCTTTAATGGGGTCACCTGAGTTTTTGATATTAGATGAACCAATCAATGGTTTAGACCCATTGGGAATTAAAGAGCTTAGAGAGTTGCTATTAAAGCTAAATAAGGAGTTTGGCTTAACGATTCTTATATCAAGTCATATTTTATCAGAATTATTTAAACTCGCTTCATGTTATGGCATTATTGCAAATGGCAAACTCGTTGCTGAAATAACCCAACAGGAAGTAGAAAATAACTCTTTTAACGAAAAAAGTATGGAAGAATCTTTGCTAAAATTGATGGAGGTCTCATAAATGTTGCGTTTAACTAAATATGAATTCAAAAGACTATTTCACTCTAAAAGCTTTTGGATTTTCCTAGCTATAGTAGTCTTTTTTTCTGCTTTTCAAATCGTAATAATGGCAAATAGCACTGCATTGACGAACTCAGTAAGTTTAGGAATGTTAGAAGTTGATACAACCGATGGGAATCTCCTAAATGATGAATCTATTCAGTTGTTAGGCATTGATGGATTAATATCCGGTGCTGGTGACCATTTAATCACATTATTGCCCATTCTTCTTTCAATTTTTATCGCATCTGATTTCTCTAATAAAACACTACGGAATGTTGTAGCAAAAGGTTATGCAAAATACCAAGTATACCTAGCAAAGTTCTTTTGCGCTTGTTTTGCAACAACTATATTTGTAATAATCAGTTCAGTTATTGCTTCAGTTTTATCGTCGATTTTGTGGGGATTTTCTAACGCTATTATTGATTATGGTAAAACAGCCTCCATATTTTTGGCAAAACTAATGTCTTTTTACGGTCTTACATCTATTACTGTATTGGTCTCAATGACAGTTCAAAATATTGGTGGATCAGTAGCCATAAATATTGTTATAACTAGATTCGCACCCTATATATTAACCTCAGTTGCAACATTATTAGGGGAAGAGATTAACGCCTTTTCTAAATATGAAATCTCGACGGTTATTAATAGTTTACCAGATACTAGTGCTGAATTCAGCGCTGTGTGCTTTGCATTTTTAGTGAGCATTGTTTATCTAGCAATTAGTAACGCAGTTGGCACATATGTGTTTCAAAAGAGGGACTTGTGAAAAGAAAAATATTTGTAGTCAGGGTTACTATAATAATTTTGGTTTTATTTATAGGAGCCTTTGTATTATCTGCTTGTGACAGACATTTTTCGCCAAAGGACGATGACGTGATTGCGATACAAACACAAGAAAAAGCATTGAAATTACTGGAGAATTTCATGATTACTAATAGTGCCGGATATAGTATATCAGCTCGGCATTTGGCAGATACAGCATTTGATAATCCTGATTATTCTTTTCGGTATCAAGGCGACAATGTTGAGGTAGTTATTAGCGGGTATCTATTCATTTCTCCAAACAACAATAATGCTAAATTCGCCAGCCTAGTTTTTGCTGTTGATTTAGAGAAAAACACTTGCGACTTAAAAGCAGCTAATGGCAATATAGACTGGGATTTCATCATCGAAAAACGTGCCCATCAAATGTAGCGCCTTGATTCTTCATGAATACATGAAGAATCTGGCGTGTGCAATAGAAGCGCTTCATGCATATTAGGATGTCAAAACAAGTAAATATGTTGAGAAGGACACTGCAATATCTTGATATATGTGAAGCGGTAAGTTTACTTCTTAGCGTGGACAGGCTTATCTAGGTGTTACCGACTTGCCACTTTAGCTTCCAATGCAACCACAAATGTACTAGCGCCGTCGCTGCATCAACATTAAGTATAGCCCACTTTTACATACCACCGTCTGTGTCTAGCGCACAACCACCCCACCTTCCTACCGCTCACCTTTTTATTGCGGCATTCACAAATCTCTCTCTCTCTCTCTCTCTTGACAACACATTTTCTCCATTGATGGAATGCGGCTATAGAGTTTGCTTACGGTTTGCTAACAACGCAGATAGCAAAGGGGATGAGGATGTTTTTTTGAGGATGTCTTTACAGAACGGGGAAGTGGTAGATGCACCAACGCCACCGACAAAGTTTCACGACTCAGCTGCAGCAACAGAAGAGGCAGATGATGCACCAACGCCACCGACAAAGAAGGCGAGCTTTTTGCCACATACGAGGGAAACTTCGCTAATGACACGCGCTTTGGCTGTGGCTCTCCTATCACACATCCTCACGAAGAACCATTTTAGAGGTGAATTTTAGAGGTGAATTGTACAAAGAAGGTTTAAGGTTTCTTTCGTGGTGTTTTCCTATAGCCTTGTTCATAGATGAAGCCACTGCTTCTTTACATGTTGAGAAAAACGTCAGCGACCAACAAATATCATCATCTGTAAGCCGTTAGTTTTATGTGTCGTGCAGGAAAACCAGTTCTTCTCAACATAAAAAATAATCTGTTAACACGTTGTTAACATAGTTGTTATACTATTTTAAAGATTAGTATCCGCTTTAGAGGGAAGGAAACCCGTATGCTAGAACAAGGGGTAATTGCCGGCGATTCTGCCTTTATGCTCCTGTCGACCGTTTTGGTGTTCATTATGACACCTGGATTGGCGTTTTTTTATGGAGGACTTGGACGCAGGAAAAATGTTATTAGCAACTTATTTGCGTCTATAGTGTGTATGTGCGTCTGTATTTTTCTTTGGATTGTTATTGGTTACAGTCTAACATTTTCCGGAGACACTTTTGGCATTTTTGGAAGTTTGGCAAATTTGTTTTTGGAGGGAGTTAGTACCTCAGAACCTGGAGCTTATGCGCCTAGCATTCCAGCCATGCTTTTCGTTGCCTTTCAGATGATGTTCGCTGTGATTACGCCTGCACTATTTACAGGTTCTATTGCCGGCAGAATGCGCTTCGTTTCGCTAATAGTGATGATAGTTGTATGGTCGATAATTGTTTATTATCCTTTAGCACACATGTTTTGGGGAACAGGTGGAATTCTGGGCGTTGAGGGCTTGGGTGCAGTAGATTTTGCAGGTGGCAATGTCATACATATTTCTTCTGCAGTAACCGGCTTAATGTTGGCAATTTTTATTGGGCGGCGTAAGGGATTCGAGCATGGTGTGGGGTATAGAATTCACAATGTTCCCTTTGTTGCTCTAGGCATGGCTTTGCTTTGGTTTGGCTGGTTTGGCTTTAATGCCGGCAGCGCGCTGGGCATATCTTCTGGTCTAGCCATACATGCGTTCATGACGACTGCCGCCGCAGGTGCAACAGGAATGGTTTCTTGGATGGTTATCGACAAAGTAACCCAGAATAGATTCACGCTTGTTGGCGCATCTACAGGTGCTGTTGCCGGTCTTGCCAGTGTCACTTTAGGCTCGGGCTACATACCTATATGGGCAGCATTGCTAACAGGACTTGTTGCTTCGCCAATATGCTATTTTATTATTAAGCTAGTAAAATCGCGTATTAAGATAGATGACGCCCTTGATGTCTTTGGATGCCATGGAATTGGTGGTGTATTAGGCGGCATCCTTACTGGTCTTTTTGGTTCTACGGCAATAAATTCTGTCTTGCCTTATGACGGACTGGTCTTTAGCGGCGATTTTACTCAATTGGGCATACAGCTGCTCGCGGCACTTCTCACCATAGTTTGGACAGCTGTGGGTACAGCGATTTGCATTGGCATAACCAGACTTTTTGGCTCCTTGCGTGCAGAAGAACGTGATGAGAAGGTCGGACTCGATCTGTCTCAGCATGGCGAGACTGCCTATCCATCGTTTAATGGGTTGGATTGATGCATGATTTGCGGCGCTTGTATGTTTTGCGATGGTTGCAGATTGGTGATTGCAAGCTGGTTGATGCATGATTTGCGGCACTTGTATGTTTTGCGATGATTGCAGACTGGCGATTGCAAGCTGGCGCTTCCAATCAGGCGCTTCCAAGCTTTTCATTAATTGCAAGTTTTGCGATGGTTGCAAATGTGTGGCTATGAACATAAGCAATCTAGATGCTGTGATGTGTTAACAAAAAAAATTCGATGCAACAAAACTCAAGCTCTTGTTTTACAGATAAGGAGAAGAAATGATAATTAAAGTAGAGGCCATTGTTCGCGAAGATAAATTTGAAGACGTAAAGGATGCTTTAGCTCAAATTGAGGTTAATGGGCTTACGGTTTCGCAGGTAATGGGCTGTGGAAAATCTAAAGGCTACACAGAGATTGTTAGAGGCAGCGAGGTAGAGATTTCTTTGTTGCCAAAGATTAAGTTTGAGATTGTGGTCTCGTCTGAAGAATGGGAGCGCAAGACTATCGAGGCAATTAAGAAAGCAGCTTGTACCGGAAATGTAGGTGATGGCAAGATTTTTAGCTATGACTTACGTACCGTAACTCGCATACGCACTTCAGAGAGCGGTTATGACGCGCTAAACTAGTGTTGCGATAACCAAACCGATAACCGCTGGTGGCTTGCATTTGTTGTGTGAGCAAATAGACTATTGCAAGAGCATTGGCATTTGACATATAATTTCCTTTCGTGTGTTTTCGGCTTGTGTTGTTTAAGGCGTCAGCAGATGACCGACGCACAGCATTAACTGTATTAACAATGAAATTAGTATAACCAAGAAGGAACCAAGATGGATATCATTCGTGCCATAGAGCAGCAACAAATAAAGTCCGACAATCCTGTGATTGCCGTTGGTGACCACGTTAAGGTGCATTATCGTATTATTGAGGGCAACAAAGAGCGCATACAGGTCTTCGAGGGTGACATCATCCGCAAACACGGGCACTCTAATCGCGAGACGTTCACCGTTCGTAAACTTTCCTATGGCGTTGGCGTCGAGAGAACATTTCCTGTTCATTCTCCCAAGATAGACAAGATTGATGTTGTTCGTCATGGGCGCGTACGTAGGTCTAAACTCTACTTCCTTCGCGATAAGGTGGGCAAAGCCGCTAAGCTGCGCGAGAAGGGCTTTTAGGAACACGCAGTTATGTGTATATGGCTTAACTGTGTTCTTCCAAGGTAAGAGTATTTAAGCTGCTTGAGTCTGTGTGTATCAATTTGGAGAAGTGACTTAACTGTGGCTTTTCTAGGGGATAGGTCTAGCTTTGGCACGATTAATTACTGTTGAGGAAGAGCTTGCGCGTACAGAATTTCTCTATGCGCAACATAGTTTGAGCGATTTTCCTATTTTAACAAGTGAAGACGGGCATACGCAAATTGCTGCATTTGATGCCGTGTCGCTGCAAAGTCATAAACAACCAATAGTTATTGGAATTGATGAAGTGGGTCGAGGTGCTGTTGCCGGCCCACTTACTGTTGCCGCTGTTTGTTTGCCGGCTGAGCCAAAGATTCTTTATCTTAATGATTCTAAGAAACTAAGCGCATCTAAACGCGAATTACTTTGCGAGGAAATCTCTAAAACCGCAGTGGCAATTGGCATTGCTCATATTAGCCCTATAGATATTGATACAATGGGGATGGCGCGCGCGTTGCGCCGAGCCATGCTTTCTGCCTTGTCTGCAACCGGTCTTGAGCCTGACCTTGTACTTATTGATGGCAACCCTATGCACATACACGAACGCGAGCGTTGTATTGTTAAGGGTGATAGCAAGGTTGCTTGCATTGCTGCCGCATCTATTGTTGCCAAAGTCACTCGTGATGCCTTAATGACTGATGCGGGTAAGAAACAAAGCTATGCGGTCTATGGTTTTTCTGCTAATAAAGGTTATGCGTCATCTGAGCATATTGCTTCAATTCGTAAACATGGATTGTCAGATATGCATAGGGTGAGTTTTTGCGGCAATTTTCTTCAAGAGAGTCTCTTTTAAATACTAGAGCCTCTTTTAAATACTGTTGACCCAAGATCTTAGTCATTCGTGAGCAAGTAAGCATTTTTCTGTCTCTTGATATGTTGAATTTCATGGCGCAACGTTGTATTTTCACATTTGACGTTACATTTGCAACCAATCTTTTCCAACTACAATAAAGCTCTTAGAAAGCAGTCAGATATCATTTTGAAACCTTAAAGATAGTGTCTTGATAGTTCGCAATTATCATAGCTTAAGTTTACCGATAACATTAGCATAGTCGCATGAAGGCATTTAGTTGCTTTTCTGATACTCAAATCAGCCATTATTGTTCATGGTCACTATTATGAACGGCATGTTATAGATGAGTAACGAAAGGATGAGCTATGACTTCTGCAACAGTCCCAAGTATCAATGCAAAGACAGATATCAATGCAAAACCAGGTATCAATGCAAAGACAGGTATCAATGCAAAGACAAAATGCGCTAAACCTAATGAAGAGAGCAAAATTGCCAAAGGAAAAAAGGGAAATAAAGATTCATGCGATAATAAGCGCAAGGAACTTGGTATAAGAGGTGAAAAGCTAGCTCGTAGCTATCTGAAGTCGCATGACTTCACGCTTTTAAATTGCAACTGGCATTGCAAAGCAGGCGAAGCTGATATTGTCGCAAGAGAAAATGATGACATTGTTTTTATCGAAGTTAAAACGAGGCGTTCTATGGCAAAGGGATTTCCAGAGGATGCTATAACTTTAGAGAAACGACGTCGCTATGAGTCAATTGCTATGCATTATCTGGCATCACACGAATTGTCAACTGCGCGCGTGCGCTTTGATGTAATTGCTATTAATATCATAGACGAAAGTAAAGCATTTTTGCGACATCATCGCGATGCTTTCTCTATTGGTGAATAATGTCTAGCGAGAAGCTTGCTTTTGTGCATACGGCTACAATTTCTGGTGTCCAGGCACTGCCAGTTACAGTAGAGGTCAGTGTTGCATATGGAATGCCTGGTTTTTTCATTATCGGAATGCCTGATGCAGCTGTTTCTGAAGCACGATTCAGGGTAAAATTAGCCTGCAAGGCAGCGGGGTTTCAGTTTCCAAACATGCATGTAGTTGTGAACTTAGCTCCAGGCTCATTAAAGAAAGCAGGGTCTGGTTTTGATTTGCCAATAGCCATTGGAATTCTGATTGCAACAGGGCAGATAGACAAGCACTGCTCAATGAATAAGCTTTGTGTGGGTGAGCTTTCTGTAGATGGAAGGGTTAGAGGTGTAAGTGGGCAGCTTGCGTTTGAGCAACTTGCAAATGAGCAAGGCTTACATCTTTTAACTGCGCCAACAATGCGCGGCGTTTATGGTGCAGACAAACAACGGCATGAGTGCCTAGAGTCGCTATCTGATCTGAAGAAATCGCAATTTTTAGATGCCTGCGATCAAGACAACGTTTCTGCGCAAGACTGTTTAGATTTTCGTGATGTGGCAGGCAATGACGTCACAAAGCGTGCGCTTCAGATTACTGCAGCAGGAAATCATGGTTTGCTGATGATTGGTCCCCCTGGTTCTGGGAAGAGCATGTTGGCATCAAGGCTACCAACGATATTGCCTCCGCTTACCGAAGAACAACGCATAGAGAGTGCTTTAATTCATTCTGTTGCCGGTTTGCCTTACAATGCAATTCTTCAGGGAATGAAACCATTTCGTGCGCCTCATCATAGTGCGTCAAGGGCGGGGTTACTTGGAGGTGGCACACCGCCAGGACCTGGTGAGGTTTCATTTGCTCACAATGGCGTCTTGTTTTTAGACGAGATGCCGGAATTTGGTGCTTCGGTATTGCAAATGCTTAGGCAACCCATAGAAACCGGCTATGTTTCACTGGCGCGTGCCAGACAGACCTTGCGTTTTCCCGCCAGTTTTTTGTTAATTGCTGCCGCCAACCCATGTCCATGTGGCTATTATGGCGACAAAGGGCACAAATGTAGATGTAGTGAGCCACAAGTTGCAAACTACCAAGGGCGAATTGGAGGACCTTTACTAGATCGCTTTGACATGGTTGTACGTGTGAATAGAAGTGATCCGTCACAGGTTCTGGCAACTGGAAGTGGCTCATCTTCTGCAGAACTGCGTGAAAGTGTTTTGGCAGCTCACGCGTTTAGGCGCGAGCGCGAGCTAAAATGCATGCAAAACACAACGGGTACAAATATGCCATTAAATAAGCATTGTGATTCTATTAAAGAAGAAGCCAAAGTAAGAGCTTTAACGCAGTTAACCTCATCAAAAGATGAAAACAATGAACAAATGACAACACAGTTATCTTCATCGGAAAGCGCAGAGAATCTGCGATTATCTGCTCAGTTTACTGCTTTGGGGGATACAGCAATTAAGGCAAAGGGTGCAGGGCAACAATTACTAGAGTCCTGTAGGCTTAATACTACCGAGTTAGATTTTTTAGAGAAGGCCGCAAGACGCTACGAGCTTAGTGGGAGAGGAATTATGCGCGTTTTGGGTGTAGCGCGCACAATTGCCGACATGGAAGCTAACTATAAAGTTAATAGCGAACATCTACTGGAGGCAGTTAGTTATCGTGTAGAGAACGGAGGGCTGTCATGAGTTTTTATCTGGATGTAGGCAAGCGTTATAAGCGTAAAGAAATAGTGCCTTCGGATACATGTTTTCCTAAGCTACTGCAAAACATAGAAAGACCAGTACAGCGACTTTATGCTATAGGCAATGTAAGTTTGCTAGAAAAACCGTCGCTGGCAATTGTAGGTGCGCGCAAGGCAACTCCTTATGGGCTTGGTTGTGCACAGCATTTTGCGCGCCTGGCATCGCGGCATGGCATAACAATTGTTTCTGGTGGAGCTATTGGGTGCGATCAGGCAGCGCATAAGGGTGCGATAAGTGCTAACGGTCGAACTATCGTTGTATTGGGCAATGGCGCAGATGTTGTATACCCACGTGGAGCCAACGAGCTTTTTGAGCAGGTTTTACACAGCGATGGCGTTTTAGTGTCTGAGGCGCCATGGGGTGCAAAACCAAATAAATATGGATTTGTGCGGCGCAATCGCATTATTGCTGGCCTGGCACTTGCAACACTTATTGTAGAGGCGGGCTTGCCGTCTGGTACATTCACAACTGCTGATGCATCTTTAGCACAGGGTAAAGATGTTATGGTAGTTCCGGGAGCAATTACCTCTAGCGAATCACAAGGAGCAAACAATTTGTTGTTACTTGGAGCATTGCCAGTTGTAGACGATCAAAGTTTTCTTAATTACCTTTGCGACATTTTTCACGAGTGCATGTCAAAAACTTTTGTTAGCCAAGGCAAACTTACAAACGAAATGTATAGCAAAAGCGCATCTTATGCCAACGCATCTTCAGTGCAGCGCAGTCTCCTAGATGCTATTTGTGCAAAAGCAAGCACACCTGAGGAGCTGGTGCATTTGCTAGCAGGAAATATGACACAGACTATTCGCGAATTATCTACACTTGAACTGGCTGGAGATATCATTAGAATGAGAGACGGTCGCTATGGTATGCAGATGCAAAATAGCTAATTCTAGGAAATATTATGACGGGCGACGGAGTTCGCGGACATTTTTTAGGCGAATGCCGGAACTCGCGGTTTCTGTTCTAAGCCCCACCCCATGTCATCTAGAGGCGAACAAAGCGAGAGCTTAAAGGTTCTAGTTCGCCAGACCGAAGTGTCTAAGCCTTAAGCATTGCCGCAACGGCAATCTAAGGATGACGCAGGGGGGATGCAAGTAGAAAAGGGTTCGGTGATTATGCAAACGGGACGCTGTGGACAGCGTCCCCTACGAGGGTAATGCAAGGAGAAAAAGGTTCGGGGCTTATGTAAACGGGACGCTGTGGACAGCGTCCACTACTGGTGGGGTGGGGGAGCGTGAACAGAGACAACTCGCGGGCATTTTTTGTGATGTGTGGCGGCGACTAGTTGGATTGTGCTATTTTACAGTATAATGGCTAGAAAGGATTCATATTTGTCATATTAACAGCGCTTAAGATTTAAACATAATATGTAAAAGTTTAAGGAGATGTAGAATAAGTAACAAACAGGCAATAGTAATTGGTGCTGGCCTTGCTGGAAGTGAGGCGGCATGGCAATTAGCCGAACGTGGCGTTACAGTGACACTGTATGAGATGCGGCCAGAAAAACTTACTCCTGCGCATCATACGGGGCAGTTTGCCGAGCTAGTTTGCTCTAATTCGCTTAAAAGCGACATCTTGCCATCGGCGGCTGCAACTCTTAAGAGTGAGTTACAAATGATGGGCTCGTTTGTTCTAGAATGTGCTCGCGAGTGCAATGTTGCAGCCGGTAACGCATTAGCAGTAGATCGCGATTTGTTTTCGGCTTTGGTTACAAAGCGAATATGCTCGCATGCTAATATACGAGTAGTTCGTGATGAAGTACAGTCACTCATGGCTTTAAGCACCAAAGCTATAAATAATCAGATTATAGTTGCAAGCGGACCTTTAACCTCAGATGCTCTAGTTGCAGATATTCAGAAAATTATTGGTCGGGATTACCTATCGTTTTACGACGCGGCAGCTCCTATCGTTGCCGCTGACTCGTTAGATATGAAAAAGATTTTTGCTCAATCGCGTTACGATAATGGTACTCCTGATTACCTTAACGCACCAATGAATAACTTGCAGTACAATGCTTTTATAGAAGCCTTGCTTGGTGCCAGACGTGTTCAACTTAAAGACTTCGAGCGCCGTGAGCTATTTGCCGCGTGCCAACCATTAGAAGAAGTTGCACGCACTGGTAATGACGCTTTACGTTTTGGGGCGCTAAAGCCAGTAGGTCTTATAGATCCCATGACTGGTAGGCGCCCTTGGGCGGCAGTGCAACTAAGAGCAGAGAATGCAAGTAGGACTGCCTACAATCTAGTTGGTTTTCAGACCAATTTAACCTTCCCAGAACAAGAGCGCGTATTCAGAATGATTCCTGGCTTAGAACAGGTAAGATTTGAGCGCTTTGGCGTAATGCATCGCAACACATTTATAGATACCCCGCATGTGCTTGGGAAAAATTTGCAATTGCCAATGCTACCGCACATTCGCTTTGCGGGTCAAATTACTGGCACCGAAGGCTATGCTGAGGCTATCGCATCCGGTTTGTTTGCGTCTTTGGCTGCATACGCCGCACTGCTAAATACAGAAATGCCAACGCTACCCGAAGAGTCTGTGTTTGGCGCGTTACTTGCCTATGCCACGAACGCTGAAACCTTAGATTATCAACCTATGCATGTTAACTTTGGCATTGTGCCACCGGTTATGGGTAAGCTAAAGAAAAGAGAGCGCTATTGTGCCTATAGCGAACGTGCGCTTCAAGCCACCAAAGTTTTTGTGCAAAAGTGTAAAGAATCTGGTTTGTTATGAGTGAGCTTTTATGAATACGACATCCATAACTAATAGTGAAACTAAACTACAGACAACTGGTATTCCGCATGAGGTAATCGTTGCGTTCTTTTTAAGCCTGGCTGCCGAGCGAAACTTGTCTGCACACACCATAAGAGCCTACAGACGCGATGCAGAAGCTTTTAATTCGTGGCTGAATAGGGAAGAGGTAAATCTAATAGATGTAAACCACAAGCATATTCGGCGCTATCTGAGTTATCTAGATCGCGCGCGATACGCGCGTAGTACTATTAGTCGTCATCTTTCTGCAATAAGAGCAGTTTTTAGTTGGATGGAACGCGTCGGTCACATAAGTGCCAATCCAACAAAGATTATCTCGGGGCCTAAAAAAAATAGGTCATTGCCACGTATCGTGTCGCAAGGCGATCTGAATAAGGCTCTAGCAGACGATAAACTAGCGGCAGACAAGCTAGCAGCAGACAAACTAGCAGACGATAAACTAGCAGCAGACAACAAAACACTAACAAACAAAAAGCCGCTAATAAACAATAAATCACAGGCAGACGACATTAAGCATAATGCGCATCCTCAGACAAAAGAGGATAAGTTAGCAAGCGCCACGAAGCTGCGTAATCATCTTTTGGTGGAACTGCTTTATGCTACTGGAGCACGTATCTCCGAGATGTCCAGACTAAGCATCAATGACATTCAGTTTGCTCCTGCGCAGTTGCACTTGTTTGGCAAAGGAGCCAAGGAACGCATTGTGCCACTACACAATCTTGCTATTAAATGTTTAAGCGAGTATACTAGCAAAGCCAGACCCGTTTTGCTTGAAGCAGGTGCAACTAATGAAGCAATAGCAGCTACAACCGATGCTCTTTTTGTCTCAGTGCGAGGTAAAGCCATGAGTGCAGATAGCTTGCGTGTCATTTTTAAGAAGCACATGCGCGACTCTGGTGCCGACCCAAGTGTGTTTCCGCACGCAATGCGACATACTTTTGCTACAGATTTGTTAGAACACGGTGCAGATCTACGCAGTGTTCAGGAGTTACTTGGACACGCTAGTTTGTCTAGCACACAGATATATACACATCTTTCTGTGTCGCACCTTAAAGACACACACAGACGAGCGCATCCACGTGGAGCGAACTTGTAGGGGCGACCTGCGGTCGCCCGCCTTTTAAAGACACACACAGGCGAGCGCATCTACGCACAGGGGATGCCTAAGTCACCATTGCCACAACCCAATCTCATGTAACTTCGCTTATTGGCTGCGCTTTTTGCACAGATGCCTAAGTCGATATTGCCACAACATCATCTTATAGGTTAGCGTTAAACAAGCTCTTCAGCTTAAGTACAACATCATCAGAGGTGGCATTAATGTTGGATGCCTCGTTTATACCGGAAAGCTCTATAAGCTCACTATTGTCTTTCATGTTATAACCTATGGTGTAAACTGGTACATTCATACCATCAACAATGGCTTCAATTTTCTTTAGGCTGTTGCCGGCATTTTGCTCTCCATCGCTAAGAACAAAAACTACAAAGCGCGCAGAGGCTAAAGAATCTTGTTGCTTGCGAATCATATCTAAAGCCACAAGCACGGCATCATAAGTGGCGGTGCCACCATTTGGCTTAAGAGCATTAACTGCACCGCGAAACAAAGCCGCGTGATTAACATCAAACTTTGCAATCCCCAGTTCTATTACCGGTGAATCACTAAACGATACAAGGCCAACATAGTTATTGTCGCCAATATATTGCGAGGCATTCTTTAAGGACGACTTCAGACTTTCTAGTGGGGTTCCGTCCATAGAGCCAGATGTGTCTGCTACAAATACAGCCACTACAGGGTCACCACCTGTTTTATTGGTTTTCCAAATTTTTTGAGCGTTGGCAATATCTGGGCCTTCAATGTTGGGAGAAACCCCAAGATAATCTTCATTTTTGTTAAAGCCATAGCGACTTGCAGACTGTTGGGAAGTATCTGATTTGCAAAATTCTATAAACTTTTGCAAGCATTCTAGTTGTGCATTGTTGGCTCCGCCAAGTGAGTATACAGGGGAGTCGTGACGCACACCAAATGGTGTAAAGACGTAGTTTGATAGTTCAGGTGTATTAGAATATGCCTGAGCCTCCATAACCATGGCATCAATTAGTCCCTTAGAGGCACTATCACGCATCTGTGCTGTGGTAAACGCAACTGGCGGAGACACCTTCTGAAACTCGATAAGTTTGCTAACGGCCGCATCGCTTAACGGATTGTTATTATCAAACGAGTAAAGCATAGACGCTAGCATATTTAACCCTGTAGAAGACGCATAGGGATTCGTATAGCCTAAGACAAGCTCGCCATTAATTGCTGCATCTAAGACCTCGCTTAGCACAATTTTGTCACCGTGAGCACTCTTGTACTTTAAGGCAACATCTGGGCTCATCAATATGCCAGCGACGTTGCCTGTTAGCCGCTCCTCCACAAGATCTATCTGTGTTCCCTTGCTAGCAATGAGCTCGCCCCACAAGGTATTAGAAGGGCTGTAAGCAACAGGGACATGCAGTCCAGAAGTGATATAGTCAACTGCTTCGCCACTAGTTATAGATCTTACACTAACGCTTGCCTTGCGTCCGTCTACTTCAGCCCCCGAGCGATTAAAGTTGTTGCCCATTTCTATGAGCCAACTATCGTGTTCGTTGGCTGTGGCTTTTTCTGTTGAGGAGAAAATCTCAATATCAATTTCGCCGGTACCCCTAACAACAAGTGGGTAAGATGTGTTGATGTCTGGCAGCTCTATGACATTAGGAATAGTTAAGTCCTTCTGAATGTCAGTCTGTTCCTTGGTTTTATATTTAATTTTAGAGAGAAAAGCGTCCAGGGTGCGCGAGGCATCACCTTCGGAAAGCTCCCCTGAGCTATTAAGCGAGCAGCTAGTTAATATTGGCGTGCATATTAACAAGCAAGCAAGTACTAATGCAGAGATTTTTTTATAAAGAGTCATTGCTAACACACCTTTCGTACAACCAATAGAAAACCAATTGAAATCAAACCATAGACATACAGCAGACAACTAACAAAAATACCGACGGACAAACAGCTTCCGATCCACCTATTTCTTACTAGAGATAAGTTCACCGACCGCTTCATATTGTTTAAGCAAACCGACTAAAGCCTCGTTAAGCGACTCTATATTTGCAGACATAGAGTCTTCTGCGCCGGAAGAGTCAACATACTTAACTATATTGTGCAACAAGAGGTCAATCTGATCAAGGATATGGCGATTGCGCTGCAAGTTTGTATGAATATAGTCGCGGTTCATGCCATAAATCTGGGCTTTGTCTGGCCGCAACGCCTCATTTGGATCCCAGATGGTTAGCATATTAAGAATCTTTGTAGAATTTTTTGCAATTGCAATTTCGGCATCGTCTATAGTTTTAACAACTTGATCTAAGTTGCGCCTGGGGTTAAGTTGCTGTAGCTCATGAATGCGACTTTGTTTAGAGTCAGCTTGCTGCAAACAGTTTATGGCATCGGCAATTTCGCCTTGCAAGTTTGGCTTTTGTGGCTGAATAGCTATTAGTTCTCTAAGAATAAAAGCCGGGTCGTCCCTTTGCTCGTCGCTTAAACTGCTAAACGCAGGTACAGGAGCAGGAAGCTTCTTAGCTTCACTTGCAATAAGCATCCCTGCGCGCACAAGAAAGCCAATGCCGGCAATGCCAAAGATGCCACCAGAGATATAAAACGCTATCGAGAGCATTTCAGTAACAACAATTCCAAGTTCAATGATAAGCTCTGTTCTAAAGACTAAACCTATCATGACACCAAGAATGGCAGCAACAACAGCAAGAAAAATTAAAGCAGCACCAAAAATCCTGAACCATCCAGTTTTAGACTTGTTATGGCTTAAATTTGCGGCAGCGACATCTGTGCGGTTGCCGCTGCCAATAATGTTAGTCTTGTTTAACATAAATGTTATGTTCGCTATCCTAGTTTCATATGTGCGAAATTTTTAGTTACTGCGTTAATCTGGCTGCCTCATCTGCACCGCTAAGCACCGATGTCTGTTGAGCAAACTTCATGCTTTGCGCCGCAAGCTCCGCTTCTATCTGCTGATACGCGCGCTCGCTTTCTGTACGCATCTTGCGACCCTCGTCCTGAATGCGCAATATATCCTCAAGCGAGGAGATAATTTGTGTATTCACGTAACGCAAGGTCTCAATGTCTATTATTGGACGCTCGCCCTCTTTGGCGATTTCTACAGAAGCTTGCTTTAGCATTTCGGCGTTTTTACGCAGAAGTTCATTTGTGGCATCGGTAACTTTTCGTTGCACATCTACAATCTGGCGCTCATGTTCTATCATAATGGCAAGCGAATATTGGCTCTTCCACATTGGCAACACCAAACTGCGAGTGTTATTTAAGCTCTCTGCAAGATTCATATTGTTGTTTTGCATTAACTGAATCTGAGGTGCCATCTGAATACTACTGGTCTTAACGGTCATCAGCGCGTCTAGACGCTTTTCAAAGCTGTTGAGAAGAGATTCGGCGCGCTTTACCTCTTGCGCGTCCTCTACATCGCCTGTTCGTTGTGCCTTGGTGGTCATTTCTGTTAGTTTGCCAGTTCTATAAGCCGCCAAGGCTTCTTTGCCAGCCAAGATATACAACGATAGCGCTCGCGCAAATTCTCGGTTTTGTTCGTAGAGTTTTTCCATAAGTATAAAGTCTTGACGTAGTGTTATCTGGTATCCCTCTAGTTCGCGGT
Source organism: Coriobacteriales bacterium (assembly GCA_031256715.1). Classification (GTDB taxonomy): domain Bacteria; phylum Actinomycetota; class Coriobacteriia; order Coriobacteriales; family UBA8131; genus JAIRQA01. The sequence continues at coordinate 1,281 of JAIRQA010000060.1, read as the reverse complement.
CAAGGCGGTTGATGTTTTTCTCGACATCTGCAAATTCGGCCTTTAAAACCTCTACTTTGTTGCGGACGTTATTAAAAAGTCGCGAGAGGAAGCTTTTGTCTTTGCCATCAAGATCGATGTTTTTTACTTGCACCATAACATCGGTAATGATGCCACCAACGGCGCCAAGGTCGCGGGTGCGCGTACTAGACAAAATGCCTTCGGTAATTGGGGTAAGCGCCTTTTCTAAGCCGATGCCATAGTTTAATGAAAGCGTAGAATCGCTAAAGTCTATCTGGCTAACTATAGCATTTTTCTTGTCTATTTCTTCAGCAGTAAGCTCTATTGTCTTGGTTTTAACGACGATTTCGGTAGCGCTCATGCTTGGAGCAACAAGGGGAGGAATTGCAGTCATGCTAATGCCAGCTTCTGCCGTTGATGTGGGCAATGTAGTCTGCGTTGTCTCTAGGGAATCGCCTGATTGAACCTGCTGTGATTGAGCTTGGGGGTCACTTGCTGTTTGAGTGATGCTTGGCGTAGCTGGCGACACGATAATTTCTGGCATCTGTACATGTTCCATTTCGGGAATGTCGTCAATCTCGATTGTCTCAGAGCTAATGACTGTAGCATTTGCCGCAGCTGCTGTCTTAGTAAAATCTGCTGATACGTTCGTCGTAAAGGTAGATGGAGAGTCTGACAAAGTGCCTGAAGAAGCATCTGATATAGTGCTCGCCATTGGTTCTGTATTCGTGATATCCACTATTGAAAAATCGCTCATTATTGCTCCTCCTGTTGTTGTGGCAATCGCACGATCCTCCCTTGGACAACCATGCGCTTATTTCATTAAATACATTATAGCCAATTATTAAATTTGTGGTTGTGGTGCAGTTAGCTCAAGTAAACGAGTGTGACTGTTTTGGTAGGGGTTGGTAGGTTATGCGGTTATGAAACTTGATAGGGAATAACGGATTAATGTAGCAGGATGTAACGCGCAATAAGACACGGTAATGTGCGAAATGTGCTATCTGCCTTGTTAAATATAAAGTCTGTGCCGTATGCAAAGTGGTGCATGCAGTCTGTTAGGCGCAGTGGGTGCGTACACCATTTTTCTCTATTTAATATATTATGATTATTTTATTTACATATATTTTCAATGTTGTATTTCTTATTTTATCCATTTGTTTTCTCTTTCGTAATGTATTTATAGAAATTTCCTATTTCATTTCTATCAAAATAATAGTCAATAATATTATTTTCCAATTCGTCTTTTAATTTATCCGCGTTATTGAAATGTTGGAAAAA
>JAIRQA010000032.1 GCA_031256715.1 Coriobacteriales bacterium | reverse complement strand
TTGTAGTGGTGTTGTTACGTAAAGAGCCGCCTATCCAAGGAAAGTCAGCGGGGCCTGTACTATAGTTTGTGCCATAAAGTGTCGTAGTCTCGCGCATTGTCGCCTCGCGTGTGAGGTTATCTGAGGCTATTAGGTTGGCAAGCGTTGCGCGGTTCTCGACATTATAATCACGCTTGGTAGTCGCAACATTATTCTCGCCATAGCTAGAAGCGTTTTGACCATTTGGAGCTCTGAGCTGAATATTTACAGGGGACAGATCAGATGCAAACCCATTACTGCCAGTATTAATATTTGCTATTATGCTATCATACGAGTGTTCGTCAAATGTAGGCTGAAGGCTAAAATCGCCGCCGGTCTCGTAAGTGAATAGCGAATCTTCCTGAGCATTTAAGCGCGAAACAATTCTATGGGTTTCGCCATTGTAATCTGAAACTGTTGTGACGGTAATCTCGTCATGTTCATCATTAATGGTAATGTTTATGTCGGCAGCACCCATGGTCCCACCAAGATCGGCAGAGTCGTAGTGTTCATGAATACTGCCTGCGGCAATGAGGTCGTTTATAAAAAGCTGTTGGTCATTAAGTTCGTTTGCATTATTGCCTACTTTACTGCTTGAGCCACCATCTGCGTTAGCGTAGGTGCCACTGCTTGAGCCACTACCTGCGTTAGCGTAGGTGCCACTGCTTGAGCCACTAACGGTGCCACTATAGCTTTGCGCTGGAGTGTTCTGTAACCAATTTACTATACTTTCATTTATAGATCTTGCAGTGTAATATGCCTGGGTATTATGTGAAGATGTAGCTGTATTAGTATACGAACGACTCACAACCATGGCTATGGTTCCTGTTATTATTAACAAGACTACGCCAACAACAACTGCCCAGACAAGTGTCGCGCCACATGTGCCAAACAACGGCTTGCCAGACATGCCTTTACCAAACCGCCTTTTGCTAGACGAGATTTTGGCATGCACGCTTTGTGTGTCGCACGCCATTTTTGTGTCGCTTAAAGTATGCAGGTTACCAAAATTATGCTTCTTCATATGTAAATCCAATCAATCATAAATATGCGGTAGAAAACTTTTGCCCTAAACTAACTAAACTATTTGCAAAATCATATCCTTAGGCTTACACGCTAAAAGCCAAAGCACAAGGCAACGCCAGCATCTTCCCTCGCCTACTTGACGTGCCTACTTAACGTGCCTACTTAACGTGTCAGCCATATCCTTAAAAAACTAAAAGCCAAAGCGCAAGGCATCTTCTCTGGCATTTTGTTTGGCTTTTTCCTCGGATAGCACACCTCCGTAAACGCGAATCGAGGCTATTTCGCCTTTATAAAAAAGACTTGTACCATCACGTGACGCAACAAACAAAGAAAGTGGCGGGCTAACAAAGTTACGGCCAACGGCGTACTTCTCGACACCTGAAACTATAGTGTTGCTGGTTCCAGACTTTACCAAAGTTGCCATAGTACCATCGATGTAAACACTTCGCGGCGCTACATCTGCCTTCATAGAAAACGTATTGCAATGCGTTGTAAGCCTTGATGAGTTATCTGCCCACTTATAGTTCAGCGGACGCAGGTAGGGGTCGTTTTCGCTGGCACTCTCGTTGCCCATATTAGTATGCACTAGTCCTGCCGTCGTGTTATTTTTAATTATTGAGTTTAAGTAGACACCAAACCCAGTGGGGTTGGTATTTAAGTCTGAAGAGTATTCATAAAGCATACCCGATAAACCCGAAGTCGCCTCGCGAAAACAAACCTCAACCGTTACCGCGTCGTAACTAGACAAATCTAAATCGTAAATGACACCATAATCATCTGTACCATCAAAGAACAGCGACTGATCGTTAATGGGCTTATCATTGGTTAAATAGAGCTGCATGTCTTTGCCATTGCCCGAGATATCCTTCCAAATTGTTGTCTGATATGGGTCATGATGCGCCTGCGAATTTAAACCTGCGTTAAAGGCGTTATCTATAGCATCATAGTGTGCTAGCAAATCTGCTTTAACATAGCCTGCTGTAGAAGGGTCAATTAGCAAATAAAACTTAGCGTTGGCGTCGTAGCTAAAAATATCGGTGGCGTTACTAAAGCCGCCCTCGCTGCTCCAAGAGGTTATAGCCAAATTTGCGGTTGGTTCGGCCGAGTCTGCAGCCTGATAAAGCGCAAATGATTTTGCAGAATCGTAAACAATTGCTCCATCGCGAATTGTCTTAATTATTATCCTGAAGGATTTTGTTGGTTTGCCTTGCAAAGCATCGTTGTTAAGAATTGCCTCATAGCTTAGTGCTAGCTTACTGCCCCTGTAGCGTGATTCTCCAAGCACATTTATTGCCCTAGAGTCGCCCGCACGCATATAATACAATGAGCCGGAATTTGCAATATGAATGTTTCCATTCGTGTCTTCTTCGCCAATGAACAAAAGTTCACCCCCGCTGTTGCCGGAACCACTTGCCGCGCCAATTTGAGCACTGGCTGCTCCAAAAGGTGGTTCGCTTGCACGAATGACAGAAATGCTGTGGGCATAAAGCAGCCTATCACGGGCGTAGTCGGCTGCATCCTCGGCCATTTGTTTGTCTTCTGCCCGTACCTCTGTTCGCGAAAGAAAATTGGTGCTAAAAAAAATAATGCTTGTTGCCATGGCAATAACAACAGTGGCGATTAGCAAAGAAACAATAACTTCTACTAACGTCATGCCGCTGCTATAGTGCTGCTTTTTTCTTAAAAACACACTCATTTTAATAGCCTAACCATGTTAGCCGCACAAAACCACCGCGTCCATTACCATAAATCATAGGTCCTGTTGAATTTAAAGGGTCAGGCATGGCTAAACTGCCATCTATAATTACACTATTATCTCCTGTAGCAAAGCATGCAAAATGGTTGTTTGCCCCTGATGCTAGTCCCCCACTTCCCGCACAGAGCATAGTACCTAATGTATCAGAAATAGCGCTAGTGCCTCCGTCTATGCCCAAACCAGGTGTTTGCACACCGCCAACAAAAATGCTAAGCGTGTCGCCTACAACAAGCTGAACATAACTTAGGGCATAGGCACCGCCTGCACCATTGTCAATACATTTAGCGCCCCATGCCTCTAGCTTATAAGTCCCAGAAATGCGTACAGTAAATGGAGTCTGCAATGTTCCACCTTGTGCGCCGGTATCTATGATGTTGTTACCATTTGCCAAAGCGCCGTCGCCATATTCCCAAAATGTGACTTGCGGCGCTGTTTGACCATCTAAAATGGTGTAGTCGCGACTACCATCAGAAAATGTCTGCGCAATTACAGGTATTGTAGCGCTGCCCAGTCTTAAACCACCACCCGGCAGACTTTGCCAGCTAGTTGGACTATTAAATTCGGCAATTTGTTCCTCTATAGTTGCATTGGCGGTTGCGTGTTTAGAAGAGATTTCTTGGTACCTTAGTGCCGAAGCAAACGCAGTTAAAGCAATCAGAGCAACAACTGCCACAATGGCAAGTGAAACTATGACTTCAACTAAAGTCATGCCTTGTTGATTCATGCCCTGCTGCGTCAGAGCTTGTTGATTCATGCCCTGCTGCCACTTGTGCCAAGGCGCCATGTCATGCTGATTCATACTTTGTTGCGCCGTGCCCCGTAGATTCATAAACTGCCGAGTCACACCTTGTTTAGACATGACCTCTTGCCACTTGTGCCGAGGCGCCATATCATGCTGATTCATACTTTGTTTAGACATGTCCTGCTTAGACATGCCCTCTTGCCACCAATATCTGCAGAAATATTGCCTCATAAATACATCGCCCACTATGTCTAAATCCCACCAAAGCTTAATTTATGCTTCATTGTAGCACAAATGCGCTCCTTAACCACACTTAGCGCACTAACCGTTAAGCTCTAAGTACTGCTCAAGCTCAGATCTATTGCTCACAGCACAAAGCGCAACATTGGCAGTAATGCGCCCCTGACTAACTAATCTAGCTAAGTCGGCTGCTAAAGTATGCATACCAGCTGCACCGCTAGACTGCATAGTAGTAGCTAGTTGATGATACTTCCCTTCGCGAATAAGGTTAAGTACGGCATCGGTACCTATAAGAATTTCAGTTGCCACCACGCGTGAGGTGCCATCTGCCAATGGAACCAAAGTTTGAGTAATAACTCCACGTAAAACTCCTGCAAGTTGGGCACGAATCATGTCTTGCGACTGAGACGGATAAACATCTACAATGCGATCAAGTGTCTGTGCGGCACCGGTAGTATGTAATGTAGAGAAAACCAAATGCCCCGTCTCTGCAGCCGTTACAGCTGCCGATATCGTCTCGAAGTCGCGCATCTCGCCCACAAGAATAACGTCAGGGTCTTCTCGCATAGCAGAGCGCAAGGCATTTGCGAACGAGGAAACATCGCGATGCAACTCACGTTGATGCACAAGACAGTTTTTGTTGCTATGCGAGTATTCTATGGGGTCTTCTATAGTGATAATGTGAACTTTACGACTTGTATTAATGTAGTCAATCATTGCGGCTAATGTGGTAGATTTGCCCGAACCCGTGGGGCCTGTGACTAAAACTATGCCACTTGGCTCTTCAGCCAAACTACGAATGACATCAGGCAACATTAGGCTTGTTAACGTGGGAATATCATTGCGCAACACACGAATGGCACTTGCGAGTTCCCCTCGTTGCCTGTAAACATTAACACGATAACGAAGACCGTCTGTGTCTTCAAAAGCAAAATCTAAATCATTTCCCAAAGTTAAGTCTTCGCGCTGTGCCTCGTTTAACAAACTTAAAATAAGTGAACGCGAATCCTCGCGTGTTGCTAAAAATGGTCCCACAAAAAGCTGACCAAGGCGCCTAAACGTTGGTGCCTGAGTTGACGTTATATGAATGTCTGAACAATCATTTTCGCGAGCATAATTTAATAATATTTTAATAGTATAATCGCTCATTATATATCCTAGCTTAATCTATCGTCACATCAATCTAAATAAACTGCGCCTTTAGCAGCTAAGCGCGAACCAGAGGCAACTAGCTTAATCTATCGTCTCGCCAATCTTAATGAACTCCTCAAAACTTGTTACTCCTTCCAACAATAAAGACTTAGCACGGTCGCGTAACGTTGCCATGCCTTGTTCATTGCGCGCATATTCATAAATCGTTGACATCAAAGCACCCTCGGCAATCATACGTTGCATATGTTTGTCTACCGCCACAACCTCATGCACTGCAATACGACCTTTATAGCCGGTTTCATTACAAACATGGCAACCAGCGCCACGTCGTAAACTTATCTGACTTGTAGACGCTTCGCGCATTGTTAAAATCTCAATATCTGTTGCTGTATAACTTTGAGCACAATAGGGACAAATCTTTCGCAATAAACGCTGAGCAACCAATCCAACTACAGAATTGCCAACCAAATATGCAGGCACGCCCATATCTTCTAAGCGCACAATAGATGCCAATGCGTCATTTGTATGCAGTGTAGATAAAACCAAATGTCCCGTTATCGCCGCAGAAACAGAGATCGATGCGGTTTGAGCATCGCGAGTTTCTCCAACCATGATAATATCAGGGTCTTGGCGCATCAACGAACGCAGTCCGCTCTGAAATGTTAGCCCTGCCATATTGTTTACCTGAACCTGATTGACGCCCATAAGATTGCGCTCTACAGGGTCTTCTATAGAAGAGATATTTATTTGTTTGTTACTAAAGTGTTCTAATGCCATATACATTGTGGTAGTCTTGCCCGAGCCAGTAGGACCTGTGATATAAATAATCCCATTGGGGCTTTCTAAAATGCGCATGAACTTTTGATAATCAGCTTCTATCATCCCAAAATGCTCTTGGTGATCGATACTGGAATTTGTGGTGAGAAAACGCAAGACGGCCTTCTCGCCATAAATAGTAGGCAACACAGAAAGACGTACGTTAAGGTCGTTTCCCGAAGCGCTAATGCGATAATGACCATCCTGAGGTAGCCGTTTTTCGGCTATGTCAAGGTTAGCCATAATCTTTAGCCGCACTATAAGAGCCGAGTGGATGTTTTTTGGTAAATCAGAGTAGTTAATAAGCGCACCATCTACGCGCATGCGTACTTTGCTTATGTCCTCAAAAGGTTCAATGTGCAAGTCTGATGCTCCGCTATTATACGAGCGCAACATTAAGCTATTAAGCAAGTTCACTACCGGAGTTGTATCATCGCCAATTTGAACGGTATTAATCTCCTGAATTTCCGGCAGCATAGAACCATAAATGGCATCGGCTTTATCTACAGCTTTGCGCGCATCTACTTCGCTATAGTGTTCGCTTATGGCGGTGCGAATGTCTGAAGTATTGCCTATTAGCAGACTAACCGGCATCTGGGCTGCGCTTTGCAACTCCTCTATTGCAAACATATCTATTGGGTCATTAATAACAACCTGCAAGGCACCATCGCTAAAGGCAACCGGAATCGCGATACTCTTTTCTGCCAAGGCACGCGGAATTTTCTTAAGTGCCTCTATGCTTACATTCATGTTGGTCATATTAACATAAGGAATATTAAGCTTATGAGAAAGCGCCTGCAAGACCTCGTTTTCGCTCACAAGTCCAAGCGCGATGACAGCCGCTCCAAGTCGCACGTTGTTTGCTTTCTGATACGCTAGCGCTCGCGTTAGCTGCTCGTCATCTAAGTAACCATACTCTTTTAGCAAATCGCCTATGCGTATGTGCCTATTTTCTGCCATTATCTTTTCTGTGCCTCCCATATAAACTGATGTTACTTACTTACTAGCTTAATACTTACTTAACAAATTGCCAAAAAATGTCTTACCTACCCTTGCCCGCAAGAATGTAGATGCGCAACTGCATCTGAACAGTCCCTGTTGTGAAAGTATTATTAAGTTCATCAGTATCGATCCAGCTATAACTTATCACGCGCATGGCAATTAAATCGCGTGTCTGCTCTAAGACCTGCATTAGCATCTCTTTTGTACCTTCGGCTTGAATGTTAATGGTGCAGCTATATACCAAGGCATCTTGTGTTGCGCTATTAGTTTGTGCAGGCATTGCCATGGCATCAGGGTTTGTGCTGCCTTCATCTTCATGCTCTGGCAACTTAGAGGATATAACAGGAGCAACCAAAGGCTGTGGAGCAAACTGTGTGACATTTTCCGGCACAAAAGCACCAATATCTAACTGAGTTGGAGTTAGTCCCTTCTCAACAAACATCTTTGTTATTAAGCTGTCAATTGTTTCAGGGCTCATTTGGTCGTAAAAAAATTCTCTATAAGCCTCAAACTCTTGCTCTGCGGTAGCCGAGCTAGAGCGAAAAGTGTCTCCGCGACGAATTTCGCTTAAAAGTTCGCTTTGTTTAACTTCATAATCCCTAACCTCTGCATCTAGTTCGCCCATTGTTGCCATGGCTGGCATAATGCCAAAATATCCTATAGCGCCAACGAAAACAAGAGCCACCAAGACAATAATTAAAACGCGCTCACGGCCACTAAGCTTCTTAGCAGGCTGTTCTTTGCTAGCTTGCATCTTATGCATCCCCCTCCAAAATCTGTTCTTGACGGATATCAATTGTCGTGCGAGCTGAAGTCTGAGCTACCTCAGAATTAGAGTTAGGCTCTGACACTGGCTCAGACTCTGGTTTGGGTTCTGACTCAGACTCTGGCTCTGAAACTGGTTCTGGCTCTGGTAGTGACGGCAATTTTGGCGTTGGCGAAAGCACAAGGCATTCTATACTGTAATGATAACCAACAACCTCTATCGCAGACAAAGTCGTTGTTAGCGCATTGCCATCGGCATCTGTATTGTATAGCGTTCCCGCAGTTCCTGTTGTACCATAATTTGTACTCGCAGCATTTCCATTAGGTGTTGTGTCATTTGTTCCTGTTAAATTTGTGCCGTATGTCACAATAGATACAGGTAACAATTCTGTTTTGGTACGCACGTAGCCACGATATTGGATGTCTGCAAACATGCCGCTATCGCGCATCATCCGAATAAATGTAGGCACAGTAAATGGATCTGCAGCATCTGCATTAAAACTTAAAACTCCGCGGACAGAATCAAATTTAATCTGTGAAAGATCTACAGATGCGCCTGCAAGCGAATAAATGCGCGTAAATTCTTCGCCATAAAGAACCGGATAACTAGAAAGTGCATACAAAGTTTGCTTTAAGTCTGCGCTATTGTGCTCGGCCTCGTTTGCCAACTGCATGGCAGACTGTACTTCATTATAGGCGCTCATAGTTTGCGGGTTTTCTACCCATTCTTTTAAGTTATCGCGTCTGGCTTCAAGCTCACCGATATTGGCATTAACCATTAAAGTGCCCGTTGTTAAAGCACCAGCAACAATAGGGAGACATGCCAGCCCCAAAATGGCACCTAAACTTAAAGTGGCATTTTTACGACCTTCCATGGCCAATAATAGATTGATGTCCTTCTTTTTTCTCCCCATTACAACTTCCTTAACAAACAGCCAATATTTAAAAGATAATTACTAACACTAAATTCTGCTGACGTAAAGGCAGCTTGTGACTGTAGTTTAACACTAGTAGGCATGCCTAAGGCACAAATTGGCGTCTGCAAATGCATGGCGCTTTGCGCGAAGCGCTTAACTCGGTGTTCGGGTATACCCAAAAAGAATATGCCTTCTGTAACGCGTTCGCGTTGCTGTGTCTTCTGAAATTGCAGCATAGCAGAAATATGGGCAGAAATCTCGCTACGACGCTCGTCGGTGTCTTGTGCTGCTATCAGCCTATGCTTCTTAGAAATAAGATATGCCCCCTGATCATAATAAACAAGATTTAATATATTAGTGTCTATATAACAAAGCAGCTTAATGCCACTTTGTAATTCTGAAAATAGCCTTGCAACCTTAATAAGCGCATTAATGGCAACATCTACACGTTTTAAGTTAAAACCTGCCTGTTGCACCATGCGCACATAGGTATCTAGTTGCTCACGGCCTGCAACAACGCCAAGAGCAATAGTGCCTCCTGTGGCCTCGTCTTTACCTAAAGGCGTATAATCTATAACATCATTAGCGTCTTCCTCTATTAGCGACTCTAGTTCACGTGCCACAAAATCTGCCATTGCCACTGAGCCCACACTAGGAACAACTACGCGCTTGCTGCGAATGGTGTTGTTATCTACAATTAAGGTTGCGTCATCTTTAAATGGGCCAAATTGCTGATTCATCGTTGCCAAAAAGCGCGACATGCCATCTAAACTTGTAACAATACCATTAATCATAGAGCCTTCAGGTAAATTGGCGCTAAGAAATGAGTCTACAGAAACACTGGCAGCTCTAACCGTTCCTTTAAGTACTCTAAGTTCTGTAGGCGAGCAATAAATAGATAAACTTTGCCGCATCAGATGCCCCCCTGCATTCCTACATTTTCGTAAAGCTGATAGATTGGTAAAAGCACCGCAATAATCACAAACGCGACTATACAAGCCATGATAACTATCATAATAGGCTCTATAAGCGTAACCAAGCGCTGACTTGCCTGCTCGGAATCATAATCGTACTGATCTGCTATAGACTCTAACATAGACTCTAGATTGCCGCTCTCTTCGCCAATCATTATTGTCGAGAAAAGCTTTGGCTCAAAGCCATTAACACTACTAAGAGATTGCGAAAGTGTACGCCCATTGCCTAAAAGCTCAATGACAGTTTCAAATTGCGACTGGATATAGGTATTGCCAATTGTTTTGCGCGCTATCTGCAGGGCTTGAATCATAGATATACCGCTAGTATATAATGATGCTAGCGTGCGAGCAAACCTTGCTGTATAAATAGTTCTTAGCAATTTGCCAACTTTAGGAATCTTTAACTTCATGCGATCTAGTATCAACCTTTGTTGCGGTTGACGAAAAAGCGAGGTTAAAGCGGCAATGGCAACAATAATTGCAACTAGTAAAAAGAGTCCATATGTTAAAAGAAAGTCACTGATTGTCATTACCACCTTAGTAGGTAAAGGTAGCTCTATACCCTGAAACAGACCAATAAAAGATGGAATCACAAAAGTAAAAAGAACTAGTACAACCACAATTATAAGCAACAACAAAATGGCGGGATATACCATAGCATTTCTCATCTTGCTATTAAGTCGGTGTTCTTTATCATAAACAACAGCCATCTTGGCACAGGCAACATCTAGCTTTCCGGTACTTTCACCAGCCGCAATCATATTTATGAGTAGCTCAGGGAAAGTACGTCCTTGTGCTGTCATGGCCTCACTTAAAGTAGAACCACGTTGTAAACTGGCAATTAGAGCTTCGTAAATCTTTTTTGTTTGCGGCTTTAAATCGCGCTTAGAAAGTATACTCATTGCCCTAATAAGCATGATGCCAGATGACAGCATGGCGGCAAGCTGACGGCAGAAGTCTGCAACATCTGTGGTTTTCATGCGCCGCTTAGATGTATTATCTACCTTTGCAATGGCATTTGTGACATACAGATTTTCGGCGCGAAGCAACGCGGCAAGCTGCTCGGAACTGGTTGCCTCCGCACTACCAGAAACTCGCCTCCCATTAAGCGCAATGGCACTATACTTATAAACTGGCATCTACTGCTTTCCCACACGGTTTTGTTTAATCTACATTAAGCGAAGCAGTGGAGCTATAAAGCTACATAGCTTATGTTAGGATAACATAATGCTAGCAAAAAAGTATACAAGAGCAGTTAATATTCGCAAAATATTCATTAAATGAGTCTTGGCTAGTTGTAGCGCCACAGTCTTACCTAGTTGTATGGCCTCAGTCTTACCTAGTTGTAGCGCCTAAGTCTTGGTTTGCGCTTAAGCAGGTTCGTGTACGATAACTTAGACTTTAACCTTAGACTTTAAACTTAGATTATAAACTTAGACTTTAAAGGTTCTTGTTGCTATACGTTTCGTAAGCATTGCCGAGTGAGACACAAAGACCATTCCAATCCGGCGTTTTTCGCACTCGCGTATAAGAACCTGCCAGATTTGTGCTTGTGTTAATGCATCAAGCATTGTTGAGATTTCATCGGCAATTATAAAGCGAGGGGATGCAGCCAAAACTCGTGCCAGACAAAAACGCTGCAATTCGCCACCGGAAAGCTCATGGGGATAACGCGATAGCCACTTTTGGCGTATACCCAAACTTTCTATAAGTTCAGGCGAAACCACACCAGACTCGCTTAAGGTTTGCCTCATGCGCATGCGTGGGTCTAAGGCCTGTTCTGGGTGTTGCCAAACCATTTGCACCAAACACACGCCACTTTGTGGCAAAGGTTTATCATCCAGTAAAACTGAGCCTTTGTTTGGCAAGAGGTAACCAGCCAATAATTTGCAGAGCGTCGATTTTCCACGGCCGGATGGAGCTAAAAGTGCAACACGTTCGTTTGTCCTTACGATAAGGTTCAGGTCAGAAATAATTTTTTTAGAGTTTAGGTAGCCAAAGCTTAAATCCCTTGCTTCTAAGACCGCTTCCTTTAAGTCTGCATTTAAGTCTGCCTTTAATCTACTTGTTTCTAAATCGCTAACGTTAGCAGCAACTGTATCTAAAGTCATAGAATTTAAGATAGCGCATCACCTCCTGTAGGTGCAAAAAAGTCATGCTCGGGTAAAGCATGCCATAATGCCTTGCTAAACGGATGACTTAACAAATCGGGATTGGCGAAATTGGCAACCGCAGTTTCTTCTACAACTGTTCCATCATAAAAAACGGCAACTCTATCGGCTACGCTAAGTGCTAGCTCTATATCGTGAGTTATTAATAGTACTCCCCCGCCATCGTTGGCAAACTGCCTAAAATCAGCTAATGCAACTTTTGCCAATTCTAAGTCCAAACCAGGTGTTGGCTCATCGGCGATTATCACTTTGGGATTATCCATTAACGCACAGCAAAGCAAAACTCGTCTTGCCATACCACCAGAAAGTTCAAATGGATAAAGGGAGGCAACATTAGAATTAAGGTTATAACGCTCAAATAGCTTGGCTTGCAATTTTGCGCGCTGTGCTCTGTGCTCTTTAAAAAACCGTCGTGCTTTGTTTGTATTGCCTGTGTTGCTCACATCGTCTGAGTTATTTGCATCGTCTGAATTGCTTATACTGCTTGCATTGTTAGATATGTTTTTAGGGCTTACTTTGTCAGCACATTTTTTAATACTATTGCTTTTGGTAAAACCTTGCACCTGTTTACCTACTTTAATTAATGGGTCAAGAAAGTTTACACTTTGTGGCACCAAAGAAATGCCATGCCCTCTAAGTTTTTTTAATGAGGCTGCATCCATCTTATCGCCGTCAAACCAAATACTGCCTGTAACAGTAGCGTTTGGCTCAAAGTGACCCATTAAAGAGTCGGCAAGCAAAGTCTTACCAGAACCTGATGCGCCTACAATCGCCACTATCTCGCCTGAATGTACACCAATGCACAAATCATGTATGACATTGCTCTGCACTTGTTTTGCATTAAAGTAGCTTCTGGCATCGCTTTCATACATTGTAAAGCTAATGTTTAAATTCTCTACCTGCATAAGATGATGACCGCCAACATGATGCGATGTATTTGCATGCTTGTGGTGGTGATGCGACTGTTCAAGTTCATGATTTAAAGTAAGCATAGCTTTACCATCTACTCCTGACAACGATATGGGTCTATCAACTTTCGTAAGTTGGAACCCAACAAATCAAATAACAGAACAACTATTATTAAGGCAAGACCAGGAAATACTGCCAGCCACCACATACCGGCAGAAAGATATCCCATAGCTTCACTTAAAATAATGCCAATTGCCGGTTGTTCCGGCGGCAGACCAAAGCCAAGAAAAGTTAAGGCAGCCTCATGTAGAATTGCATGCGGGAAAAGTAAAATCAGACCTGTGATAAACTGTGGCAAAACATGTGGGAACATATGTTTGCGTGCAATATTAAGGGGACTTTGCCCCAGCCTACGAGCACAAGCAACGAAAGGCGCTTCTCTACATTGTAAAATTTCTGCACGAATAACGCGTGTTAGGTTTGGCCAGTGAGTTATAGCAACACCAATAGTTATTCCCCAAAAACCACGTCCAATAGCAAACGATATTAATATCAGAAGAATAATATGCGGTATACCCATAAGTAAGTCTATTAACCAGGTGATAAAGACATCAGCTTTTTTTGGTCCTAAGGCCGCCACAGCAGCCAGTAAAAAGGCAAGCAAGGCAGAAGTGGCGGCAGCCAACAAGCCAACCAAAATACTAGTTGACAAACCCGCAATACAACGCGTAAACATGTCACGCCCCATCCAATCTGTGCCAAAAGGATGTGATAAAGATGGGCCAAGATTTTTCTGCGAAAAATTTGTTTGCATCGCGCTTTCCGACAAGAAGATTCCCGCTACAATTGTGGCTACGAGTAAGACGCAAGCAACAATTAGCAAAACAAGCAGTAGCTTACGGTTATTTGCCTTGCGCAGATGTGGCTGATGCAAAATTGCTGTGGTAGCAGGCTTAGATATCGTGTGAAGCATTTGCACCGCCTTGTTTTACACTGTCAGAGAAGCTGGTAAATCCAGAACGCCTAATGCGCGGGTCGATAACACCATATAGCAAATTTGCGATCAGATTTCCGGCAAAGACCAACGCTGCCGAAAGTATGGCAATGGCAACAAGCAAGGCTACATCGCCACCTAAACCAGCAGTTACAGCTGCCTGCCCCAATCCAGGATAAGAAAATACTTGCTCTACAAGCACTGATCCTCCAAAAATCTCCGAGATCGACGCCAATTGCAAAGTTATTGCCGGCAAGGCAATATTTCTAAGACAATGATGGCGTATCTGCGAAACGATGCTTTCGCCGCGGGAACGCGCAAAGCGAAGATATTCACTTTGTAAGATGTCAATACACTTTTCGCGCGTGTGTAAGGCTATGTTTGCAACTCCTATGACACTTAAAGTTAGCGCCGGTAAAATTGCATGATGAATGGTATCAAAAAGCGTAATCTCTGAACTAGATACTCCTACTGGTTGAGAAAAACCCAAGGGAAACCAACCCAGCAGAACAGAAAAGACAATCAGAAATACCAGAGCCAACCAAAATGTGGGAGTAGACGCCAAAACAAAGCAATACGCCTTAACACAGCGATCTAAGAGTCGATCTTTGTGCAGTGCGGCAACTATCCCTAAAACAAAACCTATGACACCACTAAATGTCCAAGCCAATGTCATGAGCACTGCTGATGTGGCAAAGCGTTGAGCAATGATTGAGGCGACGGGAGCATTGTAGCGCAGGGAAATACCTAGATCGCCTTGCACTACAGCTCCAAGCCAATTTATAAAGCGCTGCCAAACAGGAGTATTAGCACCCCAATACTCACTAAGTTGCGCTCGTTTTGCCTCGCTCATATTAAGCCATGCAGTTTGACCAACATTAGCCTGCACAGGGTCTATGGGCGAAACGCTAACCAATACAAATGCAACGACGCTCACCGCAAAAAGCAGCAAGAAGAATTTTAAGAGCTGTTGTAGCGTGTAACGTAACATTATAAAGAGTCCAGCTTATTAACAACTACTGACATTTATTGTCGGCTATTGCCACGTCCATTGGTCTACATTGTTCACAACTGACCAACCGTGACCATGTGGGTGTAGTTTTTGTTTGGCAACAATCAGATTATCTCTTTTAAAATATAGGTGGTCGATATTGGCAAACCATACCCATGTAGCGGCTCCTTGTGGGGCTACGCCAACACTGCCATCCCATTCGGCGCTTTGCCATATTGCATAAGAGTCCTCAATTTTATTTGTAGATAAGGCAGCATCTAAATGCTCATCAATTACATCATTGTAATAACTTGGGAAGTTTGCGCTGCCCTCGCTATGATATAGGCTATAAAGTTCTGCCGGAGAATTTGAACCCCAACCCCAAAGAATGGGGTCACTTAAAGAATGAGCATATAATTCATCCCAACTTAAGCCATGAACATTAATCTGAATGCCAATCTCTTTAATTTGATTGCTAAATTCAGATGCCAAAGCTTGCCTGACGGTATCATTAGCGGGATAGTAGAGATCTATCTGAGCCCTTAGAGTGTCTTTTACAAGAATACCATCACTGCCCAAAACCCACCCTGCATCGCTTAAAACCTGTTTTGCTGCTTGAATATCTGTTTTTAGAATCATCTCTTTAGAAGCCCATGGCATACCATCAGAAACACTAAAGGCTGGCGTGCCATAGCCATTAAGAACATTTTCAACCATTAGGTCACGATTAGTAGCCATGTTTAGTGCTCTGCGAATGGCAATATCTGAGGTAATGGCATTGCCTAAAGGATATAAAACACCATCAACGTCTTTGCTGCCTTTAGGTTCTTGAGTTGGTAGAGAAATACCCCTACTATCTACAGATTGGCAAGCTAATATGCTATATCCATTTAACTGCTGTGAGCTAAATGTCGCCGATGTGTAAGCTAAATCTACCTGCCCCGAACGCGCGGCAGCTAAAGATGCATCTTCAGCCATAAATACTACAACAACACGCTGCATTTTTGGCGCCTCGCCGTAGTAGTCTGGGTTTGCCACAAGTATTACCTGCTGACCACGATCCCATTGCTCAAGTAGATAGCGGCCGCTGCCAATGGGCTTTTCTCCATAATTTGAATCATATGTCTGCGCAGGAACGATGCCAATTAGTGCCAAAGTATAAAGCAAGGCATTGTAAGGTTTTTCTAGGTTGATAATTACCGTCTGTTCGTCTGGGGTATCAACATTTTTAATCATGCTAAGATCTGTTTGGCTGCCCTTAGAGTCCCTAATTCCCTCCAGTGTAAAGGCAATGTCTTTTGCTGTAAGTGTTATTCCGTTGCTAAACTTTACATCATCGCGTATTTTGAATGTCCAGGTCAGTCCATCTTCAGAGCAACTATAAGAGGTTGCCAAATCGTTGGCAAAACCCATGTTTAGAGTCGTTGTTACTAAAGTTGATTGAATTAGTGGCTCATGACCATGTTCGCCGCATCCCCAACCAAAAAATGGGTCGAACCCCGCCTCTGGTTCGCTGCTTGCTCCCATAGCAATAGTTACTTGCGAAGTTTTGCCGGTATTTGCACTATCGTTTGCATTTGTTTGATTTGTGCCATTGTCTGCGTTAGAGTCATTAGTGCCTGTGGGTTGTGTGCATGCGCTAAGCATCGGACTAAGCAATGCGCCCATTGCCCCAACAGTTGCTAGTCCCGCAAAAGCCCTTCTAGAAAATTGTAAATCACGACTTGCCGATTTTTCTATAATGTTTAAGATCTCTGCGCTCACAATACTCTCCTATCTAGTGTTACAATTTTTATTGACGTAACACAGTATAGCAGATTCCTTTTGTTTGTGTTACGGAAATTTTTTTCGTAACATTTTGCATATCGCCTTAAACAACAGGTTGCCTTAAACAACAGGTGAGCCTTAGGCAACATATCATCTTAAACAACAGGTTGCCTTAAATAACAGGTGAGCCAAGCAAAAGAGCTTGACTCACCTTATAGCATTAGTAGTATGCTAGCTTAATATTTAAATAGCTAAGACTTTTTTCAGAAAGCGTCAGCTTTACTAAATAGCTAACTATCTTATTAACTAAATCGCTGGCTAAATCGTTGGCTAAATCGCTGGCTAAATCGCTACTTCACCGCTTTCTTCTGTGCGAATGCGAATGACTTCCTCTACAGGGTAAACGAATATCTTGCCATCGCCAACTTCTCCTGTCTTGGCAGTATTAATGATCACCTTGGTAAGTTCTTCTACAGATTCATCTGCGGTAATAATCTCAAACTTTACCTTTGGACGCATGTTTACTATAACCTCGCTACCACGAAAGTACTCCTTCCAACCAAGTTGGTTGCCACAGCCATGTACTTCCGATACAGTCAAGCCTTTAATACCAAACTTTAGCAGCGCCTCTTTAAGTGGCTCAAGTTTAGATGGTCTTACTATTGCCTCAATCTTTTTCATAGCTTTACCTCCTACTTGTTCTTTAATTAATCAAGACCATTATATGCCGGATACGCTGATTCTCCATGCACCGCAGTGTCTAAGCCTTCGTTTTCTGCTGCAGCGTCTACTGCCAAATTACCCTTAAAGATTAGCTTAACAACAAAGCCAATAATCAGCCCAAAAATAGTAACATAAACCACTGTAATTAAGATACCAAGTACCTGTGCCACCAGCAAGGAAATGTCGCCGGTATAAAACAGACCACCAAACTCTGTCCAGCTAAGTTCCGGGACGCAAAATAAACCGGTTAGAATTCCACCAGTTATACCACCAACCGCATGGCAACCAAAAGCGTCTAAGGCGTCGTCATAACCAATTTTATGCTTTAAGAATGATATTGCAAAATAACAGATTGGCGAGACTATAATACCCATTATTACTGCAGCCCAAGGCTCAACGAAGCCTGCAGCAGGCGTAATAACAACCAAACCAGCCACCAAACCTGTTGCCGCACCAACAAGTGTAGACTTTCCGGTCTTCAGCTTTTCTATAGCACTCCATGAAAGCAAAGCGGCAGCAGATGCGGCAACGGTATTAACGATAGCTAACGCCGCTACGCCATCGGCGGCAAATGCAGAACCGCCATTAAATCCAAACCAACCAAACCAAAGTAATGCAGCACCCAAAACCACAAAAGGAACATTGTGAGGTCTATAACCAACTATACCAAACCCTTTGCGCTTACCAAGTATCAGGCAAAGAATTAGACCTGTTAAACCAGATGAAATATGTACAACATCACCACCGGCAAAGTCCAGAGCACCTATGGTATCTCCTATAAGCGATCCATCGCCGCCCCAAACCATGTGCGCCAATGGAGCATAAACAAGCAAAACCCAGATTGTAACAAAGGCAACAACGGCTCCAAACTTCATGCGACCGGCTAAAGAGCCGGTTATGATAGCTGTGGTAATCATCGCAAAAGCAGCTTGATACGCTAAATCTATAAGTTCCGGATAGCCAGCTTCTATTGGTAGCGTGGCATAAGTCTCGCCAGTAGCTACTGTTACTAAAGCTTGAGTCTGCTCGCCGTCTATTACTACTGAAGATAACTTCACACTGCCATCGGCCAAACTTGTAAGCATGCCGGCAGTATCCGGCGTACTTGCAGCACTATCTAGCATGCCTTGCACGGCACCGGCAGAACCAAGCAAATCAAAGCCGCCAAAAAAGGAAATACTACCATCTCCGCCATAAGCAAACGAATGCCCAGCCAAGACCCAAACCACACCAACAACACCTAAAACCATCATAGACATAAACATTGTGTTAACCACATTTTTACGACGAGCTAAGCCTCCGTAAAAGAAGGCTAACCCCGGTGTCATCAACAGCACCAGCATTACACAAACCAACATGAAAGCTGTTGTCCCTGTGTCAAACATCTTATCCTCATCTCCTTCTAAGTCATTTCTTTAGCACGGATTGCCAAAGATGTATATATCATCTAACTTTGCCCATTAACACACAAGCAAATCAAGACAATATTAACAACGGAGATATTTGTTTTTAACAAGTTGGAAATATTCGTTTGCAGAAATATGACTAATTATGTTGAGAAAAACACGTGGCGTCCTAGCTCTTACGCTAGGACGCCACAAAGTAACTAATAGTGTAGCACAGTTTTGCACACAAGCTTCCCATACGCTACGATCTCACGTGCCGTAACTGGGGAGGTTAGCAAGCTACCAAGTATTCAAGCTACCAAACTTGAAAGTATTCAAGCTAGCAAGTATTTAAGCTAGCAAGCTAGCAAGCTAGCAAACTCTTAAGTGCCAAAACTTGTATACTTAAAGCTAGAAACTACGGATTCAGTGGAACGTAAACATCCCATTGCTGATTGCTGCCGTTGTGCGTCGGCCATTGAATAACTTTACCACCGTTAACGGCAACACCGCCGGTAAGATCTAATGCAAGACCCGAGCCGGCATTAACAATGTGAACAAGGGCACTGTCTGGATCATCATTTGCCCAGCATATAGACCATTGCTGGTTAAAGCCATTATGGCTGCCCCACTGAATTACTTGCGCGCCTTTATACATTGAAGCGCCAGTAACATCTAGTGCCTTGCCTGACCTCTGGTTAATGATGCTATAGTAGCCAGTCTCTGGGATGTATATGACATCAAACCATTGGTTAAGATAGCCATGGGTATCCCATAACAGAAGGGCAGCGCCATTGTCTTTAGAAGCACCGGCGATATCTAATGCGCGATCGACACCAGGAACAGCAGTCTTAAAGAGAAACTCGCCGCCGAAATCTAGAGGGGCGGGGGGAAACTCAAGACCAAAAAGCTGATTGTCATTGCCATTAAAAGGCCATATTATTAAAGAGCTACCATTAGCAGCTATGCCGCCTTTAACATCAAGAACAAAAATATCATCGTTGTTGCTTAGTTCTTCTAAGCTAAGGCTGCTCAGGCTCTCTGCGTCATAATTTTCTGCAGTAATAGCAGAGACCAAGACGCACACAGTCAGATCGCCCTCTTCAATAACCACCGGTAACCATTTCTGATTAAGCGAATTTTTAAATGGCCACTGTATAACAGCGTTACCAGGAGTAAGCTGTCCACCTTTGATGTCTAGGCAGTAGCCAGTTTCTACATTGTAAAAAACTATATAGCCATCTGCTGACTTCTCCATCCTAAAACGCTGGTTGGCAGCTAAAGAATCTTGCCATATTACGGCCTGAGTACCCATAGCAGTGGAATGCGCAGGGATGTCGACGCTGCGAAAACCTGGCAACATTGGGTGTATTATTGTACTAACAAAATCAACACCAAATCCAAGTGTGTTTAAGCTAAGCGAGCTTAATGTTCTGGCTTGCAAATTGCCAGAGAATGGCACTGGTGTACGCGCTACTTCAGCCTCTGGCGAAACCTCGTCTGTGATGCTTTCAGGCGCAACTTCTACTGCAACTTCTTCGTCTACTTCCACAACTTCTGCTGCAGCGTCTTCTATAGCAGGCACTGCCTCTTCTGCAGCATCATCGGCAACTACATCCTCGGCAGTTGCAGCCGCATTTGCAGGCACAGGCGTCTTCTGTGTTGCTTCATCGCCAAAGGCAATGGTTGGCAGGCTTAATGCCAATACCATACAGAATGCGGTCATAACTCTTACAATTTTTTTCATGCATTTCCTCCTACTCTTTTGGACAACCTTTTGTCATCCAACTTAACATTATAGGCAAAAAATCTAAATGTCTGATGAAAGCATTACTCATTTTGCCTAAAACTGCTTCACAAATACCTCATAAATGCAGCATCTTAATAGTATAGCAAGTGCATTAGTTTTACAAGCAACAAAATACATTGCATTCAATCTGCATTCAATCTGCATTTAACCTACCTTTATTAACTTAATTCACACATGCTGCCCTTAAACAAATGGCAAACTGCTGCTTTTTTAGTGGGCAAGCGCCCAGTTCTTGGCATAACTAACCTCTACAAGCAATGGCACCTTAAGTGTAGCGACTCCTTCCATTGCTTGTTTAACCATGGCAGACATGCGCTCACACTCGTCCATTGCACAATTAAAGTCTAATTCATCATGAACTTGTAAAATCATTTGTGACACAAAGCCCTCGCTGCAAAGACGCTTGTTAACTTCAATCATCGCAAGCTTGATGATATCGGCAGCTGTGCCTTGCATGGGATGATTCATTGCTGTACGTTCACCAAACTTTCTTAACGCCTGATTAGAGCTTTGAAGCTCATGTATATGGCGTTTTCGCCCATAAAGTGTTTGTACCCACCCCTGGTCATGTGCCTGGGCAACAAGATCATCAAGATAACGTCTTACGCCAGGAAAAGCTACAAAATAGCGGTTAATCATTTCTTGCGCTTCTTCAAAAGGAATTCCTAAAGACTGTGAAAGACCATATGCTTGCTGGCCATAAACTATGCCAAAGTTTACTGCTTTTGCGCGAGAGCGCATCTGTGGCGATACTTCATTTTCTTTTACACCAAAAAGACGCGCCGCCGTTTGCGTGTGAAAATCCTCCCCCTGAACAAAAGCCGAGACAAGATGTTCATCGGCACTAAGATGCGCCAACAAACGTAACTCGATCTGAGAATAATCGGCGGTAAGTATAACAGCTTCTTCTACTCCTAGCGCATTGGCGTCAGCAACAAAGGCAGAGCGAATTTTACGACCCAAGTCACTACGTACAGGAATATTTTGCAGATTAGGGTCAGAAGATGACAGCCTTCCGGTTGCGGTAACTGCCTGGTTAAAACTAGTGTGAATATGGCCATCTGCCACGATGAGTTTTGGCAAAGCGTCTAAATAAGTGTTTTTTAGTTTTGCCAACTCGCGATACTCTATCATCACTTTTGGCAGTACCGACGGCAACGGCGACATAGCCGCTAATTCTGCTAAAACGCTAGCGTCTGTAGAATAACCACTGCTTGTCTTTTTGCGTGCCGGCAGTTTTAGCTTCTCAAAAAGTACAACGCTTAGCTGCTTGGGCGAGTCTAAATTAAATTCTTCACCTGCTGCTTCCCATGCACTTTTTTTAAGATCATCAATAAGCGACTGAAAATCTGAGCTCATCTCTTGTAAAGTCTTTGCGTCAACTTTAACGCCATGCTGTTCCATTTGAAGCAAAACCGGAATTAATGGAGCCTCGATATTGCGATAGCAAGAAAACGAATCATCTTCTTCTAACTTTTTCTGCAAAATCGTTTTAAGTAGCAAGGCAAGCCCTGCTTGAAGTGACTGAAAGGCGTCTGCCTCGTGCTCGCTAGTCACAATATAAGAAATTTCCGGCAGACATGCACAAGCCAAAGCAAATATGTCATCATATGTTTTTGAGGAATCAATAAGATATGATGCTAGCATACAATCAAAAAATCTAGATACATTAATATCTTTATATTTAGCTAGCTTACTATTATTATCACTCTTTAAATATAGCAATTTCAGAATCTTTTTTACAGAGAATGCAGACCATTGTGCATTTGCAATAATATGCTCTAAAGCTTTAATAAGATCATCATCTTTAAAACACATGCTAGTATCATTGGATACTACATATAATATAGGCTCGCTTGCAAATAGCGAATCACTTTGAGCTTCACAAATATGAAGTCCAACTTCTTCATGTCTATTGCAAATGTCTTCAAGCGCCAACATTGCCGCGTAGCCGCTAAGCGTCTTAAGGTTAACGAGTGCAAGCATGGCATCAATTTCTGCTTGCCACACGCTTACAGACTTCTGAGTATTATTTCCTGAATTATTTCCTGAATTCAAGCCCATAGATTGTGATGTTTCGCTTTCGCCATTGCATATCTTAATCAGCTTATTCATATGCGTTTTAAGGCTATATTTGCCAAAAATCTGACTAATCTCATTTATGGCAAATGCAGGAAAACTAATGTTGAGAAGATCTAGCTCCAAGGGAACATCACAAATAATCGTCGCAACTTCGCGAGAAGCCAAGGCTTGTGCTTTATTATTGCGAAGGTTTTCTCCCAATTTGCCTTTTATGTTTTCTGCTGCTTGTAACACTTTGTCCATGCTGCCATATTCTTGCAGCAATTTTGTTGCGGTTTTTTGCCCTACTCCAGGAACGCCTGGTATATTGTCTGAAGAGTCTCCCATAAGACCAAGGTAGTCGATGACTAAGTTAGGGCTTACACCAAAACGTTGAATAACAGCATCGGCGTCGTAGATAATGATGTCACTCATGCCCATCTTCGTAGTAACCACAAAGGTGTTTTCGTTTACAAGCTGCAAAATGTCTTTATCGCCACTTACAAGATATGTCTGACAATCATCTTGCTTGTTTGCCATGGCGGCAACACTGCCTAAGATGTCATCTCCCTCCCAGCCCTGAATGCGAATCACAGGAATTGCCATAGCTCCCAATAGCTCCTCGATTATAGGAAACTGCTGCCTTAACGATGGATCTGTGGGCGGACGCTGAGCTTTGTATTGTTCTATAGCCTGCATACGAAATTGGGGGATGCCGGCATCAAAAGCACAAATGATGGCATCTGGGCGAAACTGCTCAATAAACTTTAAGAGCATAGCAAGAAAGCCAAAACAAGCATTAGTAGGCCGACCATCAGGAGCGTTCATTGGAGTTTGCACCGCATGAAACGCCCTGTGCATTAAAGAGTTACCATCAATTACAGCAATTTTGCGCATAAAATTATCCTTTGGTTTAAAACTAAATATAATATCTTATATATTTTAGATATTGTTGTCTTGCTAGGGCTTCCAAAGCTGGGAATTCTAAAGCTGGGAATTCCAAGACCAAGAATTCTAAGACCAAGAATTCTAAGACCAGAAATTCTAAAACTAGGAATTCCAAAGATAGCCAACGCCACGAACCGTCTCTAATCTTTGTGCCAACTCTGGCCCTAACTTAGAGCGAACACGCCGCACATGAACATCTACCGTTCTAGATCCGCCATAGTAGTCAAAGCCCCAAACCCGCCTAAGCAATGCATCGCGAGAATAAGTACGTCCGGGGTGAGTAATTAAAAATGCTAGCAGGGCATATTCCAGATAGGTTAAATCTAAGGTTGTTCCATCGACTTTTACCTGATAAGTCGCCAAATTTAATGTTAGAGTCCCCGAACGAATAAAATCGCTGGTTCCGGCTTCTTCTCCAGGCCAAAGTAACTGATGAATACGCACCTGATACTCGATATCTAAAGCCTGACGAACAATAAAATCATACTTTAGGCGTCTGGGCAGTTTCATGGTGCCAAGCGCCTCAGGCTGAACTATTAATAGCATGCTAGCATTAGCGTCCGTAAACAAGATGTCTTCGATCTTTTCTAAATCGGTTAATGACTCATGATTGGCGTCTAATATAAGCAAATCAAGTCCCTCGGTATTGTTAGATGCCAAACAATCCAATACAGAAGTATTAAGAAGTTGCAACTGCACGTCCATAGATGCAAGCATGGTTTGTAACTTGTGCGCAAGCTCTGGCTGTCTGGTTGTCACAAGAACATTTCTGCGATGCAAGACTCCTCCTCTCTCATGCCACTAGCTACTTACTTTTAACAGTTATACGATATCACATTTGCGGCTTTCGTTGTGCTTAAATGCGCTAACGATAAACACCACCTAGCAAGATAAGACCCTCGGCGGTTTTCTCAACAAAATTTAATATTCTTGAAACAATTATCGGTTACTCTTGTTAGATAAGTTTTAGAGGGTAGGTTCTTCGCCACGCGACTTACATCTAGTATGCTTTTCATCTAAGGTGAATTTCAGCTAGTACGCATTGCATCTAGTGTGCTTTACATCAAGTCGCCGCGCAGAACAATCACAAAAATTGAATTAGTAAGTGAAAGGAGCGCACGAATGAGTACGATCAGCGAATTGTATGGCAGTCTTGTTTTTGATGACACTGTCATGCAAGAACGTCTGCCGCGAGCCACCTATAAGGTGCTCTCGAAGACAATCAAGGAGGGGCAGCCTTTGGATTTAGAGGTCGCCAATGTTGTGGCTCACGCCATGAAAGAATGGGCTATGGAGCTTGGTGCGACGCACTACACTCATTGGTTTCAGCCTCTTACAGGCATCACATCCGAAAAACATGACAGCTTTTTAAATCCAACAGCCAATGGCGGAGCGCTTATGAGCTTTTCTGGTAAAGAGCTTATTCAGGGCGAACCTGATGCCTCATCTTTTCCATCCGGAGGCATTCGTGCCACCTTTGAGGCACGTGGCTATACTGCATGGGATCCCACCAGCTACGCATTCATAAAAGATGGTGTCTTGTGTGTGCCAACAGCTTTTGTAAGCTATACTGGCGAGGCTTTAGACAAAAAGACGCCATTGCTTCGCTCTATGGACGCTATTGGACGCGAAGCTAAACGAGTGCTTGCTCTCTTTGGCAAGAATCCAACACAGGTAGCAACTACAGTAGGACCAGAACAAGAATACTTCCTCATTAAAGAAAGCGACTACGAAAATCGTCTGGATTTAATTATGACCGGTCGCACACTTTTTGGGGCAGATCCTACTAAAGGTCAGGAACTAGAAGAGCATTATTTTGGTGCCGTGCGTCCAACCGTGAAAGCTTTCATGAACGAACTGAACACAGAACTTTGGAAGTTAGGTGTCCCGGCTAAAACAGAGCACAACGAAGTCGCTCCCGCCCAGCATGAGCTGGCCCCGGTCTTTTTAACAACCAATCGCGCCATAGATGCCAACCTGCTTACAATGGAACTTATGCGCAAGATTGCCTCACACTATGGCCTTGTTTGTCTGCAACACGAAAAACCCTTTGCCGGTATAAATGGCAATGGCAAGCACAACAATTGGTCGATATCTGCCGATGGCGAAAATCTTTTAGAGCCAGGCTCTACACCATCAGAAAACTTGCAGTTCCTTGTCTTTCTTACCGCAGTCATTAAAGCCGTAGACGAATACCAAGGGCTGTTGCGCATGAGTGTTGCCAGTGCCGGTAACGATCACCGTCTTGGCGCTAACGAAGCTCCCCCGGCCATCATATCTATATTTCTTGGGGATGAGTTAGGCTCGATAGTAGAAGATATTATCAACAAAAAAGCTCCCAAGTCTTCAGGAAAGATTAAGATGGATTTGGGCGTTCCCACGCTACCTACATTCATTAAAGACAACACCGATCGTAATCGTACTTCGCCATTTGCTTTTACAGGCAACAAGTTTGAGTTTCGTATGCCAGGTGGAGAAGTAAACCTCTCTGACGCTAACATGATACTTAACACCATCGTTGCCGAGGCACTTACAGATTTTGCCGACAGCTTAAAAAAGAGTAAATCTTTTGAGAAGGACGCCATGGTTTGGGTGCAGCAGACATTAAGCCAGCATCAACACGTGATCTTTAACGGCGACAACTATTCTTCTGATTGGCCCATAGAAGCAGAAAAACGTGGACTTTTAAACCTAAAAAGCACTCCCGATGCCGTAAGGACATTCATAGAACCAAAGAGCGTACAACTCTTTAAAAAGCATAAGGTACTTTCTAAGGTAGAGGTAGAAAGTCGCTATGAGGTTAAACTTGAGCACTACTCTAAAAAGATTAACATCGAAGGACTTGTTACCGCTCGCATGGCGCGCGCCCGCTTCTTACCTGCCATCATAGAGTACTCAACGGCTGTCGCCACAGCTATAGATGCCAAGCTAGAGGTCTTAGAAAACATTAAGGGTATAAAGCTAGATACTTCTGCCGAGCAATCGCTGCTAGAAAAACTTACCGCTGGTATTAATGCAATTTCTGCAGGCGTAGAAGTTTTAGAGAAAGAAATCAGTAGCGCACAATCTATAAAGGACAGCTACAAAAACGCGCTTGCCTACGAGCAAAACGTGATTCCGGCCATGGATGCCGTACGCAAAGCAGTTGACGAGATGGAAGTTATTGTTGGTCATGACTATTGGCCTGTACCAACTTATAACCATATGCTATTTTATACTTAAGCTAGCATGTAACGTTGGTTGGTTAGATAGATAGTTAGTTAGATAGTTAGTTAAAACACACCTAATCCAGCTTATCGCACTACCCTCGCGAAAAGCTTGATTCGGGCGCTCAGGGCTCTGGCTTTAAGAATTAATATGAAATGTATATAAAGCATTTATCGTGGTTTAATGTTTTAGTATTTTCATGTTGAGAAAAGCCAGGGCCTGCCTCTTATTAGTTGGGCGGTTTTTAGCTGCTACAGTACAAGCTATTGCGGCAACAGTGCTGCAAGGCTAAAGTAGCTGCAGCGCTGTAGGACTAAAGTAGCTGCAGCACCGTGGGGCTAAAGTAGCTGCAGCGCTGTGGGGTTAAAGTAGCTGCAGCGCTACAGAACAAAACTGCAAAGCTGAAAAACGTGTTGCTCACATTGTAATTGCAAACGCGCTATAATCTCAATCGGCATTTTTTTTGTGCCATTTTTAATGAGAGGCCACATTTCTTAACACAACAGCGCTGCATTTAGAATTGTGCATGAGAATTGTGTGTGGCTTAAGTTTTTACAGGTTGTAGTTTGCAGGAAAGGGATGGTGTAAATGGAGGTTTTAGAAGCGTGGGGCGCACTACTTTTGGCAGTCGTCTTTGTTGTCATTAATGGTGTCACACAGATGTACATGGCAAAGGGTTTTGGCTATAAACTAAAGCCAACAGGTTTTGCCTATCTTATTGGCGTTGCAGGAAATCTATTTAGTGGTTCTGTTGTGCCAATCAGTGGACAAGCAGAGACATTAACGCTTTCCGGTTTAATTAAAGACATGAGAGTGCGTGTTGCTGCCTTGCTTATAGCGGCAGCAATTGGTATTACTTTAGGACTAACCGGAACATTATCTAGAATCGTTGACTTTGCGGGACCTGCCGCCAT
>JAIRQA010000101.1 GCA_031256715.1 Coriobacteriales bacterium | reverse complement strand
ACACCTTTACAGTTTCTTGTAATGCCATTATTATGCTCCTTATTTACTTTCTTAGTTGCCATTTGGTTTTATATTTGCTGTATCTGTTGCGCTGCTTACGCCAGTGCTATTATTGACGTTTGCACTTTTGTCATTTTCCGCACCCTCATTGTTTTGACTATTGTCTGCGATGGCCGTGTTGCCGTTGCCGCTCTCTGCAAGTCTTTTTTGCTCGGCTTCCTCGATACCTTTTTGGTATGCCTCTAGTGCTTCTGGAGTTAAATGTACACTCAAGGCGCTAAAAAGAACGCGCCCACTTGAATCACCCTCTTGAATTAAATCCAAACCAAAGCGTTTGTTTATGCTCGCATAGAAGGAGTTTTTGTTCTCATCTATTATTGACAACTCGAAATGAAATTCATCTTCATACTCAATCTTCAGTTCAGTCATTTTGCCAATACCATACTTATTAAAAAAGTACGCTATATCTGCAGCTTCTGTTTCATCTAGCCATAAGCGCTTCTTAAGTAATTCCTTATTTGCCTCCATAGAGTCCTCGATTCTTGTTTCTGTGCAGCCATGCATTATTGGTGCTACCAAAAAGCAAGACAGCAACATGAAAATAATGCTTTTTGCAACAGTTGAAGTGCTCACTAATTGCCCCAACTTCCTGAGTAGACAGGCACTAAGTTATTAGGTAAGTCATTTCTTGCAAACATCGCTGCGTCATATTCCAAAGGCTGCGAGACGTATATTTCATAAGTATCTACAATGCCCTGACTCTTCTCGTCTTCTGTTTGCACGCCATCACGATGATTCCCAGGTTGAAAGTTTTGTTTCCACTGTTGGCGAGTTTCATCAGTCACAATATGCTTTGAAGGATCGATGACAGTCTCGTACTGGTAAGCATGACGCACTTCATGTGCCATACCTCTGAGCAAATCAATGCTTCGCTTCGAATCATTAAGTGCAGCTAGGTTCACTTCTATTTGATTAACGCCTACTTCATATCTGGCAAGAAGAAGCGAACTGTCTTCCCTGTAACCATCATCTATAATTTTTAGCGCCTTGATATCTACATTTGTGCGCAAAATTGCATTTAATGCAGCAATGACTTCCAGCAAAACTGCAATTTTCCCATCTTCTGTTAGCGCATTCCAAGTCGCCTTGGTGTAACCAAGACTGGCAAACAGTTCGTCTACTTGCCTTTGTGCCCTGTGGTCAAAAGCGCGTTCTATATCACGTGTAATAGCAGACTTAAGCCATGTGTCCCACTGCTCGTATGCGGGTGCAAAGCGCGCCTGAAACTCATCTTCAGAGCGCAAAATAGGAGCAAGGCCACCGTCTGGTTGCGTGGGATTAAGTATGTCTGTGTAAGCTCTAATATTGGCTAATAGCTGGTTAAACTGCTCATTTATTTCTCTCATGCGTTCTGCATAGTGCATATCTGTGGCATAAACTTCTTCCCACACCTTATCTAATTGCTCTAAAGACATATTTTTCTTATCCAATATTTCTTCATGATATGCCTCAATTGTTCTTACATTGTCTTTAATGCTGTCAGATAAGAAGAAATCAGTTACAAAATCTACAATACGACCAAAGCCCCACCACTCATCGTTTTCTTTGTCGAACCTGTTAATGAGCTCCGTAAGCCTTAGCTTAACATTGTCTGAAAAATCACGCAACGTCATTGTTGTGCTCCTTTTTACTTTTCTAGTAAAGAAAGTCGTCTTTCTCGTCAATCTTGGCACTAAAATCTGATAGGTTGTTTGCCGCCGACAACAAAAGTGTGTCTATAGAACGACTCGCAAGTGACTTGAAACCATCTGTAAAGGCATGAAGTCTATTGCTAACAATACCGCTACTTATTGCTGTAGCAGTAACATCTTCCATGGTTGCTATGTAGCGCAAAAGCATAGCTGACACTGCGGTTGCCAGAGTTTCCGTTGCCTGAATGTAATTGCTGTACTCTTCGTCTGAAACCATTAAATCAAACATATGACACCTCTTTTCCTCTTTTTTCTCTTCGTTGCTTCTTGTTGCTCCTTGTTACTTCAACTTGCTAACGCAATTCTAAGTTGTATTTGTAGGTTGGTTATCTGATTTGTTAGATTAGATATTCTTCTCTCTTCATCTTTAACTTTATCCTTGTAGCGCCACATCGCTTGCTTAAGACAATCATCCATATCCAAAAAAGCAGTTAGCGCCTGCTGCTGGCTATGACCAAAAAGCACCTCACGCATAGACTCCTCGTGTCCACCACCAAACCTGATGCCGCCAACATCAATGGCGCACTGCGCGTTATAACGTTCATAGTCTAGGCTATCGTAAAAGCGCTGTCTTAAGTTATCGCTTTCTTGTCTGGCTGTAGTCAGATTATCCAGACGATGATGAAGGTCACTTAGGTTCACGCGACTTATGTCTAATATGCGTTCGCATTCCGAAATCTCTGCTCTAATTTTTTGTACTCTGAACTGGTTGATCATGTAAGTCCTTCTCAACAAAAAAAAAAATAATCACTGTCTTTTAAGAGATTGTGTCATAAGCTGCTTAGTCATGCATTCTTAGTGCCATTTCATAGCCCCGCAGCGGCACAAATTCGTAATGAATTATTTTTATGCATGCTTTAAGTCGCCATCACAGTTATTACCCCAACAGCAAATTTTCACACATCACGCACAAATTTAGATAAAGCGTAAATTTAAACGATAGTCTAGCACCCTTAAAAACCCTTGTCAAGTGTTCCGTCTTGTGTCATGTGGGCTTCGTTAAATGTCATCCGATATGCAAAAATGTCCGCACCCCCACTTTGCACTTCGGGTGGCATTTAGCCGTTAGGTGGATCAGGTGGGCTTCAGAAAATCCGTTATAGAAAACCATTGCGAACTTTAAACAAATCCATGCTAATTGTTTCTTGCAGGAATAGTTGTTTGCCTTAGCGGCGTTTGGTTGATGATTACTTTGCCTCGCGAATTTCTATTGGCACTTTGGTTGTGCTGCTTCCGTCGAATATGGCAACTGAGAGTTCTGTTCTACTAAAGCCCGAGCTGCCAATCTTCACTTTTAGTAAAACATAGATTTTCTCGTTTGTCTGAACGCGATCTGTTTGCACAAACATCTGCCTGCTGTTGGCAAAGTTTATGGTTGATGTTTCTGTAGCTGTAAATAATTTAGCTTGCAAACCAACAACTGATTTTGGACATGAGACTGTTACAGAATAAGAATGGGCACTGTCCTGATTCATGTTTGTTATGTTGCAAAAGACGTAAGCTGTTGTATTGGGGCTAGCAACAATATCTGGGGCAAATGCACCTTGTCCTTTTCCTTTTGCAGCGACAATATAATGAGATGTCTCTGTACTAATGCCAAAATTACCTCCTACTACAAAAATGCTAAAGCCACCTATTCCAATAGTAAGGCTATATGTGATGTCATCATAAGAAACAAGACTCGCTGCCCTTATAGTCCTACCATCACCAACTTTCGTAACGACCCAATTCCCTCTCATAATGCCGTCAAGCAGACTTTTTCCCTCCTCAGCATCTGCAACACATCCAAGCTGAGAGAGTATTTCGGCAGCGTCTTTTATAAAATTGTTAAACACATCACGCTTGGCGTCTGATACTTGTATGCCTTCGTTTTCAAATGGCAATGAAAGATCCTTGCAAAAAATATTTGCCGAGGATACATATGCGCGCCCATCAACCTTATTATTGCTATAAACAGTAAGCTTAGTTGCATCGTTAATAGCAACTTCTGCATAGCCATCTTTATCGTAATCTTTTAATTTTTCGCCACTTACCACACGTGCGTTATAGGAGGCAATAAATGACTCGTACGGTATGTCAAAGCCTTCGTGCTCTATCTGCAAAAACTTTAAGTCTTCGTAGTTAAAGTTTTCTAACATTTCATCTGCTATAAACACATAATAGTATCTCACAGCTCCACCAAGTAAAAAAAACAAGATATACACGATAGGCAGAATACGCCAATAGCGTTTGCCTTGCTTATCACTTTTTGTAAACAGAAAGAAAAAAGCGAAGAAAAACATGCCACTGAGCAGCGCCCAAACGACTCTATACCATGGATCAGGTAGTGGTATTAAACTATCAACCGGCAGGCTTAAATCGCTAACAGCTAGTAAAAGAACAAATGATGCCAAAGTGGGCAAAAGAAAACTAAGGATGAACTTAGGCAATATTTTCATGCTACGTATTTTGTCGCGCACAACAGACGCGGCATCTAGCACTGCAGCCATTGCAGCACGAAAAACAGTCACTAATTTCATGTCACACCCTGTGCTGCATCCTTGTTTTCTTGCGCTTGTTTCTTTGCATTTGCTTACTTATACACAACGTTTTCTATTTTATGCTTCAGAAATCATTTTACTTACACCAAGACGTGACATAGTATAGGTTCCACCTACAGCAGTACCGCTACCAGGGTACTGACGCCCAAGCCAACCCCCAGCATCTAAACCAGCGGCAAAAAGACGTGGGATTGGTTCATCATGTACGCTTAACACCTGGAAGTCTGTATTTACTTTAAGTCCGCCAAAGTGAACAACAATTGCTATGCACTGTGCTCTAAATGCGTAATAAGGAGCGCTATCTAATGCGCCAAATGTGGCACCGGTTTTGTGATACTCACTATCTTCGCCGGCTGCCGCATCGGCATTTAATAGTGCGACTGTTCTAGTAAGACCTATTGTAGACACACCAATTTTCTGCGCAAGCTCTTCTATAGACTCTGCCTGAATAACATTTGGCTTGTTGGCATCAGAAACAGCAGCGTAAGACTTAGAATCAAAAATTTGCCAAGTAATGCCATCGTCTTGTCCCAAAGCAAGCTTGCCTACTGTGTCTGAATGATAATCTTCATTAACAAAGCGGCGGCCACTCACGTTAACTAAGATACTAGGAAATGCCGGACGTTCTTTACCTCTGGTAGTTGTTCCAAGGGGAACTGCGGTTTGCAAGGACGTTAGCGACTCGTGCATATTAACAACATCTGCGCCTGCCGCCTGTCCCATCTTAATGCCATCGCCTGTAGACAGCTTGGCTCCTGCCGCAACTCGCTGTTCACCAAAACGCATGTACTGTGCGAGCATCTGGGGATTGGCACACATACCACCAGATGCCAGCAAGACACCTTTGCTTGCCTTGATGTTAACTTTTTCGTCGCCTTTTTTAACAACAACCCCAATAGGACCGCCGTCTTTGCCAAGCAGCAGGCTTAAGGCAGGCGATTCGCTTCTGATATCAACTGCAAGTCTTTCTGCCTCGGCGACTACCAATTGATGTATCAGTGTCCCTGTTGCAGTTTTATGCTCTTCGTCTGGTGGGTATTGGGCACCATGCTTTATGGCAGGTGTTACAGCTGTACAATATGGCTCTTGCTCTGGTCCTGTAAAGTAAAGCCACTCTGTAGAAAACTTCCCGCCGATGCTAACAACCCACTCGAATGTTTTAGGCAACTCACGCGCAAGAATCTGTAAAATATCCTCATTGGCCTGGCCTTTTGCGCAGGCAGAAAGGTACTTAGCATATTGTTCGGGATTATCATCTATGCCGGCTTCCCTTTGAAGTGATGTTCCTCCACCGCAAGAGATAACTCCGGAATGAAGATTGGTAGAACCGCCAATTGCAATGTCTTTCTCAAGCACAATTACTTTAAGACCAGCTTCGGCAGCCGTGATTGCTCCCGCAAGACCTCCTCCCGAGCCAACCACCACAACATCTGCCTCTTCATCCCACTTAATCTCTGAAGCAGACGATGCTGTTTGCGCATTACTGTATGCTTGATTGTTTGCTTGACCTCCCGATGGAGCGCAAGCAAATAGTCCGGCGCTAACAAGTCCCATAGAACCAACCGCCAAACCCTGAAGCATTCCCCTACGCGATATCGTTGCCTGTTGTTTACTATCTTGCTTTGCGTCACGCTTGTCGCTATGAATATGGCTTAGACGGCAATTGTGATTGTTTTCTTGGTTGCCATCACAGCTGAAATCCTGGCACTCGTCGTACATATAACTTTTACTCATGCTTGTATCCTCCTATAATTTCCCTAGTTTTCCCTGCTAGCACACCTCTAAAAAAATGCATCTTCATGCTAGCACACCTCTAAAAAAATGCATCTTCATGCTGGCACACCTCTAAAAAAATGCATCTTCATACTAGCACACTTCTCTACAAATGACCACCTCCATGACACTGCTTGGCAATATACACCTTTGACCTCTTGACAACCCATACCCCTATGGCTATAGTATCATCATTGATATATGGATACCCCTATGGGTATCACCTTTGTTTAAATCGTAACACGGATGGCGTAGCCTAAGCAACACAACATGACTAGCACGATACAAACAACGCTATCCGTATAACGCAAAACAAAGCAAGGCACCATGCCAACTAGCGCGTCTAAAGAATGGAGTACTCTATGATTAGCTTTTTTAAAGATGAGAACAAAAGGACAATCTTTTTTCTTGCGCTTTCGCTACTAGCGCTTATCATTAGCTTCTTTGACATTGTTTCTCTCTATCTGCCAACATTTGTATCTGAAAATGAACTTGATGCCATGAGGCTTTCTGGCGCAGACGGTGAAAGCGTCAAGGGGCTCATTGGCAACGCCGCCGAAAATGCCAAGGGGCTCATTGGCAACGCATCCGAAAATGCCATGATGTCTTCTGGTGACAGCCCTGAAAACACCATTGTGCTCGCCGATGGTTTTCTCAACAATATATTAATAAGTATCAGCGGCCTAAAGATTGACATCGCATGGATAGCCATCTTGCTTTGCGGCTTGCCCATCATTAAAGATGCCATAGTTGGACTTGCCACCAGATTTGACATTAAAGCCGATGTACTAGTTTCTATTGCGCTTGTCGCCTCTGTTGTTATTGGCGAGACGTTTGCGGCTGGCGAGATTGCTTTTATTATGATGTTGGGAGCTTATCTAGAAGAACGCACCGTTGCCAAGGCAAGAGATGGTATAGAGAAGTTGGTAAAACTGACGCCAACAACTGCGCGAATTGTGCGCAAGAACAAAAATGGCGAAGACGAAGAGGATATTATTGCAGCCACTAAAGTTTGCATTGGCGATACTTTACGGGTTTTAGCTGGCGAAACTATAGCAGTTGACGGCATCATAACAAGTGGACAGACGTCAATAGACCAATCCGTAATGACAGGCGAGTCTATGCCCGTAGACAAAGGGCCTGGCGACGAGGTCTTAAGCGGTACAGTTAATCAATTTGGTACATTTTGCATGCAGGCTAAAAAAGTTGGTGATGATAGCTCGCTGCAACGCATGATTCGCCTGGTAGAATCGGCCGATGCCGGCAAAGCCAAAATTGTTACACTGGCAGATAGGTGGGCGACATGGATTGTTGTCTTCGCGTTGGCATCTGCGCTTATAACAGGATTCGTTACAGGCGAGATTATTCGTGCAGTGACAATATTGGTTGTGTTTTGCCCCTGCGCTTTAGTTCTAGCTACTCCAACGGCCATCATGGCAGGAATTGGCAATGCTACCCGCTATGGCATTCTTGTTAGCAAGGGTGACGCGCTAGAGCGCCTAGCCAAGGTGACACGAATTGCTTTTGACAAAACAGGAACACTTACTTATGGGCACCCATCGGTTATAAAAGTCAGAAGTTGCTCCAATAAGATAAGTGAAAAAGATTTGTTGAGAATAACTGCGAGCGCAGAGCTGTACTCTGAACATCCTCTTGGCAAGGCGATTGTCTCCCATTATAGGCAAACGCAAGCTGTGAGTCCTTTAAGTCCGGAAGAGTTTTTACTTATCCCAGGGCGAGGCGTAAGCGCTACTGTTGATAACATGAAATTGTTTGCCGGCAATGCAGCGCTGATCAGGGAGGTCTGCGAGGGCGTTACCATAGACGCTAGCCAAACAACTAATGAGATAACCAGCGTGGTGACAAGCGAAGCGGCAAATGCGACGGCCAAAGAGATAACCAACGTGGTGACAAGCGAAGCGGCAAATGCGATGTCCAGCAAGGTAACCAGCGAATTCGCTAGCGAATTAACTAGCGCGAATGAATCAGGTTGCACGATTATCTATATTGCAAGCAAAAATGAGCTGCTTGGTTTCATCATTTTATCTGACACGCTTAGAACAGATGCCGCAAGCACCATTTCTGCCATTCATGACACCGGCACAAAGACTGTTCTACTTACAGGAGATGCCGCCCAAACAGCAACAAATATCGCACGTCTTGCGGGAATTGCCGATGTTAAATCCGGCTGCCTACCAGAAGACAAACTTAGCACTATTCAAAGTTTTCAGAAGCAAGGCGAACCTGTTTGCATGGTAGGTGATGGCATTAATGACGCGCCAGCCCTAAAAATAGCGCAAGTGGGTATCGCAATGGGCGGTATTGGAAGCGACATTGCAATAGAAGCTGCCGACATTGTCTTAGTTGGCGATGACATAAAAACCCTACCCCATTTGCTTTTGCTGGCAAAAAAAGTTATGCGTACAATTAATGTTAACCTTTCTGCATCTATGCTATTAAACTTTATTGCTATTATACTAGCTATAACCGGAATCCTAAATCCTGTTTTAGGAGCATTGGTTCACAATGCGGGCTCTGTTGCTGTCATTCTTAACTCGTCTATGCTCCTAAAGTGGAAACAAAAAGTGAAGCGCTCAGATAACTGAGCGCTTCTTACAATCGTTACAAAATGAGGCTGTTTGGTGTTTGCGGTCGCGTTTGCAGCCGAGCTTGCGGCTGTACTTAAGATCACACTTGCGGCCGAGCTTGCGGCTGTACTTAAGGTCGCACTTGCAGCCGTGCTTGCGGCTACTAAGTTATAAACTTATGCCATACGCGAGAACTGTTCTACTGCTGTAGCAAAGTCGCCTATAACTTTATCTGCGTCGCCATGCTCTATGCCATCACGCACGCAGTGGCTTAGATGACCCTCTAAAACCACCTGACCAACCTTGTGCATGGCGCTTTTAACAGCATTAATTTGTATGAGTACATCCTCGCAAGGAACGTCCTCATCAACCATCCTCTCTATTGCAGCAATCTGACCCTTAATCTTATTTAATCGTCTGTGCAGATTGTCTGCATCCATGCATTTGCGCATATCGCCACCTTCGTATTCTAATTAAGTATGAATGATATCTTAGTGGTGAGTTATGTTGTTGTCAATCATGCGTCATGATGGGCATTGTCGCCCAACCGTCGCAAAAAATGCTGTATTCCAATTACTCTAATGCATTCTGCTTACTTCTTTATCTAGGCTTTTTTACGAAAGGCTGCCCAGTAAAATAGTCCCACGAAGACGATGCCGCCTACCATGTTGCCCAATGTCACAAGCCCAAGGTTATAAGCAATGCCAGCGATATCTATGGCGGCAGCACCACCTGCAGCCAAGTTGTAAACAAAGCCCAGAGGAATCAGGAACATATTGGCAACGCAGTGCTCGCCTCCTGCGGCAACAAATGCGGTAATAGGAAAAATGATGGCAAAGAACTTATCAACAAAAGTACGTCCTGAAAATGACATCCAAACCGCCAGGCATACCAAGAAGTTGCAAAGTATTGCCTTAAAAAACATCGTTACTGGTGGCAAAGCAACCTTAGATGCCGCCAATGAAATAAAGGTGTTAGCAATTGCGTTGTCTGGATATAGAGCTCCAAAATTAGAGAAGTAAATAATAGCTACTGCAATCAACGAACCCACCAAATTGGCTATCCAGATGATAATCAGGTTTTTAATATAGGCGCTCCACTTAACTTTTTTGCTCATTGTTGCATTAATTATCAAATTATTACCCGTAAACAATTCAGCACCAGAAAGCAACACCAACACTAAGCCAATGCAAAACACTAAGCCACCCACAATGCGCCTAACTGCAATTGGCAATGTCGCATCGCCTAAGATCAAGGCCAGCATCATGCCGCCCATGGCGATAAACATACCTGCTAAAATCCCCAAAATTATAGAACGTGTTAAAGGCATGTTTACCTTGTTTACACCGATTGTTTCTAGCTTAGCAGCATTTTCTGCAGGCGTTAATACATCAGGTCTAACTGCCGCTATTTCTTTGTCTTCTAAACTCATCGTACTACTCTCCTTTTCTTAAAGATGACATTGTAAACGAAATTGCATACTTAAACGCACACAATGACTCGCATTACTTAACTTGATCAACATAACCAAAGTATTCAATGTTAGCGCCACTATTTAGCCAATCATAAATAAACGTTACGGCTCCTGCTACCTCAGAACACATGGGAGCTAAAAACGAAGTGTCTTTTGGTTGAATGCCCAAAAACTCTACTTCAGTAACAGACTCTTTTAGTGACTCTAACAAAAAGCTTAATGGCAACGAGTGCGTGGTCATTAAAAACTGCGATGCCACAAGCTCTTGGCTAAGTCTACGCACATCTCCTGGCATAAGACCCATTTCGGCAGCATCAACAACCAAAACCCTTGTTGGCTTAAGCCGACGTACAGCGTGCACGTGGTTTTCCGGCACAGATGAACCATCTACAACTTCCCAGCCTGTCACAGGTTTTCGCTCTAGAAGCTCAGCCAAACTTGGGCCTGCGGCATCGTCGCCACGCAACTCGTTGCCTACAGTAAACACAACATTAACACCATTGTCGCTTTCAGACGTACTCGTAGTATAACTTGCAGCAACAGTATCAGACTCGTTATTAGAAACCTTTGCGTTAAGACTTACAAAAAAATCATCTATTTTCATAACAACCTCTTCGCAACTAAATAGACTACGGGATCATCCAAAACCAATTGCAATTGCTTGCCAAGCTCAGCTATTAATTCTAAAATCCCATCTGCTCCTTGCATCTGTGCTAGCATGCTAGCTTTATTTAGGTCATCTATGAGTCGCTGCGCATGTTCAGAAGCAATAGTGATTTCACCAAATTTTCGTAAACCATCAAGTTTGTAATGAGTAAAGCAATCTTTAGGCAGCAAACAAAGCAACTGCTGCAGATAAGCATAGCTAAAGCTCATGGCAGCAGTAAAGCAGTCTAAAACCCCAGTATGATGACCAACAGCCAAGGTATAGTAGGCAACTTCCTTGCTCCTGTCAGAAACATTTTCTTCCATACTAACAACTTTAGACGAAAGCCTATAGAGCACAATTTGTGCGTTAGCGCAAAAGCGATCGGCTACATTGTCAGAGCCTACAACACTGCTCATGGCTTCAGCATTGTCAGAGCCTACAACACTGCTCATGGCTTCGGCATTGTCAGAGCCTACAACACTACTCATTTCACGCTCGTATCGCATAACTTAACAACACCTGCTTAAGCGACTCAAAAATTTCTACCCTGCGTGGATCTTCTTCTAAAGCAATGTGGGCGTCTAAAGAAGTCAAAGAGTTGTCGCCACCTGCCTCAAGCGCGTGCAGAAACTCCTCTACAAGTCTGCGTCCATAGCGATATCCTGCCATCAATCTGGCATGTCGCTC
This sequence comes from Coriobacteriales bacterium, assembly GCA_031256715.1. GTDB lineage: Bacteria > Actinomycetota > Coriobacteriia > Coriobacteriales > UBA8131 > JAIRQA01. The sequence goes on along the minus strand of JAIRQA010000101.1, from coordinate 6,337 downwards.
CAATGCAACCTGTACGCTATACGGAACTAAACCAGATATAACGGCAGTCAGCTCGCCGGGTTTCTCCACATGATTATGAGGCTTAAGTTTCTGACCAAGATGTCCAAGCGCCAAGGCAAAACCATAAATTGTCTGAGCTGGCGACGGCGGGCAACCCGGAATATACAAATCTACAGGAAACAGTTTATCGGTACCGCCCCAAACGCAATAGTTGTCGTGAAATATACCACCAGTGCAACCACAAGCTCCATACGACACCACTATCTTGGGGTCTGGAGCTTGAGCATAAGCTCGCATCGCCGGCTCGCGCATAGAGCGCGTCACAGCACCAGTATAAACTAATATATCGGCCTGTCTTGGATTAGATGCCAACTTGACACCAAACCGTTCAACATCAAAAACAGGGGTCAAGGTGGCAAATATCTCAATTTCGCAGGCATTGCAACCGCCGCAATCTACACGATAAATATAAGCTGAGCGCTTAATGTCGCCTAGCAAAGCACCTTTTGCCTCGGCTATAACGGCATCTATTTCATGTTGAGAAATGCGCTCTTGAAGCCTCTGGGGTAACAATAGCTCAGCCACTATGCCCTCCTTTCCAATTGCTCGCAAATAAACTTGACGTTGGCGCTTTCGGCAATGCGACGACATTGCGGACAAATGCTTAGTTGTTCTTTAGCGCGCTGAACTTCTTCGTCGTTTTGAGCAAAACTATCTAACAAGCTATTAAGATAATCAATCTCTTTACTTGGTGCATACTGCTTGTTGCATAAAGCACAGCGTTGCAAAGAATACGTTGCTGTTTCTAGCATGTCGTCCTTGCTCATGACCGCTAATTCAAATTCTTGTGTAAGTTCGATTGCCTTTACAGGGCAAACCTCCTCGCACCTACCACAAAATATGCAACGTCCATAGTTAATTTGCCAAATATAGTTATTGTTGGGCAAATCTAGATGCATTTGCAAGGCATTAGGCGGGCATGCGGTTGCACATGCTCCACAAACAATGCAAGCCAATGCATCGTGCTCGGGCTTTCCACGCGAATCAGGTATCAACTCTAGTGGAGCAAACGGATACTTAACTGTGGCATTGCCAACCGTAAGAGACTCTTTAATCCATTCAAACATCTATCCTCCTAACCTTTAAGTGGCGAATGCTTACGCGTAGCACAGTAGCGTTCAAGCTGATCGTAGGCCACAGTTTTTTGCGAGCGCTTTTTAACATCAACCACAGTAACGCGGTCGGTACACGAATAACATGGATCAATACTACCAACAATTAGTGGCGCGTCTGCAATGGTGTTGCCTTTAAGCATGGCTCTAAGCACTGGCCAGTTGCTATAAGTAGCAGCCTTGCAGCGCCAACGATAAAGCTTTTGGTTATCACCTAGCATCGAGTAATGTACATCCTCGCCACGTGGAGCTTCTGTAAAACCTATGGCATATTGGTGTGGTTGATAATTAAAATCTGTTGTTAGCACAGGTCCTACAGCGGCAATGTCTAGCAATTGCTCAATCATGTCAAGGCTGTCAAAGAACTCATCTATGCGCACTAAGGCACGACTTTGAATATCGCAGCCCGGATAAGACCTTGCCTCTACTTTAAGATGCTTATAACCTACAAATGGATGATCGGCACGTGTGTCTCTGGCATAACCACTGCCTCTAACAGTAGGGCCTACCGGACTATAGTCGCGGGCGACTTTACGATCCAAAATACCCACGCCAGCAGTTCTACCGGCAAAATTTGGCGTAGCAATAAGAGCGTCAATTAACACCTGAGTATCTTTTCTTAACTTAACAATTGCGCTCTTAATCGCCTTGCCTTGCTCACCCAATACATCTCTGCGAACCCCCCCAATAAGGTTAAGCCCGTACGTTTTGCGCGACCCAGTAAGCAATTCAGCCAATTCCATAGAAGTTTCGCGCACTCTGAAGAACTGGTAAAAACCGGTATCAAAACCACAAAAGTGACAAACTAGTCCAATGTTTAGCAAATGAGAATGCAAACGCTCTACCTCTAGACACAAGGCACGAATAATCTGAGCGCGCTCGGGAACCTGAATGCCTAGGGCGTTTTCGACCGAAGTAGCATATGCCACAGAATGAGCGTAGCCGCAAATACCACAGATACGATCGGTTAAAAAGGTGACATTGTCATAGTTAAGTCTAGACTCGGCAACTTTTTCCATGCCACGGTGAACATAAAACAGACGATAGTCGGCATCTATGATGTCTTCGCCCTCTACGAACAACCTAAAATGACCAGGTTCATCTGAGGTAATGTGCATCGGCCCAATGGGCACAACTGTGGTTTCTTTACCTTGGTCGTCATGAACAAACTCATAGTTCTCTGTTTGGGTTGTCATTGGCGGACGATAGCGGTAATCCATGCTGTCTTTGCGCAGTGGATACAAATCATTTGGCCAATCATCTGGCAAAACTAAACGACGCTCGTCGGGCAAGCCAATGGGTCGCAACCCAAACATATCACGCAACTCGCGCTCGCCCCAAACACAGGCAGGAACTTTAGGTGTTACAGAAGGAAACTCTAAGGTATCAGCGTCTACTTCTGTGCGCACAATAATAAAACACTTGTCGGCTTCTTCCATAGAAAGAACGTAATTTACACTATAGTTGCCGGTAATTGGGCGTTCATCATTACCCACTACAACCGAAAGCCAGCCACCTCGCACATAGTAAAGAAACTCAACCGACTCTGGTAAGAACTCGCGCTTAACGGTAACAGTTAATTGGTCATGAGACTGGCGCGAAACCGCAAGCACCGCGCTAGGATATTTTTGGCGCAAGGCAAAAATATGCGACTCGCCTACATTACCTGCCTCGTTAAAGGAAGCGCAAGCGTCCTTGGGCGCCGCCGCAGGTTGCATGCCATATTGGAACGCCTCAGGTTGCATGCCATATTGGAACGCCGCTGCTTGCACGTCTGACTGCCTAGTCATTGCAGACCGTACTTCGCTTCGCTGCGCTGCTTGCGCGTCTCCTAAAGAAGCCATGCCCGCATCGGCACCAACAAGCTTGCTATCAGAAATTTGTGTATCCACGAATTTTCTCCTTACTCATTACTGTTATCAAGCACAAAAATCTTGCCTAATGCCGAGTCTTGTTGCTGGTTGGTTAAAGTTTGCTCTGTTTGCTGCCGCCCATTTAACGACTGCTCGCTTTGTTGCCCGGCTAACGACTGCTCACTTAGTGCCTGATCTGGCAAAGCCTCATAAGTCGCAGACTGAAATCCGTTATAGCCCATGCCAGGCAAAGCTACAATAAAGCCAGCCACCACTGCTAGCAAAGCCAACTCGGCTGCCAAAGAAGTAATTGGGGGGCGCTCTTTTTTAGTGCCTTCTGGTGGCGCGTTAAAGATTCCTTTAATTGCCAGCTGAAAAATTGCCGCCATAACAACAGTTAGCGCGATAGCTACAATGACTATCAACCAAATAAGTCCGGCATCTACACCCGCAAAAAACATTGTTGTCTCACTAATGAACATGGCAAATGGGGGTAGCCCAGAAAGCGCAAATAGTCCTAAGGCAAACATCACTGCCGTTAATGGGGCTATACGCAAAATGCCTGTAATCTTAGCTGTATCTCTAGTCTTATAAATATGTTGCAAATCGCCGGAGATGCAAAATAGCAGGGCTTTAGTAAAACCATGGGCAACGCAGTGCAAAAGTGCAGCCATGATACCTATAGACCCTCCAATACCCAGACAAAAGACGATGATGCCGATATTCTCAACAGAATGATAGGCAAGCTTACGCTTAAGGTCATGCTGTGTATAAATGGTAAATGCCGAAACCACAATAGAAAGTCCGCCCAAAACCAGAAGAATTGTTTGCGGGAAAGCATCACCGGTAGATGGGATAACGAAGGAATAATAACGAATTATCACAAATACCGCGCACTTTAATAGCACGCTAGACAACAAGGCAGAAACAGATGCCGGTGCCTCAGAGTGAGCGTCTGGTAGCCAGGTAGACATTGGAAAAATGCCTGCTTTTGTGCCAAAACCAATCACCGCAAAAACAAAAGCAATGCGCATCAACTGCGGATCAAATTGACTGGCATGGGGAATAATGCTAGTCCAAAATGCTGCCTCATGCGGGTCTGCCAAAACATTAACCGCATTAGAATACACTAAAACGGTACTATACAGACCAAATGCAACGCCTACGGTGCAAACAATGATGTACTTCCATGCGGCCTCAAGCGAAAGTTTGTCGCGGTACAAGCCAACCAAAAACACCGTGCTAAGAGTTGTAGCTTCTACAGAAATCCAGGTCATAACGATGTTGTTAGAAAGCACGGCTAAAAGCATTGTAAACATAAACAAGCTAAACAGTGTATAAAAGAGCTTAACCTTCGCGTTGTCCAGTTTACCAGCTTTAGCATCGCCACCAATATAGCCAATCGCATGCAAGCCTGTCGCGGAAGCAATAACGGCAATCAGTGCCACAAAAATTGCACTTAAAGCATCAATGTGCAGCCAATTACTTAAGGCAAATATCTCATTGCCCAAAAATACATTTGCCGCTAAATATAAGCCTAACACCAAAACCGAAAGAAAAGCTAGTATATGAATAAATACATATATACTTCTGCTAGTATATTTAGATGGCAGTATTGCCATAATAAGTGTTGCGACAAGCGGTGCGCCTAGCAACACAATAAGTAATGTAGAGAAGTCCATTGGCTATCCCCTCAATTCCGAAAGGTCGTGGGCATCTACGGTTTTGTTCACCTTATAAATCATCGAGGCTACCGCCAGCATAATTAGAACTGCAAAAATCGCATCTGTTGCCACGCCAATCTCTACAAGTTCAGGTGCTGTAGATGCTAACAGTGCCAAAGTAATGTGTGAGCCGTTTTCCATTAGGCAGTATCCAAAAACCTGCTTAAAAATGTTTCGCTGGGTAATAATGCAGGTTAAGCCAATGAAAAAGTGCGCTAAAGAGATTGCCAGAGGCAACTTGACTTCGGCAACCATAGGTAGATTAATGCCGTCTACCAATACATAGCAAACTAACACTTCAATAGCGGCCAGACCTATCATTAACAATGGCTTGGTTTTGCCCTCTGCAGGCGGCTTCTTATATGCGGCTAGCTTCTTTAGTGCAAACAAAAACATTGCCGGAACCAAGACTACCTTGGTTACAAATGATGTTATGCTCCATTTTAAGAGTGTCTCTGAATCTGTTGCGGCACCTAATGCTATAAACAACCCAACAATTAGCAAAGCTTGCAAGATGTAGAAGTATGTTGATGCCTTTGGTGTAGGCGCTAAAACAACTGCTAGCGCCGAGAGAATCAGAAATCCGGAAACTAGATTTACAAGCATAAAGTAATCCATTTATACCTCCCTCCTACAATCCTACGATATAAAAAATTAATGCTAGAGCAGACACCCCAACAACAATCCAGGTCTGCTGCGACAACAACTTAAACCTAACCCTAGTCATGCTATTCTCTATTAAAGACACAACCATAAAGATTACAAAGAGCTTAAGTAAAAACACAACCAAACCTATAATTAATGCGGCAGGTGCTAACTCGGCGGCAGAACCAAAGGGCAAAAACAGAGCAATGAACCAGCTAATTACCACAATTTGTTTAACAGAAAGACCCAATTTAACAAGCGCAAACGACGGTCCTGAGTACTCTGTAAGTGGACCTTCCTGCAATTCTTGCTCTGCTTCTGCTAAGTCAAATGGCAAGCGTCCAAGTTCGACATAAATGGTAAAGGCAAAGGCAACGCCTGCAACAATTACAGCAATTACAGATTGAACATTACCAGAAGCAATCTTAGCACCAATCACACCAACATCGGTACTACCGGCAATCAGAGCAACAACCATCAGCGACAATAACATCGCAGACTCAATCAGTGTGCTTATAACTAGCTCTCTAATGCCACCAGCACCAGAAAACGCACTAGAACTATCCAGTGCCGCCAAAACAAAGACAAAGCGGCTTAACGCCAGCAGATAGACAATGGTTATCATGTCTCCCAAGCCAGGAATTGGCGCAAATCGAGTGATTATTGGCAAGCACATAGCCAACAAGACCATTGTCGCCAACAACACTATTGGCATCAGCCTAAAAATATAACTAGACGAATTGCTAGAAATATCCGGGCGCTTAAACAACTTACCAATGTCATGATAGTCTTGCAATAAACCAGGTCCTTGGCGTGACTGCAATTTGGCGCGCATTACTCTAGCCATTCCAGAAAACAGGGGAGCTAATAACACCACAAGCAATGCTTGAAAACATGCGATTAACGATTCAATCATGTGTATCCCTCCTATCCTACGACCAGA
>JAIRQA010000016.1 GCA_031256715.1 Coriobacteriales bacterium | reverse complement strand
TTTCCAGAGCCACTTTGCCCCACAATAGCAACTTTTTGTCCCAGCTTTATTGTTAACGAAACATTATCTAAGGTTAAATCCCTATTGCCATATCTAAAACAAACATTGCTAAAGACAATATCACCAATTAATGACAAATCTTTTGCGTACATCTTGTCTAAACGGTCAGACTTGCCAAGAGAGATATCATTGCAGAATTTTGACGCCTGAAGTAAATCATCCCCAGAAAAGTCTTCGGTGTTATTCTCGACATTATTATTAGAGTTATCTAGCGCTGAAGAATTAAAGCCGGCATCTTCTGATTGTGCTAGCATAATATCATTTAATCTATTTACCGCAACACCTACCGCTTGTAACTGAGGCTGCAAACCAATGAGGCTACCAATTGGCGAAAGGAAATAGCCCAGAAGCGCGTTAAAGGTAATGAGTTCTCCCAATGTTAGTGTGCCCTGAAGTACGCCATGCACGCCCACCCACAAGATGGCAATTGTAGCAAGTGAGCCAAGTGCCGCAACAATGCTATTAAGATTATTGTTCATCACGTTTTGCTTGAATGAATTTGCCAACAATTTTGCATAAAGTCCCGCCGTTTTGCGTTGAATTTCGGGCTCGATGTTTAGCGCCTTTACTGTCTCTATGCCATCTATAGACTCCTTAAAATATGATGTGACCTGCGCGTTAGCCTCCATGGTTGCCTGACTAATCCTCTGAATTCTGCCCCTGTAGGCTAAGACTACAAGCAAATATAGAGCTGCGGCTGCAAAAGCAATGCAAGTAAGCACAGGTGAGATTGCCCAAAGAATGATAGCTCCAAATATGACCATTAGACCATCTACGACTACGCTAAATGTTGCGCTAGAAAGCATGTCTCTTACAGACTTAGCATCAGAAAACCGCGAAATAATCTCGCCAGTTTTTCTGGTGGCGAAAAACGCGTAAGTAAGCCTAATAGCATGGTTGTAACTCTTAAGGATAATTGCAGCATCTAGCTTGCGCGAGAAGTGAGCAATCCCAATACCTCTAACTACTTTTAGCACCGCCTCGAAAATAAATAGGCCAGCTACAGCCAAACATATCATAGCTAGTCGCTGAATTAGCATCGCTTGCTCAAGCTGAGCGCTCATGCCCACAACATCATCTACGATAAACTGAAAGACATAGGCAGCCGCGATACCTGTAAGAGCAAGCACAATTGAGCTACACAAAATCCCCGCAGCCAAGCCCTTGCTGTTGGCAACAAGCGAACCAAAAAATCTAAGCGTTGGTAGAAAGCGCTTTTCTTTTACAAAGGTCGCAGAAGGCTTAAGCGAAACGATATTACCGCTCCAACGCATTTTAAACTCTTCAAGTGAAATCTTGCGTTTGCCACGCGCTGGGTCTGCGATAAGTACAGCTTTGTCGTTCAGTTTATAAACGACCACAAAGTGCAGAAGACCACCGTCGCCAATTGTGTGCGCGATAAAAGGCAACGAGATAGAGTCATCCAAAATGCCCTCTTCAAGCTCATTAAAATTGCCGCCCAGAGCATCTGCTTTAAAGCCCAGCTCTGTTGCCCCATTAACAAGTCCCAAGAGATTTGTGCCATCAGAATCGGTCTTTGTTATCTCGCGCACAATGGCAAGTGATGTTTCTTTGCCATAATAGCGACAAATAGACGCCAGGCACGCTGGACCACAGTCGCGCAAGTCGTGTTGCATTATGCACGGATAGCTTGCCAATTTCACTCTGCAAAGTATAAACGCAATTTTGCTTCGGCGTTGCTTACGGCTTCATCTAAAGTCTGTTCGCCTTTTAGTAATGCGTCAAGCTCGCCGAATATCACATCACGTATCGCCGGATTATCTAAGACCGGATAATTCAAAGATGACACAAGGTCTTGGTAGGCTGGGATAAAGTCGTCCGGCATTTTTTCTAGGACAAGAGTTTTGCCATCGTCGGTTAAAATAGCAAACGCTCCTTCTTCAAATACTTTATTTGCCTCAGACTGCAAAACCGTCAAACTTGACTTGTTAAAAAAGCTCTGTACTTCACTAGAAAACATATGCCTGATAAAGTTCTTCGCCAAATTACTATTGGCGCTTGTTGCGGGTATTCCGATAATAGATTTGGGTATAAAATTAACAGTATTACCCAATTTAAAAGGGCGATATGAGACCTTATAATCTAGTGCATCTTTTATTACCTCAAACAAACAATAATCTCCTTCAGAATCCCAATTCTGAAGGATTAAATTATTTGGATTAACAAGAAGATCTTCAACCGCCTGTCTTCTTTTTACTGAATCATTACCTTGAGAATTAATTTTTGCACTCAGATCAGAAAAGCTATCAGGCGCTAAAATGGCAAGTTCCTGCAACGTGGAATAGAACTCTCTGATTGCGCTCTTATCAGGTATACCATCTTGGAACAAAGAAGGGTATGAAGCGCAAAAAATATTTGTAGCTATTGTGCTGCCATCAAATTCCACGGTTGCCTCATCTAATGCTGCAATCCTCTTGGCAGCATCAGCCAAAGTGCTGAGATTGTTTATTTTGGCTATCGCTTCACTATTGCCAATGATTAATGGAAATGAGAATTGTGATGGAATAGCATAATATTTGCCATTAGCACTTAGGGATGACACAATGTTTTCGTAGTAGCCTCCTGCTTGTAATAACTCTTCGGCAACATCTGTGATTTCCAATAACGCCTCTTGAGCTTCAAGGTCTTTAAGTGGCAGCCCATCTAAGAAAAGTACATCTGGCCCTTTTCCAGAAAGCAGCGCAACATTTAACTCACGTAACGCATCGTCGTACGTAATAGAAGTATCATTTATCCCAATCTGCAGGCGAACATCTATGCTTGGATTTGCGCCCTTAAATGAGGAAACGGCCTGGCGAACATCAACATTATCGTAAAGTGAGTATACGGTAAGCGTAGCATCTGACATCGGTTGTTCTTCTGCAGGATAGTAACAATATAATTTTGTCTCAGAACCTGTGAAATCTCTAAGACCGCCCGCCAACATAAAACCTATGTCAGACGAAAGGATACAACCAAAAACATGAACTTGAGGGTTTGTAATGATGGTGCCATCGCCATCTGTCATTTGGATGACATCGCCATCTATGTTGCGGTAAATACCCCGCGAAGTACACATCAACAAGGATTCTTTACCAGTATCTGACACATCTACAAAAAGGAATGGTGAAAATAAACCACTGGATAAAGCCGACTGAGCCAACAACTTCTCAATATTTTCTTGTAGAACAGGTGCAATATCTGTGACTGTTAGTGTGTCAAGTCCTAGACTAACAAGATGCGGCGCGCCACCATGTCCCTCTACAAGACAGAGAAGTTTGCTGTCATAGATGGCAAAAACACTTTCGCTAGACAGCTCTGTGCCAGTATCTATCTTTTTAAGTGAGCCATCGCGCAGTCCTAACAGGAAAAGATTGCCTTGCATGTCTTGTAGTACAGCACAATTTGCTTTAACATAAGGGTAAATAAGAATTATTCCTGTTTCGGTTGATGCCCCATCTGCTGCACCAACGACAATGCCAATGCCACCATCAGCTGTCAGATCTGGAGGCAAATCTGGAGATGGAAGTTCTATGCGATACTCTTTTACATCTTTTGTCTGTATGTCTACCCAAAATACTTTTGTACCACTGTCGTTAGCTTGTCCTATAGCGCCAATAGACATCACCCCACAAAGTATTGACCCGTCCTGAGCAACAGATGCGCAGCTTACCATCTCCAATGCCGTTAACTTTAGCATCGGCAAAAGATTTATTATCTTTTCCCATGTGTTGTCGCTGTGTAGCTCCCATACCTCAAGACGGCTTCCGTATTGATCAGAGCAAACAGCCATAAGTCTACCGCTATCAATTTTTTCCATAGAGTAGATACTAGTAAGACCATCAGGTAAAGAAATCTCCTGTTCGCTAAAAGAGAATTCACTGGAACTAGAGTCATCATTCGTCTGTTGAGCAAGCGTGCAAGAAGAAAGGGAAAACGATAGCAGAACCGCTACCGACAAAAGAATTTTATATATACCAAGTAGGTTTAGATAAGATGTTATTTTTTTCACAAAGACTCCTCCCACGGTTGTTAACAGGCCAGCAATCGGTATGATGAAAAAAATGGCTCCACAAAACCACATCTCTACTCAAAAAACTTGTTGATTTTTAGTACTCACGAATTTTACCAGAATCAAATAGATTTGTTGCACCTCAGATTCTAAACGTTCACACTAAACGTACATCGTGTGCCATCCGTGTGCCATCCGTGTGCCATCCTTATGTATAACTTGTCATTCTTAAGATTGCAGCTGTTGCAAGAAGAGCCACAAACACTCGCAACCCAAAATCCTAGCTACCATAAAACGAAAGAATGCTGTATTATATTTGCAGTATCACACAAACATGAATTCATTTTGTTCTAGGTTCATGTTTGTTTCATACTAGATTAGTGCTAGTTTTATTAGGGCATATTTTGTAAGAATCAGGCAACGCGAAGAGGGAAAAATGCAAATATGCAATGCTAGTATAATAGCAAGTAAGCAAGACCGGAGGCAAACTTTGTGACTACCGCGCGACGCAATTTGATTTTTGCTGCAGTAGGTTTTGTGCTAGTAATTTTGCTGTTCACGGTGCTCTCGCGTGCCGCAGCAAGTTTTTCTTTGGTTGAGGTACGAGCGCAAACACCAGCAACAAAGACTATAACCAATAGAATAAACGCCAGCACCACAACGCAACAGCGCCAAGAAATTGCGATTGCCACAGAATCAGAGCAACTAATCGCGGCTATTTATGTTGCTATAAACGATAAGGTGGATGTTGGCTCGCGGCTTTTTAAAGTTAATCCTGACAAGTTAAATGATTCCATCAAGCAAATAGAAGAAGACAAGTATTTAGCACAGCTTCGATTAAATCTACTTTACGGACAGATTAAGCAAGCACAAGAATCTATTTTAAGAGCCACCTTTGTGCCATCAGCAACTTCCAACATCACTATACTAACGAATAATATAAACAATGTTGATAAAAAAACTGCTGTTAAGATAACCAGCGACAAACTAGCAAACATTCAGACAACAACAAATATGTTAACAAACTCTAACACAAGCGACATTATTGCATTAATTAGGCCCCTAACGACAAGTGAAACTCCTGACATAGGCGAGTTAGCATCGCCAGCCGAACAGGCAGATACAACTGAGCCGCCAACCTCTACAGATAACGACCCTAACAACAATACAAATGGCGATCCTAACAACAATTCAAATCAAAACCAGACTCCCACAAATCCAGACCCCACAACGCCAGCTCCCACAAATCCAGAGCCCACAACGCCAGCTCCAACAACACCGGCGCCCATCACCGAAGACCCCTCTGCTAGTGCAACGACAACAGCAATGACAATAGAGGAATTACAGCTTCAGGTTCAGACGACGACAATAGAAATTGATAGATACAATCGCAAGCTTGACGGGCTTTATTATTTGCGCGAGAACGACTGTATTGTTACTGCGCCAACAACAGGAGTTGTAACCGCAATTAATGCACGCGTAGGCGACATGACAATGCAGACCGCAATAATCTTAATGGCAGATACTGCTTCAGGCTGCGTGGCTGTTTTCTCGGTTCCTGAAGACTACAAAAAGCATTTTACAGACGACGTAAAGGTATCTATAAAAAATGAATTTACAGACACAACGACAGATGGTATAGGTGTAGCTAGCGTCATAAAAAGTACCAATAACCCAAACATGCTAGATGTTACTATCTACCTGCAATCTGATATTGCAGCAATTGGTCATTTTGTAACAATGGATTTAGTGCTTTCCTCAAAGACGTACAGAGAATGCGTCCCACTTAGTGCTATACACCAAAGCAGTGCCGGCAGCGACTACGTTTATGTTATTGATGAGGAACAATCTGCTTTAGGAATAGAGAAAATTGTTCGCCCTGTAAATGTTACAGTGATTGCGTCTGACTCTAGCTATGCAGCAATAGATGGCTCGCTTGGCGCTAGTCAAGCTGTAGTTGTTAGCTCAGAGAGGCTACTTATGAACAAGGACAAGGTCATGGTGCTTGATGATTAACCTTGCAACAGTATTAGAGAAGCTAGGCTATCCCCTTGCACAAGACAAGGTCATGGTGCTTGATGATTAGCTCTGTAGCAGCGCTGCATGAAGAAAGTTTTGGCAGAAGCGACGACATCTTCGCGTCACAAAATGCGAAAGAGTTAAGCGCGACAGAACTGGCAAAGCATGCAAAACAAATAAATCGTGCAGAGCAAAAAGCGCAAATAGAACTTGCAGGATCTGCAAAACAAAGCGAACCTGCAGAACAAGCAGAATATACAAAACGTATAAAACCTGCAAAACCCTTAAATACAACCGACATAAAAAGAAATCTGCCACAAATATTATTTCTTGTTTTGGCTCTTTTGGCTTCCCTACTAATCTGCTCTATTTCGCTATTTAATGCTGCTGCTAGCGCAGAAAGCCTTTCTGGACTAAATCAAACCGCAACCTTTAGGATTAGTGGCACACCACTAACTGCAGAAAACGCTACAAAATTAGCTACAGATGCCGCCAAATATAAGGACTTGCCATCGTTCATAATTTGGGGAGAAACCAAGCTAGCATCGGTAAACAATAGCATGCTAGCAAGAAGCACAGAGGTTTCTTTAATTCACACGCAAGGCAACATTTCGCTTTTGCTTCCAGAGACAGTCACTGGCATCCTAGAGACAGAAAAGTGTGTCATTAGCACCAAGGCAGCAGAGCAAGTATTTGGCGATAGTAGCGCTATAGGCCTAACGCTAGAGTACGAAGACGTAAAGCTTAAAGTTGCAGATGTGGTTAAAGGCGATCGTGCCTTTGTTATTTTAAACGCTTCCAAACAAGACAGCGCCGCGTTTGATACGATCACCATTTTGCGTGAGCCGCATACTTCCAGCGCTGCCTTACAAGAGCGCTTTGCTGCTGTGTTGGGACAAAACCTTTTGCTAATAGACTATCCCCTGCTGCACCAAATCTCGGTTGCTTTTTGCTGGCTTGTACCCCTCTTCTTTTCTCTTGCTCTAATCATCTTTATGCTTTTTCTTGCGTTGAGAAAAAATAACGACTACCGAATTCAGATCCTCTGGTTTTCAGCGACAGTTTTTGTTCTAGTTGCCATTGTTGCCTTCCTATACTTTAATATTAATTTACCAAAAGAAATGTTGCCATCAAAATGGTCAGACTTCTCGCAACTGCAGCAAATTGTTGGAACAAAGCTTGATGCTTTGCGCTATCTATTTGATGCTGCTGTGCCCACAGTGTATGGCAAATACTATGATGCCTATTTTAAGGCAGTGTCGTTATCGCTTTTGTCACTGACGCTTGCTATTGTCTTTGTTATTTGCCTAAATAGACTATTAATACTGTTTGCGACAGACAAGCCAAAGCATTTACTGCAAGAGTCTGCCACCGCGTCTACACAATCAGCCACAATGTCGTCTACACATGCTCATGCCGCAACGCCTGCACAAGCACCAACTACAGCGCTTATGCACATACATACCACAGCGCCCACATTAGCGTGCGTCCCAACTGCAAATGCTAACGGCATGAGCAGTACAAGAAATCTAAGGCAAAATCTAAGGCAAGAAATTAGCACGAATGATATTCGCACAAAACACACAAGTGGGTTGCGTGGCTTAAATGGTTTTGCTGATGCAAGACAAGGTAGCAGCACATGACAGAAAAGTTGCTTTTAAATGGAATTTGCAAGACGTTTGCGGGCAATGTCTGTGCTGCAAGTGATGTTTGCTTAACGGTTAACGAAGGCGACTTTGTTACTTTTGTGGGACCATCAGGTTGTGGCAAAACCACTGTTTTGCGCATGATTGCAGGCTTAGAGATTCCGGACAGCGGCGAAATTTTCATTGACGGGCGAGACGTAACAAGCTTGGCAGCTAAAAACCGCGATGTAGCGATGATTTTTCAGGATTACGCTCTTTACCCACACATGAGTGTTTGGCAAAACATTGCTTTTCCGTTGCGCATGCACAAAACTCCAAAAGCTGACATAGAAAAACGCGTACTGGAAATTGCCGCAAGCCTAGAGTTAGACGGCTTGTTAGAACGCAAGCCAAGTGCACTTTCTGGTGGACAGCGACAACGAGTAGCAATCGCACGTGCTTTGGTGCGAAATCCAAGCTTATGCCTTATGGATGAACCATTTTCTAACCTAGACGCAAAGTTAAGAATGCAGATGCGCAGCGAGCTAGCACGCATTCACCGCGAGTTTGACATGACAGTGATCTTTGTAACGCACGACCAGAGCGAAGCTATGGCGTTGGGCACAAAGGTTGTTGTTTTAAAAGATGGAATAGTCCAGCAAGTTGATGCTCCACAAGACCTATACCAAAAACCAAGAAATGCTTTTGTCGGCGCTTTTATTGGCAGTCCGCAAATGAATACTTTTAATGCTATGCTAGTATACGATAATGCTAGCATACAACTAAATTTTTTGGATGGCAGCAAATTGCAGATACCAAATCTAAATGCACATCTAAACGCCTTAACGTTTTTAGAGCCTGCACCAACTGCGCCAAATGATGCTGTCGTAGAAAAAGAGGTAATTGTAGGAATTCGCCCCGAAAACATTACGATTTTAAGCCAATATACAAGCAGCTTTATAAATGCGGCAAACAATTCTGATGCAGTTGAAGCAAGCGTACAGTATATAGAAATTCTTGGCGCCGACAGCCATATTCATGTGCGCCTCTTTAATGAAGATGCAATATTGCGAGTTGGCAGTGAACATAATCTTTGCGTTGGGCAAAACATAGCTTGCATGATAGATCTAAAAAACATCCACTTGTTTGACGCAACTACCAACGAAAGAATTTATGCTATGTAGAAGCGCTTTCCTCTTTTGCAAAAGCACCAATTCCTTGCTCTAAATATTCACGCCCAAGCAAGAAAACTAAGATTGCCGGGATACTGGTAATGACTGCTGTCACAAACACGATGCTGGCATGCTCTAACCCCATGCTTGGCAAAAATAAGGAGATTGGCCAAGTTGTCTTATCGCGCAAGAAAACCAGTGGCTGTTCGATAAGATTCCAGTACTCAAGAAAGCCCAGCAATAAGGTGGCAAAGATGCCTGGTTTTGCTAGAGGAATGCCAATATGCACTAGTTGACTAAACTCGCTTGCGCCATCTACCCGCGCTGCGTCAAAGATACTTGTTGGTATACGCTTAAAGAAATGATAAAGAATAAAAACAGGAAAAGCAGAGAATACCCCGGGAATAACAAGCGCAAAGATGCTATCCAAAAGCCCCAATGAATTAAGCACGAGATACTCTGGTAGCATCATCACCTGAAATGGCATCATCATAACAAGAATATAACAAAAGAATAAGGCTCTTCTACCTCTAAACTCATAACGCGCAAACGCCCACGCTGCAGGAAGAGCAAAAAGCATTTGTCCCAGTAAAACGAGGGCAACGATTGCTACCGAGTTCCAAAATAATGGGAAGAAATCCGCAGAATCTACAAGTACATTTATATATGGCATTAGCGTGGGGTACTGTGGCACTGGCGGAAACATCGCATCGCCCGCTTTGGAAGTAACAATTCCCGCAAGGCTGCTCTGAAGCTCCGCCTCGCCCATGAATGACCCCACAAGCAAAAAGATTAGCGGAAAACAAAAAATAAAGACCATCAACGCAAGAAAAACAGACGGAAGTGTTCGCAAAATGGCTCCGCGTACACCTATCCTAGCTCGAACATTATTTGCATTAGCGCGCATTAAGACACCTCATCCTTGTTGCCCCAAGCACGATAGAGCAGTAGCACAAACGCAAACATGACAATGCTCACAAGTACGGCAGCGGCAGATATCTTATCAAAACTTAAAGACGTGAACCAATTATTAAAAAGGTGTTGTATGGTATACATGCTTTCGTGCGGATAACTTCCGGCAACCAAATAGGCTTCACGAAAAACCTTAAAGGAATTAATCAACGCCAATACCGCAATGGTAAAGCCTGCTGGGAGTACTGCAGGCAAAGTAATATGTCTAAGAAGCGCCCAATAACCAGCACCATCAAGTCTTGCAGCCTCATAAATCTTTTCTGGAATTGCTTCAAGAGCGGCTAACCAAAGGATAATAGAAAAACCAAGGTTTCTCCAAATATAACCTCCTACCAGCACCCAGAAAGCCATCGGTCCATCCAGCCAATGCTGCGATTGCAATCCCAAATTAGTAAACAAATTATTAAGAATCCCATTATAGTCAAAAAGTATTTGCCAAAGAACTGCCACGGCAACAACCGGCAATGCCATGGGCAAGAGAAATCCCATCTTAAAAAGACTAGAAAGATACTTTTGCCTGTGAATAAGCACAGCAATCACAAACGAGACAACAAGAAGCAATGGAATGCAAATAGCAGTGAACAAAGCAGTATTAGAGACAGCTAAATGAAAGGCCTCGTTTTGGATGACAGTATTATAGTTTGCTAGTCCAACCCATCTGCCACCAATCGACTGCAAAAATGAACGCCTTATAACATCAATAAAAGGAATGGCAAATAAAACGCTTACTCCAACTAGGCTTGGCAACAGCCAAACAAGCCCTTTTATGCCAGATCTAGTAAAAAATCTTGCAAAAGGTCTCGCAAAAGGCCTTGTGCTGGCTGTCGCTATGGCACTTGCAGCGGTCTTAGCTTCGGCAGCAACTGTGGCACTTGCAGCAGGTCTTGCGGTATCTGTTGCTGCGGCGACTGTGGCAGTTTCAGTGCTAGCTGTCGCCAAAGCGTCTGCGGCAGTTTCGGTGCTAGCTGTTGCTATGACATCTGTGGCAGACTTTGCAACAGTTTCATTTCTTAAGGTATTTTTTTCTGCCTTGGCGATAACCATTCTGCCTTTCTGCTTACACGTTTTTGCTTAATATTTGCACTAGCGCATGTATTCAGAGTTTTATAATAGCATAAGCACCAAAAAGCAGCTGTGCTTGTTAATAGTGACGAATTTATAAGCAGAAAATACACATAAACAAATCTAAACTTCTAAACCCATTATGCTGCCCAAACACTTTTTTTTGTTCGCTTTAATGCCAGCGCTGAGAGGTTAAAAAGAATCCCTCAACAGGTTTAATCTCGCTATCGTCATTTATCTGGGCAACAGCATTCGCAGATGCGTCCTCGCATATAGAGCTTACTGGGGCTACAGCAGAGGCGTCGCTTTTACCACCGTCACAGTCACAGTCACCGCCAGCGTCAGCGCTAGCGTCAGCGCTAGCGTCTGCGCCAGCGTCACCGCCAGCGTCAGCGTCTGCGTTTGCGTCTGCGACACAACTTACACTATCATATCCGGCACCACTGCCAGAGCCAAAAGCTACGGCAACATTGGCAATCGCAGGATTAAAAACATCGTTAGCATTCTCAACATTACCACCGTTGTAAACGTCATCCGCATCGTAATTACATGCATTACTCTTCATTGTCTCGCTCATTTTTTTATCCTCCTTGCACCGTTACTTTGTCGTCTAAAAAACTTCAACCACTTGCGCGCCCCTGTGGCACTTTTCTGCACCAGTTTCTTTTGCTTTACCACTTTGGCGCTTGCTAAACGCTTTAAGCTTTAAGCTTCTCTGCTTAACATTATCGCAAAACCTTTGTCATAAATACTATCGGGCAAACAGACTGATTTTTAACAACAATGACACAAACAAAAAACCTCTTGCCCAACAGATAACTAAAGTAAAGCTAAAACATAATACTTTTTGTACGAAGTACTAGATGAGCAACAACAATTTTAAACTCATTTTTATTTGAAACTAAAAAAAGACCATCGGTTTTACCCGATATGCAAGGCATACCTTTAAGAATAAGCTTTATCTAGTGCCATGGCAAAGTAGCAGATAAAGCAAGAGTACTAACAAGAACAAATGTTCAAGAAAAATCTAGCCTAATGCGAAAAACAGGATCATCAAAGAAAGAGATAAGGAGGAATATAATCATGAAATTGTTTGACGGACAAGGGACCAAGGATATTGGTAAGCCTTGGCGGTTTGAGGAGGACGGGCTTACAGTCACTCGCGGCTGTGCATGGTCGCCACCAGGATGTCACCCCACAGGCTGCGGCATTAAGGTTTACACCAATGACAAAGGCGAACTAGTAAAAATAGAGGGTGATGAGAATCATCCCATAACTAATGGAAGGCTTTGTGTACGTTGTCTAACCATGAAAGACTATGTCTATCATCCAGACCGTGTTCGCTACCCAATGAAACGTTCACGCAAGGATCGTGGCAAGGATAAGTGGGAACGCATCACCTGGGACGAGGCCTACGATATCATTGCCGAAAAGGTTGCATACTTTAAGGAAAAATACGGCCCAGAATCTATTCTTATTATGGGAGGCACGGGACGCGAAGGCGGGCCAATGTTACCTGCTTATGCACATGCCTGCATTGGCACGCCGAATGCCTGCTACACCCAAAGTGGCTACTCCTGCTATATACCCCGTGTGGCAGGCACAACCTATGTGCTTGGTGCAACCTATCCAGAAATGGACTATGCTGGTGGTCTTCCAGGTCGCTATGACAATCCTGAGTTTACGATTCCTGAATTAATTGTTTTTTGGGGCAAAGAACCCCTGCCATCTAATGGAGATGGGCTTTTTGGTCATGCGGCAATTGACATGATGCGGCGTGGAGCAAAACTAATGAGTATCGATCCCAGAGCCAACTGGGCATCTACCAGGGCAGAATGGCATCTGCGGCTGCGCCCTGGCACCGACGCCGCTCTTGCAATGGCAATGCTAAACGTGATCATAAACGAAAACCTCTACGACGAAGACTTTGTTAGCCGTTGGACTTATGGCTTCGAGCAACTTGCCGAGCGTGTTCAGGATATGCCTGTCGAGAAGGCTGCAGAGATCACCGGCGTAGATGCCGAACTCATACGCGATGCTGCACGCGCTTATGCAACTGCCAAGCCAGCACAAATAGCCTGGGGCTTGGCCATCGACCAAAAGTCTAATGGTGTACAAGCAGGTCATTGCATCTTGGCACTGCAAGCAATAACTGGAAATGTAGATGTGCCAGGTGGACAATTAATTGGTGATGTTAACGACGGCTTAGAGCTGGGTTTTGGCTGGAACAATCTGGGGCCTGAGCTACAGTCTAAAATTATGGGAATCAAAGAATATCCTGCGTATGTTGGACTGGTACTTAACGCTCAGTGCGACATGGTACTTGAAGCGCTAGAGACAGAAAAGCCATACGCCTTTAAAATGGGGATTTTTGAAGACACTAATCTTTTGGCAGGCACCTGTGCTGCACAGCCTAAGCGCTGGCATGATGCCATGGCAAACAACCTTGAGTGGAGTTTTGGCATAGATGTCTGGATGACGCCAACGATTCAGGCTTGCTGCGAGATCTTTTTACCCCTTAGTACAACAGTAGAACATGACACAGTTGTATACACACATTATGGAGCTAGCCCAATTATGGCAGGGGCAGTAAACAAGTGTATAACCGTAGGCGAAACTAAAGGTGACTGTGAAATTATGTATGAATTAGGTAAGCGCTGCATGCCTATTAATTTTGAGAAGTACAAAGATTACTACGACTTCCTTGCAGATTACCGCTTAGGTTACAAGCAAACATTCGAAGAGCTTCGCGACGAAGTGGTGCATCAGAAAACTGAGACTTTAAGCTACAGAAAATACGAAAGTGGCAAGTTGCGCCCCGATGGTCGTCCGGGTTTTAACACGCCAACAGGACGCATCGAGTTATTCTCGACAATGTTTCAACAGTTTGGCGAAGACCCATTGCCTTACTATATGGAACCGCAGCTCTCTCCTATTTCTACCCCAGAAGAGTTTCAGAAGTACCCTCTGGTTCTAACAACAGGCGCACGTACCTATTGCTATTTTCATTCTGAGGGCAAACAGATTCCTTATTTGCGCGAGATGAACCCCGACCCTCTAATTGAGATTAACCCTAAAGATGCCTTGCGCTTTAGTATTGTAGATGGTCAGTGGGTAGAGGTTGAAAACCCATTTGGCAAAATTGTACTTAAGGCCAAGGTCTCACAAATTGTTAAAGAGGGTGTTGTGCATGCTCAACATGGTTTCTGGTTTCCCGAAGCAGACTGCGAAGAACCTGTGCTTTATGATGTTTGGCGTTCCAACATTAACGAACTTATTCCCCACCGCTATATTGGCAAGTTGGGTTTTGGCGCCCCATTTAAGTGCATGATATGTAAGGTATCGCCCACAGATAAAAGTTGGGACACCGACATGCAAAAAGTCTGGGAAAGATTTGGAAAGTTGGTGATTGAAAAATGACATTTGGAATTCTAATAGATTACGAGTTTTGTACTGGTTGTCAAAGTTGCGAAGTTGCTTGCAAGGAAGAGCACGGCATACCTGTTGGTCAATGGGGCATCCATCTTTTAGACGATGGACCTTGGGAGTGTAGCGATGGCAAATTTAATTGGAACAAATATCCTGTGCCAACACGCCTATGCGATCTTTGTGCCAAGCGCACGGCGGCTGGCAAGCAACCATCATGCGTACATCATTGTCTGGCAGGCGTCATGCAATATGATACTGTTGCCAACTTAGCCAAACAACTAGAAACTAAACCCAATCAGGTTCTCTTTGTTCCTAAGCCCTACAAATACTAATAAAACAAAGGAGGTAACAATTATGCAAAGCGCAATAAAAACACCAAAGCAAGCTGCCTATGGCTGGATTGTACTTCTAGTTGTCTACTTTGCTGGACTAACTCCTGGCGCTAACATGGCTAAGGTTACTGCCTTGGCACCTGTTGTCGCCAATGTCTATGCCTACGATGTAGGCATCACTGGTCTTGTTGTCGCCCTATTCTTTTTGCTAGGATTTCTTCTGGCATTCCCAGGTGCCGGATTAGTAAAGAAATTTGGCATACGTGGAGTTGTAAGCGCCATGGTAGCATGTGGAGCAATTGGCTCACTTTTAGGCGCTATTTTTACTGACTTCACTGTTTTCCTTATCAGCCGTATCTTTGAAGGCGCTGCCTTTGGCATAATGGGAGTAGCTGGTCCTTCGGCTATTGCACCGTGGTTTCCCAAAAAGAAACGCGGTTTGCCCTTAGGTATTTGGGCAACGTGGGTTGCCTTGGCTATGTGTATTTGTCCAATTATCTACGGTGCTGTGTCAGATGCAAATGGCATCTTAAATCCCATGGAAGCTTCGTACGATATCTGTCTGGCTACCGTGCAACAAGTATGGTGGGGCAACTTCATCTTTGATGTTTTAGTGCTAATGCTCTTTAATGTGCTTTACCGAGATGCCAAAGTTAACCTTTACGGTGAAGATAGCGAAGAGGATGCCAAGGGTTTTGACACAAAGATTGACTGGAAGGCGGTTCTTACTAATCCGCTCTTGATTGCCCTTGCGCTAATATTTCTTATTGACGAGCTGGCTTTCATGGCCATAAATGGTCTTTTTACTACCTACCTAACAGGCGGCGGCGGTGTTTTAGCCCCTATTACACTTAACATGCTAGATGCCACATTACTTGCCTCTGCGGCTGCCGTCCTTGGCGCTGTAATGGCTCCGGTTTTTGGTTGGCTAACCGACTTGCTTAAAACCAAAAAGTGGGTACTATTTGCAGGACTTATTGGTGGAGTGCTATTTACATCAACCGTCTTTACAAATATCTTAGGTGCCAGTAATGAAAGCATCTGGCCATTTTATATTATTGTCTTTTTTGGCGGCATTGCCGGCGGTGGCGTGCCCTCGGTGATCTGGGGCTCGATACCAGACACTGTAAAGCCAGACCAAATACCATCAGCAAATGCTACGGTAGCGTGTTCACAAAACCTTGGCATGCTCATTGGAGCAGTAGCTATGGGCAATGCTGTAATGTCTTTAGGTTGGACTACCGCCTCATTTGTGGTGTTGGTACCTGCTTATGTTATCTGCATTATTATCCTTTTGTTAGGACTGCGCAAACTTAAGTAACCTAAGCGGCCCTAGCGACTTAAGCGGCCCTAGCAGCTTGAGCGACTTAAGCGGCATGAGCGGCTCTAGCGACTTAAGCGGCATGAGCGACTTAAGCGGCATGAGCGACTTGAGCGACTTGAGCGGCTCTAACAAGTCATAGTGACACAAGCGCAAACAAAACGCCACTGCATTTGCTCCTGTGTCTAAAAAAGAATACGTGAAAGATTAAGCAAACTTTCACAACGAACTTAGTATGCCTTAGGGCGACGAAGTTGAACTAAACACGAAGTTGAACTAAAACGAAAACAACAGAACGGAGCTAGATATGGCAGACGAATTTTTTAAGCGAGCAAAAAGCGTTGCCTTACCAACGCTTGCCAACACCAACGATATTGGCAAAGACTGGCGCTACACCGACGAGTGTTATACAGTCACACGAACCTGCCCTTGGTCACCACCTGGTTGTCATCCTGTGGGATGCGGCTTAAAACTATATGTTAACGAGAATGGACGACTGGAAAGGGTTGAAGGAGACGAGAACCACCCCGTCACTCAAGGCAGGCTCTGCCCGCGCTGCATAGCGCTTAAAGACTATGTTTATAACCCTGCGCGAATATTGCATCCTATGAAACGCGACCCTAAAGATCGAGGTAAAGCAGACAAATGGATACAGATTAGCTGGGACGAGGCTTTTGATCTTATAAAAAGCGAATATGATCGTATAGTAGCAAGCTATGGTCGCGAAAGTATAGTTATCTTTTCTGGCACAGGACGCGAGGGTGGCACCATGAACCCCTATGGTTCAATGGTTTTTGGCACACCAAACAAATGCTACACTCAAAGCGGTTACGCCTGCTACACTCCAAGGCTTGCTGCTGCCGTTTACGTGACTGGCGCAACTTACTCTGAATGGGATTACGCTGGCGCCTTACCTGGTCGTTGGGACGATGAGCGCTATGAACTTACCGAGGTGTTAATGCTTTGGGGGAAGCAGCCTTTAGACTCGAATCCTGATGGTTTTTTTGGACATGCCGTAATTGACGCCATGCGACGAGGCACACGTCTTATTAACATTGATCCTCGTGTAAATTGGTTGTCTACACGCTCTGACATTCATATTCAACTCAGAGCGGGAACCGACACAGCACTAGGTATGGCAATGCTTAACATCATCATACAAGAAGAGCTTTATGACAAAGACTTTGTAGAGTATTGGTGCTATGGCTTTGATGAACTTGCCCAACGCGTATCCCAGATGACACCAGAAAAAGCCGCAGAGATTTGCTGGGTACCAGTCGAAAAAATCTATGCAGCTGCTCGTATGTATGCTGCCGCCAAACCAGCTGCCATACTCTGGGGACTTGCAGTAGATCAGAAAACTAATGGCATGCAAAATGGGCAAGTAATAATTGCGCTGCAGGCAATCACTGGTAATTTAGATCGCCCTGGCGGCCAGTTAGTGCCTGGAGCTGGCTCTGGGCATAACGAACTAGGCTACGGCTACGATGAAGGTGTTGGCGACTTGATGCAAAAAATGATTGGCTTGCAGCAATACCCAGCCTATTGCAATATGATATTAGATGCTCAGGCAGACTTAATGCTCAAAGCACTAGAGACAGGTGAGCCATATGCCTTAAAGATGGGCATGTATCAGGGCAACAATCTTATGGCCTGCACATCTATGGAGCCAAAACGATGGCACGACGCCATTGTAAAAAGTCTAGAGTTTTGCATTGGTATAGACTGTTTCATGAACCCATCAATAGAATCTTCCTGTGATATATTTTTGCCATTAAAGTCTGTTGCAGAACGTGATGGAACGGTCTTTACGCACTACGCACCTTGTACCGTTACGGCAGGGTTCATGCACAAAGCCGTAGAAGTTGGTGAGGGATTTTCAGACATGGAGTTGGTCTATGAGCTAGGCACGCGCCTGCGCCCTGAGCTTTGGGAAAAGCAGGGTTTTGCTAACTCTAAAGAATTTATTGAGCATTTTCGTTTAGGCAAGCGTGAGCATGGTGCTTACTTTGATGAAGTATCGCAAACGGTTGTTTGTCAGGTTCCCATAGAGTATTACAAGTACGAGAAAGGCTTGTTGCGCTCTGACGGTAGCCCAGGGTTTGCCACACCAACTGGGCGCATAGAGCTATGGTCGTCGGCATTTAACCAATTTGGCGAGGATCCGCTGCCATTTTATAGTGAGCCGGAATTTGGTCCTGTAAACACTCCGGAACTAATGCAAGATTACCCATTTGTGCTTACCACAGGCGCTCGCACCTCGGCATTTTTTCATTCCGAGCACAGACAGATTGCTTACCTACGCGAATTGCATCCGGATCCCATAGTAGAGATTAACCCCATTGTTGCCAAGCGACTAGGTATTGGGGAAGGACAGTGGGTAAAAATTTGGAATCAGTTTGGAGAATGTGTTGAGAAAGCCCACATATCGCCCATAGTTGATGAAAACACGATTCATGCCGAACATGCTTGGTGGTTTCCTGAGGAGGATGGAAACGAACCCAACCTCTATGGTGTCTTTCGCTCTAATATCAACAACCTTTTGCCTAACTTTCATATGGGCAAGCTAGGTTTTGGGGCGCCAAATAAATGTCTAATTTGCAACATCGAGCCTGTCTTAGAAAATTATGATACCGACATGAGCTTGATCTGGGAAAAATTTGGAAAGTTGGTATAAAGATGGCTAACTACGGATTATTAATAGATTATGAATATTGCACAAACTGTGGCTCATGCGTTGTATCCTGCAAAGAGGAACACGATTATCCTGTAGGACAATGGGGAATAAAGTTGCATAGCGACGGACCCTGGAAAATTGCCGATGACGAATGGAATTGGAACTGGTACCCTATGCCAACGGATCTTTGTGATCTTTGTTCGGAGCGCACAAATAAGGGACGCGAACCAATTTGCGTGCACCATTGCCTTGCCAACATTCTTTCATATGGCAAAATTGAGGATTTGGCTAAAAAGCTTACGCAGAAACCAAAACAATTGTTGATTGTTCCGGAATTTCGCCCCAAACAAGCTAAAGGACCATTTGTGCACAAACACAATAAGACCGACGAACATCAAGCAGCGCATGTTAATGTAGCTGGAACAGGTCATGCAGAATTTGGTGCACATCGTCACGATGCCCGCGTTGGCGAATACGAGGCAGAGGTAGAATAGTTCACACGTACGCAGCATGGTGGGTACGAATCTGCGGCTGAGTGCCTACCAAAGCAAAAAAGACAAAGTGGAATGCAGACAAAATCTTGGACTAGTTTGGGCTGCAGTACTCCTTCAGAATCGATACCACAGCGGCCTTAGCTTCGGCAGCAACTGTGGCACATGCAGCAGGCATTGCACTGGCTGTTGCTGTGGCACTAGTAGCAGGCCTTAAGGCGACTGCCGCTGTGGCGTCTGTGGCAGTTTCGATGCTTGCTGTTGCTGTGGCGTCTGTGGCAGTTTCGGTGCTAGCTTTCGCTAAATCATCTGCAGAGGTTTCTGTGTTACTGTTGCCATGACATCTACGGCAGACTTTGCAACAGTTTCATTTCTTAAGGTATTTTTTTCAGCTTTGGCGATAACCGTTTTGCCTTTCTGCTTACACGATTCATTATAATATCTACACTCCTCATTGCTTCATAATTACAGTAACGTATGTATTCAGAGTTTTATAATAGCATATGCGCCCAAAGCTCATAATAGCATAAATGCAGGTGCACAAAAATCGCACCAAGAACAACTTATCGCTTTGTAGCTCGCCGCCGATACACAAACATTGCCACCGCGTAGGCAGCTGCCGCTATACAAACACACCACGCAAGAGCTACATAAATCTCGCTTCCTATGGCATTACCACTTAAGAGATTACGCAATGCGTCTACGATAGGCGACACTGGTTGGTTTTCTGCAAAGGCGCGCACCAAAGCAGGCATGGTATCTGTTGGCACGAAAGCCGAGCTTAACATTGGCAAAAAAATCAGCGGGTACGAAAATGCTGTTGCACCCTCCATTGTCTTGGCAACAAGGCCGGCTATAACAGCCAACCAGGTAAGAGCCAATGCAAAAAGCATCAGAATGCCTGCTATAGCAAGCCATGAAACAAAACCAGCTTCGCTCCGAAAACCCATTAATAGCGCAACCAAAAAGATTATTACAAAAGTGATAGCAATCGAGACCAACGATGTTAAGACATGCGCCCAAAGTAGAGCAATACGCGATATGGGCATAGAATGAAAGCGGTCGCAGATACCTTTTTGCACATCAGAAAATAGTCTGAACGCCGTATAGGCAACTGCACTGCCTACTGTCATTAACAAAATGCCAGGCAGCTGGTAATTTACATAATTTACCCCCTCAGCCATATTCGCCTTTACGGCTCCGCCAAAAACATAGACAAACATTAGCATTATAGCGATTGGCATAATTGCAACTGTTATGATAGTGTCTGGACTACGAAAGATATGTTTCATGGTGCGCCCAAAAAGTATTAATGTTGTTTTCATGCTGCACCACCATCCTTTGCACTGTTGTCTTTTGCTGTAATCGCCAAAAATATCTCTTCTAGCGAGGGCTGCTTCTCTACATATTCAATCTTTGCAGGTGGAAACATCTGTTTTAGCTCGTCAAGTGTTCCATTTGCAATAATCGTGCCTTCATGCAGTATTGCAATTTGCTTGGCAAGTTGCTCGGCTTCTTCTAAATACTGAGTAGTAAGAAGTATGGTTGCACCGCCGCTGGCCAATTCTTTTATGGTTCGCCAAACCTCTATTCGAGCTTCAGGGTCTAGTCCTGTTGTTGGCTCATCTAAAAAGATGACGTTTGGCGCACCAACAAGACTCATGGCGATATCTAAACGTCGCATCATCCCGCCAGAGTAGGTGCTAGCGCGCCTGTCAGCGGCTTGTGTAAGCCCAAAACGCTCAAGCAACTCTGCCGTAATCTTGCGCGCATTGGCAACTCCTCTAAGATTAGCCATAAGCATGATGTTTTCGCGACCGGTAAGTATTGCATCTACGGCAGCAAACTGCCCTGTAAGGCTGATACTTTCCTGAACCTTACGCAGCTGCTTCTTAACGTTATATCCGCAGACCTCTACTGTTCCCGCATCTGCTTTTAATAATGTTGATAAGATCTGCACAATGGTAGTTTTACCAGCCCCATTAGAACCAAGCAACGCAAAGATTGTTCCACGCTGCACAGTGAAATCTACACCTTTTAAAACTTCGTTTGCGGCGAATGCCTTCTTTAAGCCACGAACCTTAATGGCACATTTGTCTGCTACAGATTGCTGACTTTGGTAAAAATGCCAAGAAGAACTGGTCGGTGAAGCCAAAGAAGGAGTTGGCGACGCAGCTAGCGACGGAGCTTGCGACGGGCTTTGCGAAGCCAGCGTTGGGGTTGGCGAAGGACTTTGCGAAGCCAGCGTTGGGGCTATCAAAGGGGTTGGCAACGAAGAAGTTAGCGGCGGAGTTTGCGGCGGAGTTTGCGAAGCCAGCGTTGGGGTTGCCATTTTTAGCGAGCTCATTTTGTTTCCTCCAGCTTTTTGTGGATACTCTTGTTTAGCTTTAAACGCCAATCTTCTGTATAGGTTCTAGCATTTTTTAGCAACTCGTCGCAAAAACCAGCCACGTCATTGCCTGTCACCTCTAAGACGCGTTTGCCGTCCGCTGCAGCGCTCTCAAAAAGATCGATTAAATCATAGTGAATCTTAAGCATATCCATGCCGTCTCCACCGGCAAAGTTCCACATATGCTTCTGAATCTGCTTAAATACAAAGCGATATTCCTCTGGCAGCGCGTCTACTCTTTGCATTTGTTGCCTGTATTCCTTTTTGTCGGCGACAATCTTTTTGATATTAAAATACTTGTTAAAAAACTCGCTCATCTTCGTTGCCTTCCCTTACTTTTGTTTTCTTAGCTGTTCTAGCTTTGACACAACAAAGCCCCAGCGCTCCCAAAACATTTGCAATTCTTTTTTACCTGTTTCATTTAGAGTAAAGAACTTCCTTGGCGGACCGATCTCAGATGCCCTCTTCTGAATATCCACTAGCGCATTTTTCTCTAAGCGCATTAATATTGTATAAACAGTGCCATCAACTACATCGGTAAAACCAAGTGCGTTTAGGCGACGTGTAATCTCGTAGCCATAAATTTGCTCGCGGCTGATAATCTCTAAGACACAGCCCTCAAGCACGCCCTTCAGCATTTCGGTTAGATTATCCAGTTTGCTTCCTCCTGTCTAGTTTTTATCTACTTCTTACTTAATTGCGCAGTTCGTATCTAGGCACCTTAGTTATTAACTAGGTTCTACTTGCAGTTGCTTTTATTGTGCTGCTATTTTTGCGTTTCGTCTTTTATACTGCTTCTATTATGTTATGCCCATTATGTAACTTCTATTATGTAACTCCTATTATGTAACACTGGTATGCAGTAATACTTAGTACTAGTATACTGTATTACAGAATAGCTGTGCTGTCAAGTAATTTTCTGATTTTTTTTGGCTTTCAACGCCTTTTTATGCCGTTTTTTAAGCGAGATTATTTAAGGATTATTAGGGTCTACCAAAAAGACACATCAAAAAAGCTAAGCCCATAGGCTACAAAGCCGCAGGCACAGCTAATGGCAACGACAGACAAAATAATTAGCAATCTTTTGCCTGAATAAATAAAGCCTCCCGGGTAACCGAGAGGCTTTATTTTGCTAATACACAGAATATAACTAATACCAAGATATTAAAGATATTAAAGATATTAATGATATTAAAGATATCAAGCCACAACCAACTTAGGCAACACCTTAAACATCTTGTAAAGACCTGTGTCAGATGGCACATCAGACAACAGTCTATAACCAAAGCGCTCATAGTATCCTACTAGAGCTTTCTTGCAGTCTAAA